>JALHDI010000288.1 GCA_022839045.1 Sporomusaceae bacterium
CACCGTCGCCGAAAGCTTCAACAACGACCTCGGCCTCGACGGCGTCATCCTCACCAAGCTCGACGGCGACGCCCGCGGCGGCGCGGCCCTGTCCGTCAAGGCCGTCACCGGCTGCCCGATCAAATTCGCCGGCATGGGCGAGAAGCTCGAAGCCCTCGAGCCGTTCCACCCCGACCGCATGGCCTCCCGCATCCTCGGCATGGGCGACGTCCTCAGCCTCATCGAGAAAGCCGAACAGGCTATCGACCTCGACAAAGCCCAGGCGCTCGAGAAGAAGCTCCGCAAGGAAGATTTCACCCTCGACGACTTCCTCGACCAGCTCCAGCAGGTCCGCAAGCTCGGCTCCCTCGACCAGATCCTCGGCATGATCCCGGGGATGGGCGGCCTCACCAAGAAGCTCCAGGGCGCCGAACTCGACGAGAAACAGCTCAAGCAGGTCGAGGCCATCATCCGCTCGATGACCAGGAAGGAGCGCCGCGATCCCAACATCATCAACGGCAGCCGCCGCAAGCGCATCGCCGCCGGCAGCGGCACCCGCGTCCAGGACGTCAACCGCCTCTTAAAGCAGTTCGCCGACGCCCGTAAGATGATGAAGCAGTTCCAGCAGCACCAGAAAAGCGGCAAAAAAGGCGGCTTTAAACTGCCTTTCATGCGATAAGCAAAAACACATTTGGTAATTCTATTAAGGAGGTGAATTGTAACATGGCGGTCAAAATCCGACTCAAGCGCATGGGTGCCAAGAAAAGCCCCTTCTACCGCGTAGTCGTGGCCGACGCCCGTTCCCCGCGGGACGGCAGGTTCATCGAAGCCCTCGGCCACTACGACTCCACCACCGAGCCGGCCATCATTAAAATCGATGAGGAAAAGGCCATCGAGTGGCTGCAGAAAGGCGCGCAACCCACCGACACCGTTAAGGACCTCTTCGGCCAGGCCGGTATCATGAAAAAGTGGGATGAAGTCAAGCGCACCAAGAAAGAAGCGTGATAACTAATGAAAGAACTGATAGAAGTTATCGCCAAATCCCTCGTCAAGAACCCCGGCCAGGTCAGCGTCACGGCCACTGAAGACAAAGGCGTCACCGTCTACGAGATCAGGGTCGCGCCGGAAGACATGGGCAAGGTCATCGGCAAGCAGGGCCGCATCGCCAAAGCGCTGCGCACCGTCGTCAAAGCTGCGGCCACCCGTGAAAACCAGCGGGTCATGGTGGAAATCATCTGAAAAGGTGCTGAAAAGAATGGAAAGCATGACTTTGAAATGCCCGGTGGCCGTCAAGGCCAAAGTCACCGAGCAGCTCAAGGCCCAGATGGCGGCCGAGATCCAGGACGCCATCCGC
>JALHDI010000289.1 GCA_022839045.1 Sporomusaceae bacterium
TTTCGTTGTACGGATACAAACTTTAAAAAGACGAGAAGGAGAATGCATCATGAAAAAAATCGGTTTCATCGGCCTGGGAATCATGGGAAAGCACATGAGCAAAAACCTGTTGAAGGCGGGATATCCGCTCGTGGTCTACGACATTGTCGCCGAGGCGGTTGACGAAGCCGTGAAGGCGGGTGCGGAAAAGGGAACCTCCCCGAAAGACGTCGCCGCGAAGACGGATGCGATCATCACGATGCTGCCCAACTCCCCGCATGTGAAGGAAGTCGTGCTGGGGAAAGACGGCATCATCGAGACCATGCGGCCCGGCTCGATCCTGATCGATATGAGCTCCATCGCCCCGCTGGTCAGCCGCGAGGTCGCGGCCGCGCTGGCCGACAAGAAAATCCGGATGCTGGACGCCCCGGTCAGCGGCGGGGAACCCAAGGCGATCGACGCCACCCTTTCGATCATGGTCGGCGGCAGCCGGGCGGACTTTGACCAATATCTGCCGATCCTGAAGACCATGGGCGCCTCCGTGGTCCTTTGCGGGGAGATCGGCGCCGGGAATGTGACAAAGCTTGCCAACCAAATCGTCGTGGCCGCCAACATCGCCGCGGTTTCTGAGGCCCTGGTCCTGGCCACCAAAGCCGGTGTCAATCCGGATCTCGTCTTTCAGGCGATCCGGGGCGGCCTGGCCGGTAGCACGGTGATGGACGCCAAGGCCCCGATGATGCTGGACCGGAATTTCAAGCCCGGTTTCCGCATCAACCTCCACATCAAGGATCTCAACAACGTGCTGGACACCGCAAAAGGCATCTCCGCGCCGACGCCGCTCACCGAGGAGGCGATGAAGATGATGCTTTCGCTGCGCGACGACGGGATGGGCGACAACGATCACAGCGCGCTGGTCCGGTATTACGAGAAGATCGCCGGGATCGAAGTTCGACGATAGGCCCGCGCATCATCCGCTCCGGAAAACCGTCCATCCGCAGCCATGCCGAATCGACGCCGGAGCGACGGGATGCGGACGCCGGGTAATCGTATTTTTGATTGGAAACGAGGAGAGTCTCATGTTCACAAAACATAAAGCTTTAAACCAATGGGTCAGCGAGATGACCCATTGGTGTCGGCCCGACGCCGTTCACTGGTGCGACGGCAGCCGGGAGGAATATGATCGCCTGATGAAGCAGATGGTGGCTTCCGGTGCGGCCACGCCGCTGTCGAAGCGTCCCAACAGTGTCCTCTTTCGCTCCCAGCCGAGCGATGTGGCCCGGGTCGAAGCGCGCACCTATATCAGCACGGCGAAACAGGACGATGCGGGGCCCACCAACAACTGGATTGCGCCG
>JALHDI010000290.1 GCA_022839045.1 Sporomusaceae bacterium
CCTTTACCGGGAGAAGAAAAAATCCTTTCCCGGAAAGGAGACCAACCAGGGGGGATCGAACCATGGTCACTGAGAAGGGATTTCAGGTCTACGGCCTCGGACAATGTTCCCTCGATTACATCGGGACAATCGAAGTCTATCCGCCGCCCGATGCAAAATGCGAATTGCAGGAGGCCGTGTTTGAAGGGGGCGGACCGGCGGCGACGGCTCTGACGGCCCTGGCCCGCTGGGGGATCTCCTGCTGCTTTGCCGGCGTGGTGGGCAACGATCTCTTCGGCGTTTTGATTGAACGCTCGCTACGAGAGGAGGGAATCGACACGGCCGGGCTGGTCGTCCGGAAGGGATGCGCCTCCCAGTTCGCCTTCATCTCCGCGGAACGGTCGCTCGGGAGACGGAATATTTTTTGGCGACGTCCCACCGGGGCGGAAATCCGGCCCGGTGAAATCGATCTCGCGAACCTCCGGCGGGCGCGGCTGTTCCACACGGACGGCCTGTGCATGGAGGCCGCGCTGTTCGCCGCCGCGGAGGCCAGGCGCGCCGGGGCGACGGTGGTTGCGGACGGCGGAACGCTCAGGGAGGGTATGCTCGACCTGGCGCGCCTCAGCGACTGTTTCGTCGTCTCCGAATCCTTTGCCCTTTCGCTTGCGGGCGGCCGCGATCCCCATCGGGCCTGTCGGATGCTGTCGGAACTGGGCCCGCGGCTTGTCGGCGTGACGATGGGGAAGGCGGGGTATGTCGCGTTGGCCGGGGGGCGAATCATCGAAAAACGGGCCTATCCGGTCGAGGCCGTCGATACGACCGGTTGCGGGGATGTCTTTCATGCGGGCGTCATCTACGGGCTGCTCCACGGGTGGCAGGCGGAGAAAAGCCTTGATCTGGGCGCATGGGCGGCGGCGCAGGTCAGTCTGCATTTGGGGGGGCGTTCGGGAATACCGGTGCTTGCGGCGCTGAAGGAGAGATATTCCGTTCAATAACCGCGCCGAATATCGACGATGCCTTCAACGGTTTGGCCGCATTCCAGCCTCCGGATCTTTCCGGCGATCTGTGCCACGCTTTCTTCCCGCAGGGTCAGTGCGGAGATGTGGGGTGTCAATGTGATTTTCGGGTGGGTCCAGAACGGGTGATCAACGGGCAGCGGTTCGTCGCACACCACGTCCAGGGCGGCTCCTGCGAGCCTGCCGTCGGCCAAGAGCGCCAGCAGGTCCTCCTCCACCAGATGTCGGCCGCGCGCCACGTTGATGAGATAACCGTCCGGTTTCAATTTGGAAAGTGTGGCCGCATTGAGGATCCCTTGCGTCTCTGCCGTCAGGGGTAG
>JALHDI010000124.1 GCA_022839045.1 Sporomusaceae bacterium
TCGTGATACTCGACCTGATGCTTCCCGGCATGGATGGCTGGGAGATATGCCGCAAACTGCGCAAGGAAAGCGATGTGCCCATCGTCATGCTCACCGCCCGCGACGAGGAAACGGACCGCGTCATCGGCCTGGAGATGGGGGCCGACGACTATGTCGCCAAACCCTTCAGCCCGCGCGAGGTGGTCGCGCGGGCCAAGGCCATCCTGCGCCGGACCCGGAAAGAGGCCGTGAAGACAGAACCGATCCGCAAGGGCGAGCTGCTCATCGACGTCGAGCGGCACCTGGTGAAGAAGGGTAATGCCGTTCTTGACCTCACGCCCACCGAATTCAAGATCCTCGAACTGCTCGCGACCAACGCCGGGCGCGTATTTTCCCGCCTCCAGATCGTCGAGCGGGTTCAGGGGTACGCGTTCGACGGCTACGACCGGACCGTCGACGTCCATATGAAGAACCTCCGCCGCAAGCTCGAGGACGACCCCAAAGAGCCGCGCTATATCCTCACCGTTTACGGGATCGGCTACCGATTCGCCGGTGAGAGCGAATGATCAGCATCACCTACCGCATCACCGGGCTGATGTTCCTGGTTATCACCCTGGCGGTCTTCCTGCTGATTTATCTGGCCAACCAGCAGATGAGCAGCCTCTTCCGGGATTATCTCGCCAGCCTTTACGCGCATTTCGGCGCGCAGGCCGCGCCGGGGGGAGCCGAGGAGGAATTTCTGAAGTCCGTCCACGACTCACTGATATGGGTAGGCGGAGCGATCGTCCTCGTCGGGCTCGCCGCGAGCTACGCCCTCGCCCGCAGCATCACCGTGCCGCTCAGGGTTTTGAGCGCCGGCGTCCGGGCGATCGAACGCGGCAATTTTACCCATAAGGTCGAAGTCGATTCGAACGACGAGGTTCAGCAACTCGCCGCCGCCTTCAACCGGATGGCCGAGGCCCTGGAAACGAACAACCGACAGAGAAAGCAGCTGCTGGCGGACATCGCCCATGAGCTCAAAACGCCGTTGGCGGTGATCCAGGGCAACCTGGAGGGGATGCTCGACGGTGTCGTCGACACGGGCAAGGAACAGCTCGGTTCGCTGTTCGAAGAAACGGTGAGGCTCAACCGACTCATCAACGATCTGCGCGATCTGTCGCTGGCCGAGGCCGGGCAGCTGTCGCTGGAAAAAGCCCCGGCGGACATCAACAGGACGGTTTCCCGCGCGGTCGGCATGGTCAGGCGCCTGGCGGACGCGAAGGGGCTCGCGGTCGAATGCACCCTTGGCGCTCTGCCGGTTCTGGAGGTGGACGCCAGCCGGTTAAGCCAGGTGTGGTACAATCTCTTGACCAACGCGGTGCGGTACTCGGACCCGGGCGGCAAGATAGCCGTCAATACGACGACCGAGGCTCGCGACGGGCGCCGCTGGGTGAAGATTTCGGTCTGCGATACCGGCCGAGGTATCTCCGGGGAAGACTTGCCGCATATATTCGACCACTTCTACCGGGCGGACAAGTCCCGCAACCGCCGGAGCGGGGGAACGGGCATCGGCCTGGCGATCGTCAAGCAACTGGTCGAGATCCACGGCGGGAGCGTCCGGGTCGAAAGCCGGCTCGGCGAGGGCAGTTGCTTTCACGTCCTGCTGCCGGCGGGCGCAAAGCAGGGCCGCGTATAAACGTTGAGGGGAAAAATTGCATCCGGGAGCCGTTACCATGAAAACGGCATAAGGCCGCCCGGCGACGGGCGGTTTTTCCATACCATTTTCCAGGCGCTCAGAAATGCGAAATTAACACAAGTTCTTCAACTCATATTCATCGGTTCTTCATAACTGCCGTTTAAGATAAAGCTAATTGAGTTACTATCCGCGGAGAGCGAGGTGCCGCTAATCATGCTGACCGTAATGCTGTTGCTCAATATCCTGGTTGTCGCCTTCATCGTTCGCCGCATGAAGGATATCGACCTGTCCGAAGGGGCGCGTAAAAATGGCTAAATTTATTATTTCCGGAGGGATCTGAATGCGCAGGAAAAGCTTTCGCTTCTTGCTCGCCCTGACGACGGCCGCTGCACTGGCGGCCAACGGTATCAGTCCGGCCCTGGCGGCAGGCGCGCTGACGCTGGACGAGGTCGTCAACGCGGCCGTGAACAACAACCCGGCGGTGATCGAGTCCCAGAAGCGCTGGGAGGAAAAGAAAGCCGGCGTACCGATCGCCGGTGCGCTGCCCAACCCCAAGGTCGGGATCATGAAGGACGACATCCCCACCGGGACGCTCGGCCCGGGGCAGGGGATGATGACCGAGTACACGCTTAGCCAGGAGTTCATGTTTCCCGGCAAACTCGGCCTGATGAGCAGGATGGCGGCCAACGATGCCGCGATGTCGGAAGGCGGCTTTCAGGAAAAACGGCTGCAGACGTATATGGACGCAAAGGCGGCCTACTACGACCTCCTCTACGCCGGCAAGGCGCTGGAGATCGGCAGGGAAAATCAGCAGCTCATGGGTCAGCTCGCCAAAGTCGCCCAGGTAAACTACGCCACCGGCATGGTGCCGCTGCAGGATACCCTGCGGGCCCAGACCGAGTATTCGCAGATGACGACCAACCTCATCGCCATGGCCGGCATGGAAGCGGTCGCCAGAGCCAAACTGAACGTCATAATGGGCCGGCCGGCCGACACGGAAGTGGCCGTCAGCGAGGAATTTGTCGCGCCGCCCCCCAACTTCGAACTCGCCGGCCTGCAGAACACGGCGACGGGCACCAAGCCTTCGCTGCAGGGCATGCAGGCCCAGGTGGCGATGGCGGAAAACGGGGTGGACCTAGCCAGGAAACAATCGCTCCCCGATTTCGAACTGCGGCTCGGCTACAAGGTGCCGCGGGACCTGGAGATGTCGCGGAAGACCTGGAAGGTCGAGCTCATGGCGATGCTGCCGCTCTGGCAGGGCAAGAACAAAGCCCAGGTGGACGCCGCCAGGGCCAACCTCGAGGCCAACAAAGCCGCTCTCGCCGACATGCGGAACATGACCGGCCTCGACGTCCAGATGGCCCTCACCGAAGCCAAAACGGCCTGGAGCCAGATCGACCTCTACAAAAACACCATCGTTCCGCAGGCCGAGCAGTCCTACCAGGCGGCGATGATCAGCTACACCAACGGCAAGGCCGACTTCATGGCGGTCCTCGACGCGATAACGACGCTGCGGAACGCCAAGCTCGGCTACTATAAAGCCAGAACCGACTACGAGAAAGCGGCCGCCAGCATCGAAAAGGCGGTGGGGAAACCCCTGTTCGGCAACCTCAGCCAGCCGGAAAAATAAAATCGAGAAACGGAGAGGACAGAATGCTCGAGCGTGTGAAGGGCAATAAACTGGTAATCGTCGGGGTGGTGGCGGCGCTTGTCGCCGGCGGCGGGTGGGGTTACTACACCTATGCGGGCCAAAAGGCCGCCGCGCCGCCTGCGGGGAACGCCCCGCAAGGCGCCGCCGGACATTCCGGCCACGGCGCGGGCGCGGAGGTAGTGGCCCTCGACGCCAAGGCCAGGCAGCTCGCCGGTGTGCAGACGGCGACGGCGGCAAAGAAAGCGCTGACCAAAGATATCAAGACGACCGGCAAAATCGCGCTCAACGAAACCAGCCGGACCTACATCACCTCGCGGGTGGAAGGCAGGATCGACGAGCTGTATATCACCGCCGAGGGGCAGTACATCGCCCCCGGGCAGCCGATCGCCGCCGTCTACAGCCCGACGTACATTTCCGCCCAGGAGGAATACCTGCTGGCCCTCGACAGCGTCCACAAGCTTCGCGACGCCAGCCGCGAGGTCGTGCAGCTCAACAACAAGCTGCTGGAAGCGGCTAGGCGCAAGCTGATCCTGCTCGGCATCCCCGCGGGCGATATCGAACATCTTACTCATACCCGCAAAGCGAGCGATACGATGCTCATCCGCGCCCAGTTCGGCGGCACGGTGATGGAGAAGACGATGCTGCCCGGGGCGTACATCATGCCCGGCGACAAGCTGTTCACCCTCTCCGACCTCTCCAGCGTCTGGCTCAACGCCGACATCTACGAGCAAGACATCGCCGCCGTCCGGGTCGGCCAGGCAGTTCAGGTCACCAGCAACGCCTATCCCGGCCAGACTTTCGGCGGCACGGTCACCTTCATAAACCCGGTGGTCGACGACGCGACGCGGGCGGTCAAAGTCAGGATCGAAATGCCCAACCCCGACGGCAAGCTCAAGCCGAACATGTTCGTGAGCGCCGCCGTCCGCCTGCCGCTCGGCGAGAGCCTGGCGATCCCGGTATCCAGCGTGCTCGACACCGGCACCCGCAAAGTAGTGTACGTTGCCCAGGGCGAGGACAGCTTCGTCAAGCGCGACATCACCACCGGCCTGGAAGCGGACGGCTACGTCCAGGTACTGTCCGGTTTGCAGCCCGGCGACGTGGTCGTGACCGCCGCGGCCTTCCTGATCGATTCGCAGACCCAACTGGGCAGCTTCGGCAGCCACGCCGGCCACGGCGGCAGCAAGCCGGCCGCCGGCCAGCCGCAGGCGGCCCCGGCCGCGAAGCCGGCCCAGCCCGCCGGTAAAGCCAACGAACACAGCGGTCATTAAGGGGGATAAGAATGCTCAACAAACTGATCGAATTCTCCCTTAAAAACCGCGTCATCATCATCGCCCTGTCGGTGCTGGTCGTCGTCTGGGGCGTATTCGCGGTCAAAGACACGCCCATCGACGCCTTCCCCGACCTGAGCGAAAATCAGGTGTTGGTGTACGCCGACTGGATGGGCCGCGGCCCCCAGGAAGTGCAGGACCAGGTGACCTACCCGCTGGAAACGGCCCTCCGCGGCCTGCCGAAGGTCAAGGACGTCCGCTCCGCCTCTTCGTTCGGCTTTTCGATGGTGACGGTCATCTTCGAAGACGGCGTCGACACCTACTTCGCCCGCCAGGTCGTCAACGAGAAGGTCCAGCAGGCCATCCCCCGCCTGCCGCGGGGCGTGCAGCCCGCCCTCGGGCCGGTCAGCACCCCGATGGGCCAGGTGTTCATGTACACCATCGAGAGCGACCGCCACAACCTGGCCGAGCTGCGCACAATGCAGGACTTCGTCGTCAAGCCCCAGCTCAGCGCCGTCCCCGGCGTCGCCGAAGTCGCCAGCATCGGCGGCTACGTCCTCCAGTACCAGGTCAACATCGACCCCGACCTCATGAAGGCTTACCGCGTGAGCGTCGGCCAGGTGTTCGCCGCCATCGGCGCCAACAACGCCAACATCGGCGCCAAGGTCGTCGAGCAGAACGGCCAGGAGTACGTCATCCGCGGGCTCGGCCTGATCGAGTCGGTCGACGACATCGCCAACATCGTCGTCACCCAGAACAACAACGTGCCCGTGTATGTGAAGAACGTCGCCAGGGTCAACCTGGGCCCGGATTTCCGCCGCGGCGTGCTGACCAAGTACGGCCATGAGGCGGCCGGCGGCATCGTCGTCCAGCGCATGGGCGAGAACACCCTCAACGTCATCGATCAGGTCAAGGTGAAGATGGCCGAGATCCAGGCCACGCTGCCCCAGGGCATGAAGCTTGTGCCTTACTACGACCAGACAGACCTCGTCAAGAAGGCGGTCAGCACCCTCACCCGCGCCCTGATCGAAGAATTCATCCTCGTGTCCCTCATCGTCTTCCTGTTCCTCGGCAACTTCCGCTCCAGCCTCATCGTCACCAGCGCCATCCCCCTCGGCATCCTCATCGCCCTCATCTGGATGAAGGGCATCCACCTGTCCGCCAACCTCATGTCCCTCGGCGGCATCGCCATCGGCATCGGCGTCATGACCGACGCAGCCATCGTCATGGTCGAGAACGTCTACCGCCACCTCGCCGAGGACGGCGGGCGGCGGAACATCGTCGCAGTGACGCTGGAGGCCGCCAAAGAAGTGGCCGCGCCGATATTCTTCTCCATCACCATCATCATCGTCACCTTCCTGCCGGTCTTCACCATGACCGGCACCGAAGGCAAGATGTACACCCCCATGGCGTGGACGAAAACCTTCGCCATGACCGGGTCGCTCATCCTGGCCTTCACCCTCGTGCCGGTGCTCTGCACCCTGCTGCTCAGAGGCAAGATCAAGGAAGAAGAGACCTGGGTCGTGAGGAAACTCCACCGGCTCTACGTGCCCCTCCTCAGGCAGGTCATCAGGCACCGCAAGGCGACGATCATCATCGCCGTCGTCGTGATGATCGCCGGCTTCTCCCTGCTACCCTTCATCGGCACCGAGTTCATGCCCGCCCTCGACGAAGGCACCTTCCTGGTGATGCCCACCATGCTGCCCAGCGTATCGCTCACCGAGGCGGTCGAGGCGGCCAAGAAGATGGACAGGCTGATAATGGAGGTACCCGAGGTCGAGATGTCGGTGGGCAAAGTCGGCCGGGCCGAATCGGCGACCGACCCCGCGCCCATCAACATGATCGAGACCATCGTCACCCTCAAGCCCAAAGACCAGTGGCGGCCGGGCATGACGAAAGCGGACATCGAGCACGAGATGGCCACCAAGCTCTCCTCGCTGCCCGGCCTCAACCAGGCGTACACCCAGCCGATCGCCGGCCGGCTGTCGATGCTGACCACCGGCGTGCGCACCGAGCTCGGCGTCAAAATATACGGCGACGACCTAAAGGTGCTGCAACAGAAAGCTTTCGAGATAGAGAAAGTCCTCGCCGCCGTACCCGGCGTCGGCGACCTGCTCGCCGAGCGCATCTTCGGAGCCCCCTACCTCGAAGTCCAGGTCGACCGCGACAAGGTCGCCCGCTACGGCCTTAACATCGCCGATGTCGAGGACGCCATCGAGCTGGCGGTCGGCGGGCGCGCGGCCACGACCACCATCGAAGGCCGCAAACGCTTCGACGTGCTGGTCCGCTACAACCGCGACAACCGCGAAAACATCGCCGCGATGAAAAGCATCCTCATCCCGGTGACGGGCGGGGGCGCCAAGGCCGCCGGCGGAGGAGGCATGGGAGGCATGGGCGGCGGCGCGTCGCCGGCGGCGGCACCCCCGAGCGGCGCCAACATCCCCCTCGGCGAAGTAGCCCAATTCAAGGTGGTCGACGGTCCGTCGATGATCAGCAGCGAAAACGCCACCTACCGGGCGATCATCCAGTTCAACACCCGCGGCCGGGACGTGGTGAGCTTCGTCGACGAAGCCGACAAACTTATCCGGGAAAAGGTCGACCTGCCGCCCGGCTACTCCATCCACTGGACCGGGCAGTACGAGAACCAGCAGCGGGCCAAAAACCGCCTCGCCCTAGTGGTGCCGGCGGTCATCTTCCTCACCTTCTTCCTGCTGTATATGACCTTCAGTTCGGCCAAAGACGCGCTCCTTATCCTGCTCAACGTGCCCTTCTCGCTCATCGGCGGCATCGTGGCCATCTGGGCGACCGGCATGTACCTGACGGTGGCGGCCGCGGT
>JALHDI010000291.1 GCA_022839045.1 Sporomusaceae bacterium
CGGTATCCATGCTACACTTCCATTATTTCCTTTTCTTTGACGGCCATAACATGATCTATCTCTTTTATGTACTTGTCAGTCAGCTTCTGGATGTCGTCCTGGCCCTTTTTGGCCTCGTCCTCGGAGATGACGCGGTCCTTTTCCAGTTTCTTGACCGCCTCGTTGCCGTCGCGGCGCAGGTTGCGGACCGCTACCCGGCATTCCTCGGCCTTCTTGTGCACCACCTTGACGAGTTCGGTGCGCCGCTCCTTGGTCAGTTGGGGGATGCTGAGGCGGATAACCGACCCGTCGTTGTTGGGTGTGAGGCCGAGATCGGACTTCAGGATTGCCTTCTCGATCGTGCCGAGCATCGTCTTTTCCCATGGCTGAATGGTCAGCAGGCGCGGCTCGGGAGCCGAAATGTTGGCCACCTGGCTGAGCGGGGTCGGCGTACCGTAGTATTCGACCGCGATCTTGTCGAGGAGCGCCGGGGTGGCGCGGCCGGCGCGCAGGCTGCCGTACTCCTTGCGCATCACGTCCAAGGCTTTCTTCATTTTGTCCTCGTGGCTGGCGTAGATTTCCTTAACCGTCATTTTTCATCCCTCCCACAACAGTGCCGATATTTTCGCCGCAAGCGGCCTTCAAAATATTACCGGGCTCGTCGATGCTGAAAACAATGATCGGAATCCTGTTATCCATGCAAAGGCTGGTCGCGGTGGAGTCCATTACCCCCAGGCCGCGCTGCAACACCTCGATATACTCCAGGGCGGTGAACTTCTTGGCGCCGGGATTATAACGGGGGTCGGAGTCATACACGCCATCGGTGTTGCGCTTCGCCATCAGGATGACGTCGGCCTCGATCTCCGCGGCCCTGAGCGCCGCGGTCGTATCGGTCGAAAAATAGGGGTTGCCGGTGCCGGACGCGAAGATCACCACGCGGCCCTTCTCAAGGTGGCGAATGGCGCGGCGGCGGATATAAGGCTCGGCCACCTGGCGCATCTCGATCGCCGACTGCACGCGGGTATCGACGCTCGAGTGTTCGAGGGCGTCCTGCATGGCCAGCGCGTTCATCACCGTCGCCAACATGCCCATGTAATCGGCGGTCGCCCTGTCCATCCCCTTGGAACTGCCGGCCAGACCGCGCCAGATATTGCCGCCGCCGACGACGATCGCGACCTCGAGATCGGTGGTCCGCTTGATCTCGCGGATCTCGCGGGCAATCCGCTCCACCGTCTCCGGATCGATGCCGTAGCCTTTGTTCCCGGCGAGCGCCTCGCCGCTCAGTTTCAGGACAATACGCTTGTACTTACCGGCCTGCATATCAGTAAA
>JALHDI010000292.1 GCA_022839045.1 Sporomusaceae bacterium
CTTTGACGAAAAGCCGCCCCTGTATCAGACTTCCCAGCGCCACCGCCACCTGGCAGCGGCAGAGCAGCTCCTGGCCCAGGGCGATGCCTATCGAGACAGCAAAGGCGGCGAAGGCGAAGCGGTCGTGTTCCGCATTCCTTTTGACGCCGAGCGGATTCCAGGCGTCGTCAACGTCGGCCCTATCGATGTGCCGGTGCATCCGGATGTGCCGGTCACCGTCAGTGACAAAGGCGTCGGCTACGCTGGCGTGTCCGCCAAAGGGACGCCGGCGCCGGGCGGCGCGTGCCTGGCCGGCTGCAAGGACTTGCAGGTCTTCGCGGCAGACGGAACTTGTCTCTTCTCCCTGGCCGGGAAGGAAAAAGCGATCCTGCGCGGCGACGAGAGCTTCACGCTCCCAGGAGCGACGCGGCTGCATTTCACGCGGCGGACGATTATGTACCGAGACCTGGTCAAAGGCGAGATGAACAAGCCGCTGGACAGCATGAGGGACGTGGTGATCGTCCGCAGCGACGGCTCCCCGGTGTTTCACTTGGCGAATGTGGTCGATGACATCACCCAGGGCATCACCCATATCATCCGCGGCGACGACCATGTCGAGAACACCTTCCGGCACATCATGCTGTTTGTCTGCTTGGGGGCGGCTCCGCCGGCCTACGGGCACCTGCCTATGATCGTGAACGCGGCGGGAAAGCCCTACAGCAAACGCGACGGCGACGCCTTTGTCGGCGACTTCCGCGACCGCGGCTTCCTGCCGGAGGCGCTGTTCAACTATTTGACGCTGCTGGGCTGGTCGCCTGGCGATGACCGCGAAAAGATGACCCGCGCCGAGCTGGTCAAGGCCTTTTCCCTTAATCGAGTCCAGCACGCCTCGGCGCAAATGGACATCCAAAAGCTGACCAATCTCAACGGCCAGTACATTGCCGAGCTTCCGGAAGAGGATTTCTTTGTTCGCTGCCGTGAACGCCTGTCCGGGTTTGAGTGGGGGCGCGACTTGGACGAGCGCCTGCTGCGGAAGGTCTGCCTGCTGATGCACAGCCGGCTCAAGGTGTTTGCCGATGTTGAGCAGTGGCAATATTTTTTCGTTGACTTTCCCGAGTATGACGCCAAGCTGTGCGCAAAGCAATGCCGGGATGACGCGGTAATCGCGGCGCTGCGGTCATTGCCGGCGAAGCTGGCGTCGATAGAGCCGTTTACAGCGACCGCCCTGGAGGAAGTCATCGCGGCGGCGGCGGCAGCGACCGGCGTTGCGCCTGGCAAGCTTAACCAGCCCCTGCGAGCAGCGGTGACCGGGAGCGGCATCGGAGCCG
>JALHDI010000293.1 GCA_022839045.1 Sporomusaceae bacterium
GGACGTAGGCTCGATCCTTGACGCCGCCGGTGACCAGCCCTGCTTCCGGGTGGTTGGACTTGCCGCGGCTGATGATTTCGCGGCAGGCGGCGAGGGCGGCGTTGGGGATGTTGAGCCGGAGGGCGGCGTCGGCGATGTAGCTCAAATTGGGGACGCTGACCGTATCGGCTTTGGATGACATCAGGTCTTGGAACGACTTGGCGGCGGCCTCGTGGTTCCCGGCTTCCATTTGGGCGCGGCCTAGGTTGACGAGCACCATTTTGCTGGCGTCGGAGTCTGGAAAGTCGCGCGCGAGCAGTTCAAGGGCTGCGGAGGCCTTGGCGTGGTCGCCCATTTCCATGTAGATGGTTCCGAGTCGAGACAAGTTATCCGGCGCCTTGGCTGATTTTGGATAGGCCTTGCGGAAGGCTTCGAAGGTCTGGAGAGCCTGCGTCTTCCACTTGTTGAATTCTTCCTGTACCGGCTTCAGGTCCTGGTCAAGCTGGGCGATTTCCGCCTCGGCTTCGGCAATGGCCTGCTTGTCGAGTTCGGCTTCCTTGGCGATGACGTTTTTCTGGTTGTTGATTTTGGCTTCGGCGATGGCGTTCACCTGGGCTTGGGCTTCGCGTGCGCTGGCTGCTGTCTGCTGGAGTCCGGCCAGGAGCGGCTCGCGTTCGGCCGCCGGTTTGGCGAGAACGGCGGCCGTTTCCTCCGCCAGTTTTCTTCGCCGGGTGGCGGTCAGGATTCTGGCGTTGACCAGTTCTGCATCCTGCTTGGCGGAGGTGACGAGGAATTCGGCGTGCCGTACCTGTCGGGCCAGGTCAGCGCTTTCGCTGGCGAGTTGCTTGAGGGCAGCGCTGTCAGCAGCCAGCTTCTTGGTACTTTCCGGGGTGATGACAGTCGCCTTGCGCTGGTAGACGTCTTCCATTTTCTTGATGATTTCCGCCAGTTCGGCGTTGGCGCGGTCAAGTTCCGCCTGGGCCTTTCCCTTGTCGGCGTCCTGGCTGTCATTGACTTTGGCCGTTGCGGCGGCCACGGCGGCTTCCAGCCGTTGCTTGTCAGCCTCGACGGTGACGGTTTCCTTTTCGATGGCGGCGGCTGCTTCGCGTTGGCGCGTCACTTCGGCTTTCAGTTGCTGGCTGCGTTTGTCAAGCTCTTTCCAGGCGTCCTGGAGTTCCTGGCAGCGTCGGCTGACGGCTTCGACCCTGGCGGCGTCGTCGTCGCGGGACGTGCGCAGGCCCGCCAATTTTTCGTCCATCGACAGCAATTCTCCGGCGACGGTGTTTTGCTTTTGTCTTTCCAGGTCGCCGGCGCGTTTTCTGGTTT
>JALHDI010000125.1 GCA_022839045.1 Sporomusaceae bacterium
TCTGCAGGCCGGTTACGCGAAAGTCCACCGGCTGATGGACCCGGTCGTCGCAGGGGAAGAAGATGCCCATGTAGTAGGTGGCGTATAGGCCTTCCGGCCTCGCCTCTGGGCCGACGAAATTCAGCTCCGGATACGACGGAGCGAAGATGTCGGCCAGCTTTTCGTCCATGGCGACATAGACCTCGCAGCCGTGGACATGCTTGAAGACCTGGGCGTAGGGGAACCAGGCGATGACGTCGCCGAGCGTGCCGGTGGGGAACTTGATGAACACTCTTTTTCCGGCGGGGCTGAAATCATGGCTGAACACCAGCTTGTCCGCCAGATAGACCTCCAGGCCGAAGTTGACGTAGTACTTCTTGGTGCTGGTGACGAATACGTTCGAAGCCCGGGCGTCGTAGAGGGTGACGCCGGCGTCGCGGTCGGTGAACTTCACCCGCCAGTCGCCCTCCGGCACCTTGACGCGCAGACCGTAGTTGAAGTCGAACTCCAGGCCAGCGATGTCCGTCTTGCAGGTCAGCGGCCCGGGATCGATGACGAAGTACGGCTTCCTGTCCGGCCGGGCCCCGGCCGGTCCGCCCGCGACCCGAGTCTGGGTTTGGGTTTGGTTTTGCTCGGCCGCTTCGCTTTTGATTTGGTTCTCGTCGTTTATCGGCAGATCGCTCACGTCGTGCCCCTCCTCTCGTCCGTCGCCGCGGCGGTGCCGTCGCTTGCCGGCGCGCCGCCCGCAATCAGCCGCGCCAGCTCGCTTACCGGCGCCCTCTCCGGCGTCCGGCCGTCGAAAACGACCAGGGTGTCGGTCGCCGCCTCCACGGCGATCACCGACAGCCCGGGGTGCTCCAGGCGCAATGCTTCCACCGTCTCAGGGCCTGCGAACTCGCCGACGACCACCTCCGGGCGCAGCATTTTGAGTTCATTAGCCGCTTTATCAGGACAGGCGTCGATTGCCACTATCCTCAGCCGGCTGTTTTGCCGCAGACTGGCCGCCAACCCGGAGAGATACACCGAATTTCCGCAGAATACGACTTCTCTCTGCTTCAATTCTCGCCACCGACCTTCGCTTATCGATATTTTGTACACCCAATTTTGCCGAAATATCATTTCTCAAGATGAATATTAGCAAAAAATGGCGAAAAAGCCACTAGACGAAAGTCTAGTGGCAAATAAAAAAAAGTATAGTTTTCACTATACTTTTTCGCTTCATTATTAGTTTTCGCTTCCTTCTTTTCCCGGCACGACCACCAATCCCAGTCCGGCGGCAAAGGCGACCGCCTGGGACTTGTTCTCGAGCTGGAGCCTGGCGGTAATCTCGCCCATATGGTATTTTATCGCCGCCTCGCTGATACCCAGCTTATCGCCGACTTCCTTATAGGTAAGGCCGCCGGCGACGAGCCCCAGAATCTCCCCCTGCCGCGGGGTGAGGAGCGCCGTCCTGGCGGCAGCCTCCTCCCTTGCTTTCCGCACATTTTCGCGCCTGGCGAACTCGGCCAGTATCTTCGCGGCCAGGCCGGGCGACAACGGCGTCTCGCCGTTGGCCATCCCCGACAGTTGCTGCAAAAACTGCTCCTTGGCCATACCCTTAAGCAAATAGCCGCTAGCCCCGGCCTTGATCGCCTCGAACAGGTGGGCGTCATCCTGGGATACTGTCAGCATTACGACTTTTACAGCGGGAAGCCTTGCCTTGATCAGCCGGGTGGCCTCGATACCGCCGCCGCCGGGCATCTGGACATCCATCAAGATGACGTCGGGGTTAAGCTCTTCCGCCTTGCGCAGAGCCTCCGGGCCGCTTTGGGCCGTTTCCGCCACCTCGATATCGTTGGCGGCCAGCATATTCCCCAGGCCTTCGAGAAACAAAGCATTGTCGTCTACCAGCAATACTTTCATTGCATCCTTCTCCCTCTACCCTCCGCCTTGCGCCAGCGGCAGCGTTATGACCACCGTCGTCCCGGCATTCGGCGCCGACTCGACCCGGAGCCGCCCCCCCGTCTCCCGGGTTCTTTCCTCCATGATTCTCAGCCCGTAGCTCCCTTTTTTCCCTGCCGCCAGAGCAGGGTCAAAACCCCGCCCGTCATCCTCCACCCTGATCTCGGCGGCATCCCCGTGCCGCCTGACGAATACCTTTACATGGCGGGCGGCGGCGTGTTTTCTTACATTGGTCAACGCCTCCTGGACGATCCTCAACAGCTGAGCTTCGGAAGTCGGCGGCAGTCGGCCGGCGGCTAGCCCCTCTTCGACGACCAGTTCGGCGTCGATATTGTTGTTCTGACGGAACCACTGCAGATAGTCCGCCAGCGTCCGCCACAAGCCGTGCTCCTCGCCGGTTGCCGTCCGCAGCCCCGCGATCGACTCGCGGATATCGACGTGAACATCCCTCGTGATCCCGGCCAGTCTTTCCAGCAGCGCATCGGCCCGGGCCGGCTCGTTCTTGGCCAGCAGCGAGCGCGCCGCTTCCACCTGCATGTTTATATACCCCACAACTGGCCGGCGCCATCGTGCAGCTCCCGCCCCAGCCGATCCCGTTCCGCCATGATCGACAGCGCCTTCTGCTGCTCGACTATCTGGGCTTGAACCCGCTTCAGTTCGGTCGTATCATGGAGGACGATCGCCTTGCCGATATTCATATTGCCCCAGCCTATCAGCGGCGTGACGTGGTACGAATAATCCCCGCTGCCCTCCAGACGGATTTCTCCCTCCGACGCTGCCCTGATGTCCAGCAGCGCAGTCATCGCCGGCCAGGACGCGAATATCTCCCGGAAATGTCTGCCGATCAGAGCCGGGGCTTTATCGCCGAACCGCCGCTGGGCGGACGGATTGAGTTCCATTATATAGTCCTGTATATAGTCCTGGTCGTCGGTGATGATCAGACTGTCGTCGATATTGCCGATTACGGTCGACTCAGCCAGGGGCATCAGGCTGAGGACCCGTAGGCGGAAAAAGAGCCACGTCCAGGCCAGGCCGCTCAGCAGGAAAGCCAGCGGCAGCGGCGGGATAATGCCGGGCTGCTGGTCGATGGCCCACAGGATATGCCCGGCCAAAGATAACAGGGGATCGGCCGGCAGCGCCGCGATCTGCCACCGCCGCAGGCCGGAGGCCCTTCGCGCCCAGATGACGCACAGCACACTGACCAACAAGAACTGGCAATAGGCTATGCCCATAACGGCCCAGTAAAGCGGGCCACGGACGATGCCGAAGGTGACCCCGTCCCAAACCACGCCGCGCCAGAACCAGCCGTGCCATCCGGTAGTCAGGAGCGCCACCATACAAAAGGCGGTCAGCGCAATCAGCGACGATACGACCGTCCGGGCAAGCCGTCCCTTCTGCTCGGCGATGTTCACGACGAACAATAAAAACGTAGGAATTATGACCAAAGCGCTCATTTGCTGGATTTTGACCCAGAAAACCTTATCCGCCAACGACGGGCTGACGGTAACCATAACCAGAGCCAGGAGAAAGCTAGCCCGGAGAGAGAGGCTGAGAACCCAATAGCGGGCCGCCGGCGTCTTGCGGTACTGAAAAGCGTACCCCGCCAGCGCTGCCAACACCGCCGCCGCCAGCAGATAGAACCAGATGTCGTTTATCGGATGATAGATCATCAACTGCCATGTCGCTATGCCCGTCGGTGACGTATATATATCCACGCCTCAGATCCTCTCAGCGTCACATGATAAACCACTTCATTTTACAATATTCGCCAAATTTCAACCTCCTCCTGCATACTCTTGGGCCTAGCGCGCACGGCATATGCCCCCAAACGCAAAAACAGCGGCCTCTGCCGCTGTTTTCCCTTTTTCCCTTACTTCTCCGTCCGGTGCCCATCCAGCAGCGCTTGCTGTCAGCCATCCACTCCTCCACCGTATTCAGCATCTTGCCGAACCGCTGAAAGTGGACCACCTCCCGCTCCCACAGGAACCGGAGCGTATCCTTCCCGCATTCGTCGCCGTGCAGGCGATAAGATGCTCGTACGTAGTGCGGGCCTTCTGTTCGGCCGCCATATCCTCCACAAGGTATTAATCCTTCACCTGGAAATATTTTAAAAATCCAAATACCTCAAAGCCGAGGTTAAAGCGATTTTACGGAAAATTTCATTTACCCATTAACGGGGCCGGCCGAGTATGTTATTCTTAAATTGGAATTTTTGTAATATTCTGGTGGGGGGTGATGCCATGCCAGATGTTATCACCACAATCAAAGACCGCTGCAAGCGGTGCTACGCCTGCGTGAGGAACTGTCCGGTCAAAGCGGTGAAGATTACCGGCGGGCAGGCCGAAGTAATACAGGAACGCTGCATAGCCTGCGGCAATTGCGAGAAGGTCTGCGCGCAAAAAGCCAAATTAGTTTTAAATAGCATCGATAATGTAAAAGGTTTATTGAAGGACACGAAAGTTATCGCCATTCTTGCGCCCTCGTTTGTCGCCGCCTTTCACGCTCTTCCCTGGCGGCAGGTGATCAGCGCGCTGCGGGCCCTCGGCTTTGCCGAGGTCTGGTCGGTGGCCGTCGGCGCCGAACTGGTGGTGCGCGAATATGCCAAGCTGATGCTCAATTCACCGCCGATGCCGATCATTGCCAGCAATTGTCCGGCCCTCGTCGGCCTCGTCACCAAGCACTACCCCGAATTGATTCCTAATTTGGCGCCGATTCTGTCCCCCATGCTGACGACGGCCAAAATCGTCAAAAACGAGTACGGCGATGCCGTCAAGGTGGTTTTTATCGGCCCCTGTATCGCCAAGAAGGCCGAGGCGCTCGATCCGGGCAACCTCGGGCTGGTGGACGCGGTGCTGACTTTTAAGGAATTGCATTCACTGCTGCAGGAAATCGATGCGGAAAATTTGCCGCCCAGTATTTTTGACGGTGTCCAACCCTCGCATGGCCGCCTTTTTCCGCTGGCGGGAGCATTGACCGAATTGTTGAATACGCCCCGCGATTTATGCAGCACCCCTCTCCACGTTTCGGTCGAAGGCGCCAAAGACTGCCTGGAAACGCTCAAATCGGTCGCCGACGGACGTTATCAGCCCAAACTGATCGACGCCCTTTTTTGCCGCGGCTGTATCGACGGGCCGGAGATAGACAGTGAGGTGAATATCTGGGAGCGCCGGCAGACCTTAATCAGCTACGCCGCGGAAGGAGGCCTGCAGGAGCGCGGTTGGCAGAATGCCAATCTGGTAAAATATTTTTTCCTCGACCTCAAATGTGGTTTCAGCGATCAAAAATCACCGCTGCCATATCCCAGCGAGGAAGAGCTCCGCCAAATCCTCAAGGCGACCGACAAACTGAACCCGGATGACGAGCTCAATTGCGGCGCCTGCGGCTATGCATCCTGCCGGGAGAAGGCGGTCGCCGTCTACCAGGGAATCGCGGAAAACGAGATGTGTCTGCCTTATACTTTTGCCCAGAAGAATCGGCTGCTCGAGCAGATGTCCGCGGATTTGGAAACAGTCCGCCAGTTGAACAAAGAACTCGACGGGATCATCGAGTCCTCGTACGACGGCATGTATGTCACCGACGGCCAAGGGGTAATCCTGCGGGCCAACGCCGCCTTCAAGCGCATCATCGGCCCGGAGGGGCAGAGCGTTATCGGCGTTCACTGTAAGGATCTGGAAAGGGAAAAAATAATTTACCCTTCGGCTACCCTTTTGGTTCTGCGGGAAAAGCGCCCGGTGACCGTCATGCAGGAAACCAAAACCGGCAAAAAGGTGCTTGCCACAAGTACGCCGATTTTCGACGAGCGCAACGTCATTGTCCGCATCGTCGGGAACACCCGGGATTTGACCGAACTGAGCAATTTGCGGCTGCAAATCGAGGAAGCGGAAAAACTGAAAAAATATGTTCAGGCCAACCAGGCAAGCGTCTCACCGCCGGGCGATATGGTTGCCTACAGCCTGGAAATGGGAAAAGTGCTGCTGACCGCCACCAAAGTGGCCGGCGTAGACTCTACGGTGCTCATCCTGGGGGAATCGGGCGTGGGCAAGGAAGTCGTGGCCCGCTTTATCCACCGCTTGAGTCTGCGCCAAAACGGCCCCTTCATCAAAATCAACTGCGGCGCAATCCCCGAAACGCTCATCGAATCAGAGCTGTTCGGCTACGAGACCGGGGCCTTCACCGGGGCCAAACGCAAAACCGGGGCTGATCGAGCAGGCCAACAACGGCACGTTGTTTCTGGATGAAATCGGCGAACTGCCGTTAAATCTGCAGGTCAAGCTGCTGCAAGCCATTCAGGAGCGGCAGGTGGTGCGCATCGGCGGCGTTAAGCCGACCCGGGTCAACATCCGGTTTATCGCCGCCACCAACCGCAATCTCCAACGGATGGTTCAGGACGGAACATTCCGCGCCGACCTGTTCTACCGCCTAAACGTGGTGCCCATTCAGATTCCGCCGCTGCGGGAACGCAAAGACGACATCGTGCCGTTGATCAATCATTTCCTCGAAGCGTTCAACACCCGTTACGGCAACAGTAAACAGCTGGCGCAGGAAACGAAGGATCTGCTTGTGCAGTATTATTGGCCCGGTAATGTCCGCGAGCTGGAGAATATTATCGAACGTCTCGTTGTTACCATCGACGACGAAACAATCTTGCCCACCCATCTGCCGGAAGCCGTCAAGAATATCGGCCGGGCGACCCGGGGCAAGATTTTTGTCGCCGATCTTATTCCGCTCAAACAAGCGATCGAAGAGGTGGAAGCCCAGTTGATAACGATGGGCTGGCAGCAATGCGCCAACACTTATAAATTGGCGGAAATCCTGCAGGTAAATCAGTCTACGGTTGCCCGGAAAGTACAAAAATATCTCAAATTTCATGCACACGTGCATGAATGAAATGCATTCCGGCATTGCGCAGGCCTCATGCCGGAACATACCCCGTTGCCACTGGTTTCCCCTGACCTTGGACGCCTGATTTGCAACCATTGACCTCCTCGGGGCTGCCTCTTTAATGCAAAGGAGCATTCGTATATCGCCAAAACCCCCTGCCGCCAGCAGCGGCAGGGGGTTTTCGTCCGGGGGCGCGTTCCCCTTGTGAACGTTCGTATTAGCACGTTCCGCGGGGCACATGCTCATGAATTCGTTCGCGTTGGCACGATCGTTGCTACTAAGAGCGATAGATGACTACCGATGCTTAGTGGGGGGGATTTACCGTGAAGAAGGAACAATGTCAGTGCCCCGACCAGGCCCAACTTCTGGCGACCCATGCCAAGGCGATGGATGAGATTATCGCCAAATACAAAGACGTACCCGGATCGCTGATTACCGTCCTGCACGAAATCCAGCAGTTGATCGGCTACTTGCCGCCGCCCGTGCAGATCAAAGTGGCCGAAGGCTTGGACGTCCCGATCAGCGAGGTTTCCAGCGTCATCAGCTTTTACGCCTTATTCACCGAGAAACNNNTGCGTATGCAAGGGAACGGCTTGTTACGTCCGGGGGACGGACCGGGTTTTGAGCCGGCTGGAAAACGAACTCGGCATCAAAGCCGGCGACACTACCGACGACGGAATGTATTCCATCGAGGTGGTGCGCTGCATCGGCGCCTGCGGCCTGGGGCCGGTCATGACGATCAACGATAACGTCTACACCCGGCTCAAGCCCGACCGAGTGCCGCAAGTACTTTCCCAACAACAGGCGGCGGACGGAAATCGCGCCGCCGGGGAGGCGCGAAACGAATGAACGCCATGGATAACTTCACCAGGATCAAAAACTCGGCCCTGCAAAAATACTGGGACGACGCCGACGCCAAGACCGGTAAAACGGTGGTGGTCATCCGCATGGGGAAGTGCAGCATGGCCGTCGGCGCCCATAATGTCCTGGCCGCTTTCCAGGAGGAAATCGCCAACTGGCAGCGCAGCGACGTCGTCATCGAGACGACCGGCTGCATCGGCCTGTGTGCGCCGGAACCCCTTGTCGATATCGTCAAACCGGGGCAGCCCCGGATAACCTACGCGCTCGTCACGCCGGAGAAAGCGCGGGCGATATTTGCCCGTCATATCGTTTACGATCAGGTCATAAGCGAATGGGTCATGAAGATTAGCTAAGGAGGGCATACAATGGAGTTTTATCGCACGCACGTGCTTGTTTGCGGCGGCACAGGCTGCATCTCCTCCGGCTGCAAGGATGTGGAGGCGGCGCTCAAGGAGGAAATAATGCGCTGTGACCTCGATAAGGAAATCAAGGTCATCACCACCGGCTGCGTCGGTCCCTGCAGCCTTGGCCCGGCGGTCATCGTTTACCCGGACGGCGTTTTCTACCGGAAGGTCCAGGTCCGCGATGTCCGGGACATCGTCGAGCAGCACCTGCTGACAGGCGATATCGTCACCCGCCTGCTGTACGACGCCCCGGGCCATGACGAGCAGAGCCGCGCTTATCGCGATACCCCCTTTTTCGGCCGCCAGGTCAAGATCGCTTTGCGCAACACGGGCATGATCAACCCGGAGAGTATTGAAGAATATATCGCCCGCGACGGCTATTTCGCGTTGGCCAAAGTCCTGTCCGAGATGACCCCGGCCGCCGTGGTGGCGGAGATAAAAAAATCAGGCCTCCGCGGCCGCGGCGGCGGCGGGTTCCCCACCGGCCAAAAGTGGGCTCTGGCCGCCAACGCCTCGGGCACTCCGAAATACGTGGTTTGCAACGCCGACGAGGGAGACCCCGGCGCGTTCATGGACCGCAGCGTGCTTGAGGGCGATCCGCACAGCGTCCTGGAAGCCATGGCGATCGCCGGCTACGCGATCGGCGCCAGCGAGGGCTATGTCTACGTCCGGGCCGAATATCCCCTGGCCATCAAGATGCTCACCCTGGCGATTGAGCGGGCCCGCCGTTACGGCCTGCTGGGCCGCGATATTTTC
This sequence comes from Sporomusaceae bacterium, assembly GCA_022839045.1. Next base: position 8,823 of record JALHDI010000125.1, read on the forward strand.
AGCACCGGGTTCGACTTTGACGTCGCTATCCGCGTCGGGGCCGGCGCTTTCGTGTGCGGGGAGGAAACGGCCCTCCTCAGATCGATTGAGGGCAAGCGCGGCGAGCCGCGGACCCGGCCGCCCTACCCCGCCAATGCCGGGTTGTGGGGCAAACCCACCCTGATAAACAATGTCGAAACCTTTGCCAATATCCCGCCGATCATCCTGCAGGGGGCCGACTGGTTCAGCAGCATCGGCACCGAACACAGCAAAGGCACCAAGGTTTTCGCCTTGGCAGGCAAGATCAACAATACCGGCATTGTCGAAGTCCCCATGGGGATGCCGCTGGGGGAAATCGTTTATGATATCGGCGGCGGCATCCCCAACAGCAAAAAATTCAAGGCGGCCCAGACCGGCGGTCCTTCGGGCGGCTGCATCCCGGCGGACTACCTGAATACCCCGGTGGATTACGACTCGTTGAAGGAACTCGGCACGATAATGGGTTCGGGCGGGTTAATAGTGATGGACGAGGACACCTGTATGGTGGACCTGGCCAAATACTTCCTAGAATTTTGCCAGGAAGAGTCCTGCGGCAAATGCTCCCCCTGCCGGATCGGCACCAAGCGCATGCTGGAAATCTTGGAACGGATAACCCGCGGTCAGGGCCAGCCCGGTGATATCGACCAATTGGTGGAGCTGGGCGAGCAAATCAAGCAGACCGCCCTGTGCGGCCTCGGCCATACGGCCCCCAACTCGATCTTGAGCACTATCCGCTATTTCCGGGCCGAGTACGAAGCCCACATCAAGCACAAGCACTGCTCGGCCTCGGTATGCGCCGCCCTCTTCCACTCGCCCTGCGGCAACGCCTGCCCGGCCGGGGTCGATATCCCGCGGTATATCGATCATATCCGCAACAGTCGCTTCGCCGAGGCGGTCGCCGTCATCAAGGAAAATAATCCGCTGCCGGCGATCTGCGGGCGGGTCTGCCACTACCCGTGCGAGGCCAAATGCCGCCGCGCCCAGATTGACGAGGCCCTCGCCATCCGCAACCTGAAACGGTTTGCCGCCGACTACCTGCTCGAACATAACGCCGAAATATATGAACAGCAGGAACCGGCCAGAGCCGCCAGAGTAGCCATCGTCGGCTCCGGCCCGGCCGGACTTACGGCCGCTTATTACCTGGCCAAGCGCGGCTACCAGGTGACGATTTTCGAGGCGCTGCCGGTAGCCGGCGGCATGATGGCGGTAGGCATCCCCCGCTACCGGTTGCCCCAGCGCTACCTGGACGCCGAGATCGCTGCCATCACCCGACTGGGGGTCGACATCAGATTGAATACCGCTTTGGGCCGCGATTTCACCATCCCCGATCTGTTCGACCAAGGCTTTAAGGCGGTCTTCCTGGCCATCGGCGCCCACAAGCCCCTATCGGCCAGGTTGCCGGGCGAAAATCTCGCCGGCGTCTGGCAGGGCATCGATCTGCTTAAGGCTATCAACTTGGGGGAAAAAGTTTCGATCGGTAAAAGGGTAGCCGTTATCGGCGGCGGCAACGTGGCCATCGACGCAGCCCGCTCGGTCCTGCGCCTGGGAGCGAGGGAAGTCCACCTCCTGTATCGCCGCAGCAAAGAGGATATGCCGGCGGAAACGGAAGAAATCCTCGCCGCCGAAGAAGAAGGCATCAAAATCCACGAACTGACAGCGCCCCTTCAACTGCTGGGGGCCGAAAGAGGCGAAATCACCGCCGCCGAGGAAGAGGGCATTCAAATCCACGAACTGACAGCGCCCCTTCAACTGCTGGGCAAAGAAGGGGTCTTGAAACAGATCGAATGCGTCAGAATGCAGCTCACCCGGTTCGACCGGGATGGCCGCCGCCACCCGGTGCCGATTGAGGAAAGCAACTATCTCATTGACATCGATACAGTGGTTCTGGCGGTAGGTCAGGCCATCGACCTAGCCTGCCTGGGCCCGGCCCGGGAAGTGCTGGCCGACGTCGCCTCCACCCGGACCACCGACTACACGGGCGACAGGACCATCGTGCTGGCCGACGCCGACCGTCTCGCGACCGGGGTTCCGGGGGTATTCGCGGGCGGTGATTGCGTAACCGGTCCTGATACGATTGTCAACGCCATCGCCGCCGGGCGGAGGGGTGCCGACGCCATCGACCAGTACCTGGGGGGGAGTGTCGCCCCCGCGCCCGAAATCCAAAGAGAACTGTCCGGGCCTATCCGCGAAGACCGCTTGCCGCGCCAGTGTTCGACCCTTCGCCCCTGCGCGGAACGGATCAGAGACTTCGCCGAGGTAGATCCGGGGTTCACCGAAGAGATGGCCGTGGTGGAAGCGGCGCGTTGCCTGCGCTGCGACATCCGGGATTAAGGAGAGGTGAGGCGCATGGAATCCGTCACTCTGACGATCAACGATCAAGCTGTCAGCGTCCCGCAGGGAACATCGATTCTTGAGGCGGCCCGGCAGGCCGGAATCCGCATTCCCACGCTGTGCTACCTGAAGGATATCAACGTTATCGGCGCCTGCCGGGTTTGCCTGGTAGAAGTCCAAGGAGCGAAAACCCTTCTGGCCGCTTGCGTGACCCCGGTTGCGCAAGATATGAAGGTGTATACCAACACCAGCCGGGTCCGCGACGCCCGCCGGACCATAGTGGAACTGATACTGTCGAATCACCCCGCAGACTGCCTGACCTGCCGGCGCAACCAAAACTGCGAACTGCAAACACTGGCTAACGAACTGGGCTTGCGCGAAATCCGCTACCCGGGGGAAAAAAGCGTTTTCCCGACCGACACGTCGACGGCGGCGATTATCCGCGACCCCAACAAGTGCATCCTGTGCCGGCGCTGCGTCAGTGTCTGCGAAAACGTTCAGGGCGTTCAGGCCATCGCCCCCACCGACCGCGGCTTCTATTCCACAATCGCCCCGGCCATGCACCAGCAGCTCAGCAATGTCGCCTGCGTGCTGTGCGGCCAGTGTGTCGCTGCTTGTCCCACCGGCGCCCTCACCGAAAAGGATGCCACAAATGAAGTATGGGCCGCGCTGAGCGATCTCGGCAAGCACGTCATTGTCCAGGTCGCACCCGCGGTAAGGGTATCCATTGGTGAAACCTGCGGCTTGCCGCCAGGCACGATCGCCACCGGCAAACTCGTCGCCGCCCTGCGCCGCCTAGGTTTTGCCAAAGTGTTCGACACCGACTTCACGGCTGATCTGACCATCATGGAAGAAGGCAGCGAATTAATCGAGCGGATCCAGAAGGGCGGCGTCCTGCCGATGATCACCTCGTGCAGTCCCGGCTGGATCAAGTACAGCGAACATTTTTACCCCGGCCTGCTGCCGCACCTGTCGACCTGCAAATCACCGCAGCAAATGTTCGGCGCCCTCGCCAAAACATATTACGCAAGCAAATACGGGTATCGTCCTGAAAACGTCTATGTTGTTTCGGTGATGCCCTGCACGGCGAAAAAGTTTGAGATGACCAGGCCCGATATCAACGCCAACGGCTGGCAAGACATCGACGCCGTCCTGACAACCCGGGAACTGGGCCGCATGTTCAAAGAAAGCGGCATCAACTTAGCGGAAATGCCGGACGAGGAATACGATCTGCCTTTTGGCATCTCCACCGGTGCAGGCGTTATCTTCGGCGCCACCGGCGGCGTCATGGAAGCGGCGCTCAGAACCGTTTACGAGATAATCACCGAGAAGGAATTGCCGACCTTGGAATTCTCTGAAGTTCGCGGTCTCAAGGGGATTAAAGAAGCCGAGGTGGACTTGGCCGGCACCGTTGTCAAGGTGGCGGTAGCCCACGGCCTGGCCAACGCCAGAATAATCATGGACCAGGTACGGGCCGGCCGATGCGAGTATCATTTCATCGAGATCATGTGTTGCCCGGGAGGGTGTATCGGCGGCGGCCAACCCGTGCCCACTACCGAGGAAATTCGCCGCAAGCGAATAGCCGGCATCTACGCGGCCGATGCCCTGATGCCCTTGCGCAAATCGCATGAAAATCCGGCGGTAAAACAGCTGTACGCGGAATTCCTCGGTTATCCGCTCGGGCACCGTTCCCATCAGTTGCTGCACACCGGATATACGCCGCGCAGCAAAACGCCGTGCTGCTGAACAAGAGGAACCGAAAAAGCCGGCCATTGGAAAGGCAAAGAAGGGGCTCAGAAAACGGGCCCCCTTTTTGCGTGGACTTTTTACCGGGGAGTCTATCTCCTGTTTCAGGGCCTCGATAATTCATCCTGCTTCTTCTAAGGTAACCAGATCGGAATGTCGAAACCGTAGCTAACAAAAAACAGCGGCCTCTGCCGCTGTTTTCCCTTTTTCCCTTACTTCTCCGTCCGGTGTCCCATCCAGCAATGCTTGCTGTTGGCCATCCACTCCTGCACCGTGTTCAGCATCTCGCCGAACCGCTGGAAGTGGACCACCTCCCGCTCCCACAGGAACCGGAGCGTATCCTTCACGCATTCGTCGTCCGTGCAGGCGATAAGATGCTCGTACGTAGTGCGGGCCTTCTGTTCGGCCGCCATATCCTCCACAAGGTCGGTGATCGGGTCGCCCAGGCAGGCGATATACTTCGCCGACCAGGGAATACCGTTCGCGTCCGTCCAAAACAGGCCGTGATTATGCTGCACGAACTGCCCTTCCCAGCCGGCCTCTTTGAAATCCTCGCAACACGCACCGTCCACCAGCTTATAGACCATCGCCGCGATCATCTCCATATGCGCCATCTCTTCGGTGCCGATATCCGTCAAAAGGGCCTTGGCATTGTCGGTGGGCATCGAATAACGCTGGTTGAGGTATCTGAGCGACGCCGACAGCTCGCCGTCCGGGCCGCCGTACTGGGTAATGACCATCTTGGCGAACTTCACATCCGGACGGCTAACCCGCACAGGATGCTCCAGCTTCTTTTCATATATC
>JALHDI010000126.1 GCA_022839045.1 Sporomusaceae bacterium
GCCCCATCTGCGGCGTTGCTCCTCGGCTGCCATCCTCAGCGTACGTTCGTGTACGCTTCCGGTGTCAGCCTCCGGTGCGCCTTGCATCTGGAGCCTTCTCGGCAACCTGGGGCTGAAAGGCAAAGTCCCATCTGCGGCGTACCCCACGAAACCGCATCTGCGGCCGGTCCAAAAGACCGGCCGCTTTTTCGTATGTTCCCGGGCGCGGCTTTTTCCGGCGTGCGGACTGACGGCTCATAAAGTGAATTTTTTTTGGAAATAATTGGAAAATAATTTAAAATGTGGTAATATTATCCATATTAATCTGCATACAGGAGGGTACCCGATGAGAAAAACAGTTATCGGTCTCCTTATCATCGCCGCCGTCTCGCTGCTCTTCACCGGCTGCGGCGGCGGAGGGGGCGGGGGAGGAGGAGGAGGAGATCCCGCCAACAGCGCCATCGTCCACTTCCGCTGCGTCGACATGAGCGGCAATCCCCAGGCGGCGGGCTACACCATGCATTACACCGATCCTCAGGGACGCGCTCGCTCCGCCAAGGTCGACTCGTCGAGCAACTTCATCGTCTATGCCGACGTCGCCGGCGTCTACACCTTCACCAAGGCGAACCGCAATGACCATACCGTGGAAATAATCGATCCCAAGCCCCGCTTCTCCGTCACCACCGCCGCCGTCACCAACAGAACGGAATTCTGGTACGAACTCGTCGACTATCTCGGCGGCTACGGGGATATACGGACGGTAAATTAATGGCAGATTACGCCAAACACCAAGAAAATCATGCAGGAGGGTACCCGATGCGAAAACTGGTTATCGGTCTACTCATTATCGTCGCCGTCTCGCTGCTCTTCACCGGCTGCGGCGGGGGAGGGGGCGGGGGAGGCGGCCCCACAACCGGCGCCGTCGTCCACTTCAAATGCGTCGACCAATACGGCGATCCCGCCGGCGCGGGTTACACGTTGTACTTCACCGATCCCTCGGGCCATGGCCGTTCCGCCAAGATCAGTGGGTCGAGCAACCTCACCATCATCTGCGACGTCCCCGGCACCTACACCTTTACCCAAGGCAGCTTCAACGGGCAGACCGTGGAATTACTTGACCCCAAGCCCACCTTTTCCGTCACCTCCGCCGACGTCACCAACAGAACGGAATTCTGGTACACGCTCGTCGGTCATTCCGACGTTCCCCGCTTAGAGATCCAGCCGGCCAGATGACACCGCCCGGCCAACCGCTCCCCTGCGTAACAAAGACCCCGCTCGCGGCCTCGGGCGGGGTCTTCAGGTTGCTATAATAAAACATTAATACCAAAAAAAGGAATTTAAGAAAAATAATGGAATTATACGATTGAAGGCCGAAATTGTCTATCGCTAACCGGTCTCGTCGAATCCGCGAACAAACCGCACGGGAGAACGAAAGTGCTGGTCATCGACCGTTACCTGCTCGCGTCCCTGATAAAACCGCTCATCCTGTCCGTCGCCGGCCTGTCGCTGCTCTTCCTCAGCTCGGCCATCTTCGAGATGGGCACCTACCTGATCGTCCGCCGGGTCCATCCCTACCTGGTCGGGCTGCTGCTGCTCTACAAGCTGCCCGCCGTCCTCGTCGCCACCCTGCCGATGGGCAGCCTGTTCGCCATGCTCTTCGTCCTCGGCAAAATGGCCCGCGACCGTGAGCTCATGATCATCCGCATGTCCGGCCTGCGGACCTGCCGCATCCTCCTGCCCTACCTGGCGGTGGCCGTGCTGCTGAGCGGCCTTTCCCACCTCCTCAGCGAAGCCGTCGTCGTGAAGGTCAACGGCAAGGCGGCGGAAATCGTGCGGCGTATCATCTTCGACACCCCGCCGCCCGAACTCATGCAGAACGTCTTCTTCGCCGACAAAGACCGGCACTACTTCATCGGCCACATCGCCCCGGCCACGAAAACCCTCCGCAGCGTCATGATCTTCGAACTCAGGGAAGGCAAGATGAGCCGCCTCATCACCGCCGAGTACGGCTTCGCCGCCGGCGAGGACTGGCAGCTCCACAACGCCGTCGCCTACGAATTCGACCGGCAGGGCCGGCTCCAATACCAGGCGGCGTCCGCGGAGCTTACCGTCGCCGGGGCCCGTCCCGGCGAACACGTCTTCCGGGTCGGCAAATCCTCGGCCGACATGACCAGCGGCGAGCTGCGGCAATTCATCGACGAGCTGCGCGCCAAAGGCATCCAGACGCGGTCCTACGAAGTCGACTACCATCTCAAAGCCGCCACGTCCCTCACCCCGCTCGTCTTCGCCCTCTTCGGCGCGCCGCTGATCAGCAGGGTGAGAAGCAACGAAAAAATCTACACCGCGCTCCTGTGCGTAACCATCGTCACCGGTTACTATGTCGCCGCCTCCCTGTCGGCGGCCGCGGGCCGCGCCCATATCCTGCCGCCCCTCTGGGCCGCGTGGGCGCCGCCCCTCGTCTTCTCCCTGCTGGGCCTCGTCCTCCTGCGGCGGGCCGACGATGTTTAGGCGCGGCAGGGCGGTCGTCGCCGCCTGCCTGCTGGCCGCCGCCCTCGCCCTCAGGCCGGGGGCGGCCCACGGCGCCGGACAGCCCGAAAGCCTGCAGGCCGACACCCTCTGGTACGAGGAGAGGGAAAATCGCCTCAAGGCTACCGGCAATGTCGTCTTCGCCGACGGCGACTACCGGTTGACGGCCGCCGCGGCCAGCTACGACATCGACGACGAAACCCTCCGGGCGCGCGGCGCGGTCGTCTTCACCGTCGCCGGCTTCAACGCCAAAGGCGACACCGCCGTCCTGCACGCCGACAACATCGTCTTCGAACGGGGCCGCGACAAAGCGCGGGCCGAAAACGGCGTCGACCTCACCATCGCCGGCACCGCCGTCGCCGGGGAGACGCTCGAATACGACCGCGCCGCCGGACGGCTCACCGTCAGCGGCGCCGTCACCGTCCGTCGCGCCGCCGACAACCCCGTCCGCGGCGACTCGCTCGTCTACGACACCGCGCACAGCCGGGGCACGATCGCCAACTTCACCACCGTCGTCGTCAGCGAAGGGGTCGAATACGCCGCCGCCGGCAAAACGCTCACCTTCACCGACGACAAGACCGAAATGGCCGCCGCCGTCGTCACCACCTGCGATCACCCCCAGCCGCACTATACCTTCCGCATCGGCGCCGTCGAGAACTACCCCGACAAGAAGCTCGTCCTGACCGACTCTCAGTACTGGCAGGGCGACAAAAAACTCCTCGCCGCCAAAAAAACGGTCGTCGCCATCCGCGACGGCGAGCCGGTCCTGCCCGTCACCGGCTACAACGACCAGGACGGCTGGTATATCAGGACCCGCGAATACTACGACCTCGCCGGCAAGGACTACGGCGTCATCTACGCCGACTACATGGCCTGGCGCGGCTTCGGCGCGGGCTTCCGCGAGTTCCGCCACGACAAGGCCGGCACGTTGCGCGACGAATATTCCCTCTATGCCTCGCGCAAACCGTGGGCCGCCAACCAGATCGTCCAGGGAGAATGGCGCGCCGCCGCCGGCAACCGCAGCCAATTCTTCTCCTTCCGCAGCGAAGAGAACGACTGGCGGCGCACCGGCGACCTGCTGTCGGCCAACTGGTACATGATGGACGCCGGCGCCGCCGCGAAAACCACCGTCCAGGCCGATTTCAGCCGCCAGCTCGGCAGCGCCACCTACACCAGCGCCCGCCTCGGCCAGGCCATCAGCCTCGCCAAGGGCGTCCGGGCTTTCTGGGACTACAGCGCCAGCCGCAACCTCGCCTGGACGGGCTACAAACTGACCGACCGGACCTTCGACACCAGGCTGGAGTGGACCAAGCCCGACTACGTCGCCGCCGTCTCCACCCAGGAAAAGCAGAGCGGCATCGACTACACCCCCAAACTCGCCTACTACACCACCCGTTCCTCGCCCTGGCAGTTTGCCGTCGCCACCGCGCAGGCGACCAGCGCCGACAAGGGCACCACCCTCCAGCAGACCGACCTCAAAACCTACTACCGTTCCAAGCCGAGGAAAATTGCCCCCGGCACCTTTCTGTCCACCATTTCCACCGCGAGCTACTCCTCGTTCGGCGCGACCGGCGTCGCCGACCTGCAGCTTAAGACCAACCTGCTGAAAAACGTCAGCGAAAAGATGTACATCAATACCTCGCTCTCGCTCGGCCAGAATCGCGGTTACAACCCGCTCTACAAAAGCGCCGCCGACAGCGACGCCAGCCAGTTCGACATCGAAACCGACTACATCCTCGACGAATATCACCGCGTCAACCTCACCGTCGGCTACGACCTCGCCCAGCGGCACGGCCGCCCCGTCCTTCTCAGCCTCGAAGGCCGCGCCTACCCCTTCTGGAACTGGAACCTCTACAGCGAGTACCAACCGGCCCAGGGCGGCTGGAATACCGTCGGCGCCATGCTGGCCTTCAACCCGGAGAGCGGCATAACCGGCTACATCCGCACCGAATACGACCTGGCCGTCGGCGCCATGCGCGAAGCCGCCGTCCGCATAGAAGCGCTGCTGACGAGGAAATGGTCCTGCAGCGTACGGACCGACTACTACAGCGGGGGCGCCATCAACCTCGCCGAGATCCAGTTCGTCAAGGACAACCATTGCCAGGACCTCGTCGTCAGCTTCTATCCGCGGCAGAAAATGTTCTTCTGCCAGATCCGTCTGAAAAATCCCCCCCGCAAATGAGGCGTAGCCTGATGCGCAAAACCATCCTCCTCGCCCTGGCCCTGGCGGCGGCGTTCCTTCTCTGGGACGCCCACCGCTGGTACGACGGACTCGTCGCCCGGCAGTCCGGCTTCCGGTCGCGGGCCACCGCCAACGAACTTTCCGGCTGGCACGACGGCCGGCAGCACTGGCGGCTCCGCGCCGCCGTGCTTACCCGCGCCGATGCCGGCGTGGACGCCGCCGGCATCGGCGACGGCGTCCTCCTTCGCGACGGCGCCGCCCCGCTGCACTTCTCCGCCCCCCGGGCCAGCTACCGGGAAAAAGACGGCCTGCTGTCCTTCCCCGCCGGCGTCGCCTTCGCCCTGGACGGGAAAAGCCTCCAGGTGGCCGACGGCCTCTACGACGACAAGGCGCGCTCCTTCCGGGGGAGCGGCGTGCTGCTCGCCGCCGGGCCCGGCCGGTCGCCGCAGTGGGAAGTCCGCGCCGCCGGAATCGCCTACAGCCAAAGCGCGCACCAATGGCTGCTCGACAAAGAAGTAAACATAAAGTGGCGCACCTCGTCCGGCAGCGACCCCTGCACCCTCGCCACAGCCCTGCTCATCCTCGACGATGCCTTTGCCGGCGCCGTCATGCCCGGACCGGTCGCGCTCGCCGGCGGCTCGTTAGTCGGCACGGCCGCCAGCGCCTCCTGGGCCGGCGACGCGCTCACCCTTCACCGGGTCGAGCTGCGGGACGGCGCCTGGTCCGCCGCCCTGGCGGCCGGCACCGCGACGCGCAGGGACGGCGTCTGGCTCTTCGCCGGCGTCGCCATCCGCAAAGACAACGGCGACGTCTGGCTGGCCGATAGCCTGGAGATCGGCGACGGCGGCGCCGTCGCTCTCGCGGGCGTCACCGGGAAAATCGGCGCCGGCGACTTCTCCGCCGCCAGGCTGCTGTCCGACGACCGCAAGCACTACCGCACGGAAGGGGCCATGTCCGTCCGGCCGCGCGGCGACGTCACGCTCGTCGCCGACCGCCTGACCTTCGCCGAGCGCGAGGAAAAGTACCTATTCGACAAACCTCGCCTACGCCAGGACAACGGCACGGAAATAACCGCCGACGCCGGCCGCTTCGACGGCGAACGCCGTCTCGTGACCTTCACGGCCAACGTCGTGACCGTCAGGCAGGACGGGCGCGAGATCCGCGCCGCCCAAGCCGTCTACGACCTCGACAGACGCGTCGTCGAATACGTGGGTGCGGTCAGCTCGGTCCGCCGCAGGAGCGGGGAAGGAGAACAACGATGAAAAAGATTTTAATGACGGCCCTCTGCATTCTCGCCGCCCTCGCCGGCGGCCCGTCCGGGTCCGCCGCCCCGCCGCCCGCCGGCGGCAAAATCTGCCTGCTCGCCATTGGCGTCGACGAATACAAGTACCTCAGTCCCCTCAAGGCCGCGGCCAACAACGCCGCGCTGTTCGCCGACTCCCTGCGGGCCGCGAACGGCCGGGCGGAAATAACCCTGCTCACCGACGGCCGGGCGACCCGGGCCGCCATCCTCGCCGCCCTCGAGCGCCACGCGGCCGCGCTCGCCGCCGGAGACCGCCTGATCATCTACTATTCCGGGCATGGCGGCCCCGGCGCCCGCCAGTACCGCCCCGCCAGCCTCTACACCAGCGACCTCCGCTGGCAGACCGACAACAACCTCTACGACGAAACCATCTTCCCCGTCGACGCCGCCTACGACCTGAAAAGCCAGATAACCTTCGCCGACCTCGCCGGCCACATCAAAAAGCTCCGCCACGCCGACATCGCCGTCATCCTCGACTGCGCCTATTCCGTAGCCAACGATTGGTATATCGACGCCCCCGGCGGCCGGACCGGCGCTCCGTCCGTCCGTCCCCGCACCTCGCTCCGCGACCTCAGCATGTACGGCGCCACCGTCATCGAGGCCGCCGACTGGAACGAAACGGCGGCCGCCGACATCCTCGGCGGCAAGATGTACGGGATTTTCACCTACTATCTCGCCCAGGGCCTGGCGTCGGACGCCCTCCGCCGCGCCGGGAAAGACACCGCCACCCTCTACGACGCCTTTGCCTACGCCCGCACCGTCACCCTCCGCGAGATCGGCTCCCAGCACCCCAAGATCTACCGCGGCCGCAACCCCGCCATGGCGCTGGCGGACCGCTGAAGGAATATACAAACGTCGAAAACCCGCGCACGCGCGGGTTTTCGGCTATCCGGCAAAACTTACTGGAGCTGATTGAACTGGATGGCTCCGTTCGAGTTTATCACCAAACGATAATACTTGACCACGCTGTTCGCGATATCGTTTGACCCGGTGCCGAACCAGATGCCATGGGTCACCATATAGTCTTTCCCGTTATATGCGATGTTGGTCACCGGATAATCGCCGGCCTTGGTGATGAGAAAAGTGAAATCGCCCTTGGCGTTGCTGGCGGGCGTTGCCTGCGTGGCGCCGCTGTTATCGGTATAATACATTATCACTCCGGCCAGCGGCGCACCGGTCTCATCCTGACAATGGACGTTCGCCGTTACCGTCCCCGATCCGCCGCCCCCGCCCCCGCCGCCGCAGCCGGCCAGCGCAACCGCCAGCAGCATCACCAGAAAGCCGAGCAGAGCCTTTTTCATAATATACCCCCTCTTGAAATGACAGGCAAATCTCTTAGACACATATTACCA
>JALHDI010000294.1 GCA_022839045.1 Sporomusaceae bacterium
GTCCCTGGACACACGCCATGCTGACCGCCCATGTCAAAGACCTGACTTTGCGCAATTGCCGACTGCCAGCGCCTCCTGGAGGCATCGACTGCGAACACCTGGAGACCTGGAACGACCGAATCTGAAAAAGCTCCGGAACCACGACACGCATCCACCTAATTTTTCCTAAGTTCAACCACAAGGTTCTCTTATGATTCTGCGCTCCACCTTGGAAGAAGCGATGTACACTGCCATGCGGACGGCATCGGTGCAAATGCCGCCCGACGTCCGAGCCGCACTTGAGCAAGCCGCGAAGGAGGAAACCGACCCGATGGCCCGGCGGCACCTCACGGTCAGCCTACAAAACGCTGACCTGGCTCGCGCTGGCAAAGGGCTGGTCTGCGCTGACACCGGCTTTCCGCTTTTCTTTGTGCAGGCCGGCGCGCACACCACCGTCGAAGGCGGCTTCGAGACCATTTTCCAGGCCGCCGCCGCCGCGACCGCCCGCGCCACCGAGGAGTGCTTTCTTCGGCCGACTATGGTCGACCCGCTCCGCCGCAGCAACCCTGGCAACAACCTCGGCCCGGGAATGCCGAAAGTCGAGCTGACTTTCTCCGGCAACGGCGACGGCATCCGCATCATCGCGGCTCCCAAAGGCGGCGGCTCGGAAATCTTCGGAACCTTCTACAACATGCTCTTCCCTTCTGACGGAGTCGTCGGAATCAAGAAATTCGTCCTGGAATCGATCGTGAATTCCTGCTACGCCGGCAAAATCTGCCCGCCTGCCATCATCGGCGTTGGCGTCGGCGGCACGGCTGATCTATGCATGAGCATGGCCAAAAAGGCCGCCTTGCTGCGTCGAGTCGGCGTGCGCCATCCCGACCCGCTGGTCGCGGAGCTGGAGCAGGAGCTTCTTGACGCTGCCCGCCGCCTCGGCATCGGTCCGATGGGTTCACGCGGCATCAACGCCGTCCTTGCCGTCAACATCGAAACCGCTGTCACCCACACGGCCGCCCTGCCGGTCGCCTTCAATGCTCAATGCCTGGTCGGCCGCCGTTGGGCCGCCATGATCACAGCCGATCAGAATATCACCTATACCGGAGACGTCGCATGAAAAACATCACCCTGCCGATGTCAAAAGATACAGCCCGCGCCTTGCAACTCGGCGACATGGTCACCGTGAGCGGTCTTATGTTCACCGGCCGCAGCCGGTTTCATATCCGGGCCATCGAGGAAAACATCTTCCCGCCCCTCGACTACCAGGCCATCAACTGCTTCTTCCATGTCGGACCAGTAATGCGGGACACTCCTGATGG
>JALHDI010000127.1 GCA_022839045.1 Sporomusaceae bacterium
CGCCCTCGCCACCCCCGTCCAGTTCGGCGCCGGCTGGCAGTTCTACCGCGACTCCGTCAGCGCCCTCCGCCACGGCGGCGCCAACATGTCCGTCCTCGTCGCCCTCGGCACCAGCGCGGCCTTCTTCCTCAGCCTCTACAACACCGTCACCGGCGCCGGGGCCGTATACTACGAAACCTCCGCCATCCTCATCACCCTCATCATCCTCGGCCGTCTTTTAGAAGCCAGGGCCAAGGGCCGGACCTCCGAAGCCATCCGCAAGCTCATGGGCCTCGCCGCCAAGACCGCCCGCGTCGTGCGGGGCGGGACGGAGGAAGACATCCCCATCGAAGAAGTGCGGGTGGGCGACATCATCGTCGTCCGGCCCGGCGAAAAGATCCCCGTCGACGGCGTCGTAACCGCCGGCGACTCGGCGGTCGACGAAGCGATGCTCACCGGCGAAAGCCTGCCGGTCGACAAAAAGCCCGGCGACAAAGTCTTCGGCGCCACCATCAACAAATACGGCACCTTCCGGTTCGAAGCCCACAAAGTCGGCAAAGACACCGCCCTCGCCCAGATCATCAAGGTCGTCGAAGAAGCCCAGGGCTCCAAAGCCCCCATCCAGCGCATCGCCGACGTCATCTCCGGCTACTTCGTCCCGACCGTCATCGCCGTCGCCGCCCTGACCTTCGCCGCCTGGTACTTCCTCCTCGCCCCCGGCGACGCCACCAGGGCCCTCCTCAACGCCACCGCCGTCCTCGTCATCGCCTGCCCCTGCGCCCTCGGCCTCGCCACCCCCACCTCGATCATGGTCGGCACCGGCCGCGGCGCGGAAAACGGCATCCTCTTCAAAGGCGGCGAACACCTCGAAAAAACCTACCAGCTCACCGCCGTCATCCTCGACAAAACCGGCACCATCACCAAAGGCCAGCCCGAACTCACCGACCTCGTCGCCCTCGCCGGCCATGACGAAAACGACCTCCTCGCCATCATCGCCGCCGCCGAAAAAGCCTCCGAGCACCCCCTGGCCGCCGCCATCGTCCGCGGCGCCGCCGGCCGGGGCGTCCTGCCGGCGGAAGAGCCGGCCGCCTTCGCCGCCGTCCCGGGCGCGGGCGTCACCGCCACCGTCGCCGGCAAAGACCTCGCCGTCGGCACCCGCCGGCTCATGGACGAAAAAGGCGTCGCCATCGCCGCCAGCCTGAGCACCGTGGAAGACCTCGAAGCCGCCGGCAAAACAGTAATGTTTGCCGCCGTCGACGGAGGGCTCGCCGCCCTCGTCGCCGTCGCCGACACCGTCAAGGAATCGTCGCGCGAGGCCATCGCCGCCCTCACAGCCCTGGGCCTCGAAGTGTGGATGATAACCGGCGACAACCGCCGCACCGCCGAAGCCATCGCCCGCCAGGTCGGCATAGAACACGTAATGGCCGAAGTCCTGCCCGCCAACAAGGCCGAACAAGTCGAACGCCTGCGCTCCCAGGGCAAAATCGTCGCCATGGTCGGCGACGGCATCAACGACGCTCCCGCCCTCGCCGCCGCCGACGTCGGCATCGCCATGGGCACCGGCGCCGATGTCGCCATCGAAGCCGGCGACATCACCCTCATGCGCGGCGACCTGCGCGGCATAGCCGCCGCCATCAGCCTCAGCCGGGCCACCATGACCAACATCAAGCAGAACCTCTTCTGGGCCCTCGCCTACAACGTCGTCGGCATCCCCGTCGCCGCCGCCGGCTACCTCTCCCCGGTCCTTGCCGGCGCCGCCATGGCCTTCAGCTCGGTCTCGGTTGTGACAAACGCGCTCCGCCTGCGCCGCGTAAAGCTGTAAAAGCGGTTGCCGAAAAAAAGCGGCGGCCCGCTAACTATTCTTAGCGGGCCGTCTTCAGTTTCGCTTACCCGATAAGTTTCCTGGCGATAGCGGCCACGTGCCTGCCCTGGAAGCGGGCGCCGGCCAGCTCGAGCTCGCTCGGCAGGCGGCTGCCGTCGCCGCCGGCGATCGTCGACGCCCCGTAGGGCGAACACCCCGCCACCTCCGCGACCGTCGTCTGTCCCTGAAAACTGTAAGGCAGGCCCACGACCACCATCCCGTGGTGCAACAGCGTAGTGTGGAAACTCAAAATCGTCGACTCCTGGCCGCCGTGCTGCGTACCGCTGCTGGTGAACACGCTGCCGACCTTGCCCACCAGCTTGCCCTGCGCCCAGAGGCCGCCGGTAGCGTCGAGGAACTGGCGCATCTGACCGCACATATTGCCGAATCGGGTAGGGGAGCCGAAGATGACGGCGTCGGCCGCCGCCAACTCCTCCACCGTGCAGACCGGGATATGGGCCATCGCCTGCTGCGCCTCGGTCGCCCCCATTTTCGCCACCACCTCGGCGGGCAGCGTTTCCGGCACGCGGCGCAGGATCGCCTCGGCGCCGGGCACTTCCCGCACCCCCGCGGCAACCGCCTCGGCCATCCGGTGGATATGACCGTAAAGCGAGTAATAAACGATCAAAACCTTCACAATATCGCCTCCTTGACATATCATAAAATAGGTATTATTTTATTCCTTCGCGCCGCTTGACGCCGCTTCCTGCCGTTATTATCACCGAAAGCGGGGGAAAATGCGCGCGCATGCAGACTTGCCCCGATAAGGCATTAAATCCCGTTCATGCCCGTTACTTTGCCGGGAAATACTAATAACGGACCCAACAGAAAAGAACCATCGCCGCGCCGTGATGGTTTTTTCGTTTTACGACAAAGGACATTCAAAAAGACTTAGGCCGTTCAGAAGTGCCCAAATGCAAGGCGCGACGAGGCAAACGAGTCGCAACGCCGCAGATGGGCGCTTATCAACGGCCGTAGAAGGCAGGTGGTGGCATGGAGTACCTGACAGCATTGTTCAGCATCATCATGATCAACCTCCTCCTCAGCGGCGACAACGCCCTCGTCATCGCCCTCGCCAGCCGGAAACTGCCTCCCCGGCAACAGCGCCTCGCCATCCTGTGGGGCGGCGCCGGCGCCGTCGGCATGCGCATCATCCTCACCCTCGTCGCCGTGCTGCTCCTCAAGGTCCCCTACCTCCAGATCGCCGGCGGCCTTCTCCTGCAGTGGGTCGCCATCAAGCTCGTCGCCGACGACCACAGCGCCGAAGAGGAAGTAGAAGCGGCCGGCAGCCTCTGGGACGCCGTCAAAACCATCCTCATCGCCGACCTCGTCATGAGCCTCGACAACGTCATCGCCATCGCCGGCGTCTCCCGCGGCAACATCAGCCTCCTCGTCATCGGCCTCGCCATCAGCATCCCCATCATCATCTGGGGTAGCACCCTCATCACCATGCTCATGCAGCGCTGGCCGGTCATCGTCGTCATCGGCGCCGCCTTCCTCGGCTGGACGGCCGGCGAAATGCTCGTCGCCGACCCGGCCGCCCACACCTTCACCGCCGCCTACCCGTTCTTCCACTGGGCCGTACCCGGCGTCTTCGCCGCCGCCGTGGTGGCGTACAATTTCCTCAAAGACCGCCCGAAGGAGAGGGGAGAGGGATAATCTTGATAACGACCAAACAAAAAGAACGCCGCCAGGCGTTCTTTTTCATTCGGCGGCCGCTATGTACTTAGCCTCTAAAACCTGAACTCGCTCGTGAAATAAAACCCCTGCTGCACGCTCGTCGCCTTGTCCCAGGAAATCTCGGCGCTCGTGCTCTCCGTGCCGTGGTAGAGGCTCATATACTGGTAGCGGTAGCCGGCGGTCACCGCCGCGGCCTGATTGCCGCCGAGGGCGTAACGGAGGCCTATGTACGCGTCGACCATCTGCGCCGTGCCGGTGTGGTCGAAATCGAGGCTGCGGAGATTCCACCAGCCGTGCCCCTGGGCGAGGGCGAGAGGGGAGTAGGCCACCGACCCGACCACGCTCACCCGCGGCGACAAAGCCGATTTGCCCTTCACCCCGATATGCGGCCCCTGGTATGTGGCGGTATAGGTCGAATCCAGGCCGGACAGGATGTGGGGGGGATTTTGGGCGGCGTAGTTCTCTACGAAATACACGCCGTCCGTCATGCGGAAAGCGTTCTGCCGGTAACCGTAGCCGATGAAATACTCATGGTCCGCGCCGGCCGGCTTCACCCAGTCCACATTGATAAAGGCGCTCTTGCCCGTCGTATTGAACTCGCCGTAGTACCACAGGCTCGAACTCCGCGTATAGTCCCAGTCCGAGTCGCTGCCGGTCGCCGCCTTAATCCCGTTCGCCAGGCCGCCCTCGACCCGCAGCCGGCTGCGGCGCGGCGGCTTATTCTCGTAGCTCGCGGTAAAATAATTGCTGGCGTGGGGATAGTAAAGTTCGGACGCCCCTGCGGTCGGGAAGGAAATGCGCCACATCTGCGAACCGGTTGCCGGCCACACGCCGAGCGACAACTCGCCCGCCGCCGCCGTGCCCGTCAACGAAACGATAAATACCAGAGTAAGCATCCACGCGTGCAGCGCACTTGCCAAAATATCGCCCCACCTTACATAATTTCTTGACATATTCGTCGCGAGCAGCCGCAAACCTGTCATAGGCCGGCCGGTAATTTATGTAAAGTAGAGCATAAAAAAAGCCGCTTGTCGCAGACTAAAGCCAGTACAATGCGAGGAGGAATCGACGTGTCCGACCGACAGCAGCTTATCACCAGTACCGACGACGTGAGCAGGGGAGACGTGGAATCGGTGCTCGGGCGGGGCGACGCCAGCGGCAGCAACGACCCCGACGCCCATTTCGACGTTCACGCCAACGCGCGCAAATACTACGACATAACCAAATCGCCGCCGCCGGAGGGCGTATTCGCCTGGCAGCGCGAACACATCCGCACCCACGACCAGAGCGAGGCGGGCTATCCCCTCAACATCATCATCGACCCGGCGATGCGCGAGATGTACCAGCACGTCCACGCCCAAGGGCTGACCAACGTCTTCGACCGCTGGCAGCAGCAGGAAAAGATCCGCTGCACCTTCTGCACCTCGGGGCTCAGCTGCCAGCTCTGCGCCCAGGGCCCCTGTCGCATCAACCCCAAAGTGCCGCGCGGCGCCTGCGGCGTCGACGCCCACGTCATGGTCGCCCGCAACTTCGTCTACCGTCACGTTACCATCGGCACCGCCGCCAACATCTTCCACGCCCAGCAGGCCGCCCGCACCCTCAAAGCCGCCGTCGAATCGCCGGAAAGCGGCCTTACTCTCCGCGACCCCGGCAAACTCCTCAAATACGCCGAAATGGCCGGCCTCAACAGCAAACAGGACGTCAACAAGGTCGCCCGCACCTTCGCCGACTGGGTGCTCGCCGACATGGGCCGCCCCTACTACGAGGAAGCCGCCATGGTCCAGGCCTTCGCCCCCGCCAAGCGCAAGGAACTGTGGCGCAAACTCAAGCTTTTCCCCGGCGGCGGCAACAGCGAGGTCATGTTGTTAATAAAGGCCAAAATCCCCGCTTTGTGAATAAAGGACAAAAACCCTATAATACCACTAGGGTCGCTAGCTCTCGGCAAGTGACTTTTACTTGGGGGAAAGGGGAGATTCACAATGGCTAAGATAACATCATCGGCTAAGGCTTCGAAGGTGGCTGAAGGGGATTGGGCAAGCTTAGTTCGTGTATCAACGGATGGGCAGTTCCAAGAAGGTGAGAGCTACGAGATTCAGGCTCAAGTAAATATTGAAACAATAGAAAAAAATGGCGGACGGCTCTTTAAGGAGTATAAAGAGGACGGCGTGTCTGCCTTTAAGAAGAGAGTCCATCAGCGGCCAGTAATGATGGCTCTGCTGAACGATATTGCTGCAGGCAAGGTAAAGAATATAGTCGCCTTTAAGCGGGACCGTATATGTCGTGACCCAATGGACTATTACATACTACGAGAGGCTTTTAGCAAAGCAGGGGTTAAGGTGCATCTTACGTGCGGCACTGAGACTTGGGGTGACCCAGATACGAACTCGCCTACGGATGAATTACTTGATGGGTTAATGCCGCTTCTTGCAAAATTCGAGAGCATGACAACATCCCAAAGGGTTAGGGCAAACCTCCAGGCAATTGTTCAACGGGGTGAATGGAGGAACAGTCGGCCTCCTTATGGTTACCGATATGACCCCGAAACTAAGAAGGTACTGCAAGTCGCTCATCAGGTGGAAACAGTTAAATTAATTCGAGATCTCTATTTGCAAGGTAATGGCGCAAGAAGGATAGCTGACCAACTGAACAACCATTATAAGATACCTTATGAGAGTACTGCGCCTGGATGGAAATCAGGACACATGAAAAAGAGGGAGCTCTGGTACCCCGAGGTGGTGCTCTCCGTGATATCCAAGCCGGTCTATATGGGGGTCCAGGTTTGGGGAGGCGAATGGTACGAGTGTGATGCCATTGATCCCATATTTACTAAAGAAGAATGGATGGAGACCTACGAAATATATAAAGCAAAGCTAACCAAGACTGTACCGCACAAGTATTATAGCACCGTATTCCTCTTCAAAGATGTAATCTTTTGCGCCCATTGTGGAGAAAAGATGATACCCAAATACCACAAACGCCGTTATCAAAAACAAGACGGTTCGGAATCTATTTATGAGTACTACGAGTACCGTTGCGAAGGTCGCTGGGATAAAGCCAACGGCTGCAAGAGTCGAGTCCATCGTAGAGGATTCATAGAAGATGCTATCGTAGAACTTGTGGCCGAACGGATACTTGATTACGACATTGATGAGCTTTATAAAGCACTTCTTGACAAAATGAAGAGTGACGTCAAGGATTACAATAGGTCAATAACAAATCTTCAGAATGAGATCAAGAGCATGCAGAAGACCGCAGACCAGCTAACGGAAAGTTTCCTAGAGGCCCCGCCCAACTCTAGCATGAGAAAGCGGCTTCTTGAAAAATCAGAAGCCGTTGAACAAGCTTTAACGCAACTACAAGGCGAGTTAGATGCGCATATGAAGAACCCACCGACTGAGCACGTCAGCCAGACAGAGGTCGCCAGAACATATGAAAGTATGAAAAGATGGAATGGCATTATGAGAAATCCTGACATCGGACGGGAGGTCAAGCGGAAGCTAGCATTGGAAGTTGTAAGTAGGATTGAGGTAGACAAAGAAGGTGGCCTAAATATTTGGCTTAAGGTCGATCCTAGCTTTCCCCAGAGCAAAAGTGCATAGGTGCATCGATACATCAAAGCCAGGGAGCCGCAAGACGGCAGCCCTGGCTTGTTTTAGTTCCCTAATTCAGTAATCTCAATCATTCCTTGACATCTTAAGATCGAGTTCTCTTTGTCGTTTTTTTAAGTATGCGCATTCTATGTAGTCCACGTTTTCTGGATTGAGGACGAAATCTCTTAAATGTGCCGGTAGATGATCA
>JALHDI010000128.1 GCA_022839045.1 Sporomusaceae bacterium
GGTGTCGCGGTTTTTGACGTGGGCGAGTTCGTGGGCGACGACGCCTTCGAGTTCTTCGTAGTTAAGGGCCCGCATGATGCCGGTGGTCACGGCGACGGCGGCATGTTCGGGGTCGCGGCCGGTGGCGAAGGCGTTGGGGACGTCGGTGTCGATGATGTAGACTTTGGGCATGGGCAGCTTGGCTTTCTGAGCCAGGCCGGAGACCATGCGGATGAGGTCGGGGGCCTGCTGAGGGGTCACTTCCTTGGCGCCGTACATGTTGAGGACGATTTTGTCGCTGTACCAGAAGCTGACGAAGTTCATGAGGATGGAGACGACGAACATGAAGGTCATGCCCCTGGTGCCTCCAAAGGAATACCCAATGGCCAGCAGCAAGCCGGTCAGGGTCGCAAGCAGCAAGGTTGTTTTTAGCGAATTCATAAGAATCCACCTCCGTTTACTTTGGGCGTTATGTCAGTAGTATTATATAACCTGGCGTCGAACGTTTATTCCACCCGCGGGAATCCCTCCTATGTTATTTGCTAATATTAATTATAAGTAAATTACTTATAATTAACAATAGTCAATTAAGGCCTTTCCAAACGGTCTTTAATCGCTTTGAGCATATTTTCGCTGTTGGCCTTCACTTTCTTCTTCAGGATGGGGTTTAGCAGGCCCGCAATCATCGGGATGCCAAATTCGAAGTCGACGGTGAGCTTTATTTCGGTGGCGCCGTCAAGCGGGGTGAGGATCCATTCGCCTTCGAACTTTTTGAGGTCGCCTTCGATCTGCTTGTAGGCGATGTGGAAGTTGGCGTCGTCGAAGACGTCGCGCTCGGTCCACTTGATGATGCGGCCGTCGACGTTGGAGACCCACTTGGTGACGGTGGTGTTGACGGCACGTTCGACGACTTCGACGCTGACGAGGTCGGCCATGAAGTCGGGGTATTTTTCCATTTCCTTGAGGATGGGGTAGATGGACTCGCGGCTGGCGTTTACGGGCAGCGAGACTTCGACGTACGGCATGGGTGCGCCTCCTTATTGAAATTAGAAAGCCCAAGGCCGTTCAGAAGGTCCCAGTCTGCAAGGCGCACCGGATAAGCAGACACACAACGCTTTAGCGTTGATGTGTCTGCTTATACCCGAAAGGGTGCGAGCGCGCCGCGACGCGTACTTTGGGCGTACGCTAGCAAGCGCTCTGAGGAGCAAGTGCGCCGTTCTTGGTGCTTCAGCACCCTAGAACGGCGGCCTGCCCCTTGCGGGTACGCCGCAGATGGGGCCTTATCAACGGCCGCCTATAGGTCTTCGATCATGTCCTGGGCGACGCCTATACCTTGCTTGAACGCGTCCAGGACGTAATCGACGTGTTCGCGGCTGATGGCGAGCGGCGGCTCGATGCGGATGACCTTGGGATTGTTGAGGGTGTAGGCGACGAGGACGCCGCGGCCTATCAGCTCGGACATGAGCAGGCCACCGACGCCTTCTTTGGTGAGTTCGAGGCCGATCATGAGGCCGCGGCCGCGGACTTCGCGGATCACTTCGGGGAAGGCGGCGGCCAGCCGGCGGAGGGCGTCGATGAAGTAGCCGCCGGTGGCGGCGGCGCGCGCCGGAAGGTCTTCTTCCCTGGTGACGGCGATGGCCGCGAGAGCGGCGGCGCAGGCCAGGGGGTTGCCGCCGAAGGTGGTAGTGTGGAGGAAGGGGGCGGTGATGTATTTGTCCCACAGGTGCGGACGGGCGGTGAAGGCGCCGATGGGCATGACGCCGCCGCCGAGGGCTTTGGCGGTGGTGATGACGTCGGGCACGACGCCGTGGTGGTCGACGGCAAACATGGCGCCGGTGCGGCCGAGGCCGGTCTGGACTTCGTCGCAGATGAGGAGGGCGCCGTGGCGGTCGCATAGCCGCCTGGCGGCGGGCAGGTAGTCGTCGGGGGGGACGATGATGCCGCCCTCGCCCTGGACGGGTTCGAGGATTACGGCGGCGGTCTCGTCGTCGACGGCCGCTTCAAGGGCGGCGGCGTCGCCGAAGGGAACGTGGCCGAAGCCGCTCAGCAGGGGTTGGAACGGCGAGCGGAAGAGGTCGCGGCCAGTGGCGGTGAGGGCGCCGAGCGTTTTGCCGTGGAAGGCGCCGGCGGTGGCGACGAATTTGGGCCGGCCGGTATGGATGCGGGCCAGCTTGAGGGCGCCTTCGACGGCTTCGGTGCCGCTGTTGACGACGAAGCTGTAGCAGAGGTCGCCGGGGGTTATGTCCGCAAGGGCGGCGCTAAGATCGGCAAGGGGCTTGTCGAACAGCACCTTGCTGGAGAGGGGCATCATGTCGAGCTGCTCTTTGACGGCGGCCACGACCCTGGGGTGGCGGTGGCCGAGGCTGAACACGCCGTAGCCGCCCAGGCAGTCGATGTATTCTTTGCCGTCGATGTCGCGGATGATGTCGCCCTCGGCCTGCCACTCGACGGTGGCCAGACCCATGAAGCGGAACAGCCGTGCGACTGCCGGGTTGATGAATTGTTCGTATTTCGCGATGGTTTCGGCGATTACTTTTTCCTTATCCACCGTTAAACACCTCCTGGTTTTTACTGGTATTATTTTCTATCAGCCGGCGGGCAAACCCTTCTTGGCCGGCGGCGGAGCAAAGAAAAAATGGGTTATTGGGAAAATAACCGGTAGGCCGGCAGGGCGAGCGAAATGAGAATGATTACGAGGACGCCGTAGGCGCCGGCTTTGTTGCCGTTGAGCCGCAGCCACCGGGCGTAGGTGAGGGCGTGGAAACCGGCGAGTAAGGCGGCGATGATGTAGATGTAATCGCTCATGGCAAACCTCTTTTTGGTAGATCTTTGATTGCATGGATAGTATTGACACCCAATTGGTTGCTTAGTCATTGCGTTTGCCTGCACGGGCCTTGTCCGCCTGCTTCGGGTTCGGCTGGTCGACCGGAACCGGCATTGTCGGAGTTCTGTCGCCGGCGGGTACTTTTTTTTGCTAGTCGTAAAATTCGGGTAATTGTTTTATTTTCGCGGCATAGCAAAAGCCTCGCCGCTAAGGCGAGGCTTGTTAATCTTGATATAAATGGTCGGAGCGGCGGGACTTGAACCCACGACCTCTTGCACCCCAAGCAAGCGCGCTACCAAACTGCGCTACGCCCCGACACTGACAAAACCTATTGTACCTTTTTTTCGGGGCGCTGTCAAGGCTGTATTATCTTTGCGCCGGCGTCGTCGATATCGAGGTCGCGATAGGCTGATTTTACGCCGTGGCGGGCGAAAGCCGCAACCATGGCGGCGCCGATGTCGCCGGGGGTTTCCCGCCTGGCGAAGGCGATGAGGCAGGGGCCGGCGCCGCTGAGGGCCGCGCCGAGGGCGCCATTTTCTACGGCGGCGGCAAGGACGTCGTCCATGCCGGGGATGAGCTTGGCGCGGTAGGGCTGGTGCAGCCGGTCTTCGAGGGCGACCCGCAGGTGATCGAGTTTGCCTTGGCAGAGGGCGCCGACGAGCAGAGCGGCGCGGCTGACGTTGAAGACGGCGTCGGCGTAGGGGACGGTTTTCGGCAGGACCTGGCGGGCCGCTTTGGTGGAGAGGCCGAAATCGGGTACGGCGACGATGAGCCTGAGCGGTTCGGGCGGGGTGAAACGCAGGGTTTGCGGGACGCCGCCGGCGGTGAAGCTGACTGTGATGCCGCCGAAGATGGCCGGGGCGACGTTGTCGGGGTGGCCTTCGAGGACGGTGGCCATGGCGAGCAGTTCGTCGTTGTCGAGCTTGCCGCCGGTGGCGGCGTTGGCGGCGACGAGGCCGCCGACGATGGCGGCGGCGCTCGAGCCGAGGCCGCGGGCCAGCGGAATGTTGTTGTGCATGGCGATGCTTATCCCTGGGCTGTCGACGCCTACTTTCTTCAGCACGGCGCCGACGGCCTGGTAGGCGATGTTGCGTTCGTTGGCGGGGATGCTGCCGGCGCCTTCGCCGGTGACGGCGAGGGTGAAGCCCGGCCGGTCGCCGAGGGTGAGGGTCAGGTCGTTGTAGATGGTGCAGGCAATGCCTACAGTATCAAAGCCGGGACCGCAGTTGGCTGTCGTTCCCGGCACGCGGACTGTGACTGTCGCTTCCATATGTCCTCCCTGGGGGGTGGCCGATTATTCCTCGACCACTCTGATGACGCTGCTTATTTTGTTGACGACCGGCATGCCGCCCAGGGCGCTGAGGGCGAGACGCATGTTGGCGTCGGATACGCGGTAGGTGATGAGGACGATTTCCGCCCAGTTCCCTACCTTGCGTTTCTGGACGACGGAGTTAAGGCTGACCTGCTGGCAGCCGAAGGCGCCGGCGATGGCGGCCAGCACGCCGGGCTTATCTTCGACGAGCAGGCGGATATAATAGGGTGCCTCGGTTTGGTCGACGGGACAAATGGGCTTATTGTCGAAGCAGGTGCAGAGGACGCGGCTGGCGACGCCGTGCTGGATGTCGCGGGCGACGTCGATGATGTCGGCGACAACAGCGCTGGCGGTGGGCATCTCCCCCGCTCCCCGGCCGTAGAACATGGTTTCGCCGACGGCGTCGCCTTTGACGAAGATGGCGTTGAAGACGTCGTTGACGGAGGCCAGCGGGTGGGTTTTGGCGATGAAGGCGGGGTGGACGCGGACGTCGACGCCTTTATCAGTTTCGCCGGCGATGGCCAGCAGTTTGATGACGTAGCCGAATTCGCCTGCGTATTCGATGTCTTGGGGAGTGATGCCGGTGATGCCTTCTACGTAGACGTCGCCCAAGGTGACGCGGGTGCTGAAGGCGATAGAGGCGAGGATGGCGATCTTGCGGGCGGCGTCCCAGCCTCCGACATCGGCGGTGGGATCGGCCTCGACGTAGCCTTTTTGTTGGGCTTCGGCGAGGACGGCGGCGTAGTCGCTCTTGTCGACGGTCATTTTGGTGAGCATGTAGTTGGTGGTGCCGTTGACGATGCCCATGACCTGTTTGATGCGGTTGCCGGCCAGACACTGCTTGAGCGGCCGGATGATGGGAATGCCGCCGCCGACGCTGGCTTCGAAGAGCAGGTCGACGTTGTTTTCCTCGGCTGCGGCGAAAAGGTCGCGGCCGTATTTGGCGACGACGTCTTTGTTGGCGGTGACGACGTGTTTGCCGGCCCGGAGGGCGCGGATGACGTAGTCCTTGGACGGGTCTTCGCCGCCCATGACTTCGACGACGATGTCGATATCCGGGTCGCCGATGACGGCCGCGGGGTCGGTGGTGATAAGGCCGTCGAGGTTGATCCGCCGGGGTTTGGCGGCGTCGCGGACGAGGACTTTTTTGAGGACTACGGGCGAACCTACCTTCTGGGCGATGTTGTGGGCGTTGGCGTCGAGGATCTTGGCGACGCCGGTGCCGACGGTGCCGAGACCGAGCATACCGACATTGATCGTTTCCTTGTGCGAATTCATCTAGGTCATCTCCTGTTGTTAAGCTTGTCCCAGCACTTCGAGGCGCTTGACGCCGTCCACCATTCTGAGCTTGTCGAGCAGGGCTTCGAGGTCGATGGCCAGTTCGACGGTTTCGATGGAGATGGTGGCGTTGGCGACGCCCTGGAGAGGGATACCCTGGTTGATGGTGAGGACGCTGCCCCGCTCGTTGGCGATGGTGTTGAGGACGCGGGACAATACGCCGGGTTTGTGTTCGAGAAGGAGGGCGAGGGTGACGATTTTTTCCTTGCTCGCTTCGTAAAAGGGGAAGACGTAGTCTTTGTACTTATAATAAGCGCTGCGGCTGAGCTCCATCTTTTCCACCGCTTCGTTGATGGTCCGAGCGTCGCCGCGCTTCAAGAGTTCTTTGACTTTGATGGTTTTCTTGATCGCTTCCGGCAGGATTTCTTCCCGCACCAGATAAAATGTCGACTTGAGGCCGGACATTTTTTTCCCTCCTTCAGTATTGCACAAAAGGATAATTATCTCCGTATCGTAGACATTATAACATTAGGTTTATAGCAAGACAAGGGAAAAAGGGCAAAAAAAAGGGCCGGCCGTGGCGGCCGCCGATAAATTCGGGCGTTTTCGGCTAAATTAACCCGATAGGTTCAGAAGATTATGCAGATCAGCCCGCCGCTCCCCTCGTTGACCACTTTCTGCAACGTTTCGCGCAGTTTGATCTGGGCGTTTTCGGGCATGGTGTTAAGTTTGTTCTGGATGCCTTCGCGCACGAGGGCGTTGAGGGATTTGCCGAACAGGTTGGTGCGCCACAGTTTCTCCGGCTCGCCTTCGAATTCGCGCAGCAGGTAGTGGATGAGTTCCTCGCTCTGTTTTTCGGTACCGATGATGGGCGAGATCTCGGCCTGGACGTCGGTCCTGATGATGTGGAGGGACGGCGCGGACGCTTTGAGGCGCACGCCGAAGCGGTTGCCGGTGCGGATGATTTCCGGCTCCTCGAGAACCATTTCGTCGACCTGGGGCGGAACGATGCCGTAGCCGGTCTGGCGGACCTGTTCGAGGGCGGAGGCGATTTTGTCGTGCTCGCGCTTGGCTACGGACAGGTCGCGCATGAGACGGAGAACGTGGTGTTCGCCGCTGACGGTGAAGCCGGTGAGTTCTTCGAGGACCTGGTAGAAGAGTTCGCTGCGGGCGGTCATTTCGATGACGGCGATGCCGCTGCCGAGGTCCATGTCGTGGAGGATGACGTCGGCGACGAAGTCGTAGCCCGAGAGGTCGTCGATGGCCCGGTCGATGTCGCGCAGGCGGCGCACGTACTGGACGACGTCGTGGACGGCACCGTCGAATTTCTGCCGCAGCCAGTGATCGGTTTCGAGTTCTTCCACCCAGCGCGGCAGGGTGATGTTGACTTCCTTGACGGGGAATTCGTACAGAACTTCCTGAAGGATGGCGTAGACGTCGTCGGTGGTGAGCTGCAGGCAGTCGACGGGAATGACGGGGACGTCGTACTTGTTCTCAAGTTTGGCGACGAGTTCCCTGGTCTCCTTGGCGGTCGGCTGTCCGGTGTTGAGGATGACGAGGAACGGTTTCTGCAGTTCTTTGAGTTCGCCGATGACCCGCTCTTCGGCGGCGACGTATTTGTCGCGCGGCAGGTCGGTGACGGTGCCGTCGGTGGTGATGACGAGACCGATGGTGGAATGGTCGGCGATGACTTTGCGTGTGCCGATCTCGGCGGCTTCCTGGAAGGGTATTTCCTGGTCGTCCCAGGGAGTGAGGACCATGCGGGGGCCGTCCTCCTCCTCGTAGCCGAGGGCGCCGTCGACGGTATAGCCGACGCAGTCTACGACCCTGACGCGGACTTTGACGTTTTCCTTGACGACGATTTCGACCGCTTCGTTGGGGATGAATTTGGGCTCGGTGGTCATGATGGTTTTACCGGCGGCGGA
>JALHDI010000295.1 GCA_022839045.1 Sporomusaceae bacterium
CTTCTGCCGCGTCCTCCACGTAAAAGAATTCCCGCGTCGCGCCGCCGGTCCCCCAGACGACGATCTCCGGGTCGCCGCGGTCGACGGCATCCGCGCACTTTTTGATCAGCGCGGGGATCACGTGGGAGGAACGGGGGTCGAAGTTGTCGCCGGGGCCGTACAGATTCACCGGCAGCAAAAAGATCGCGTTGAAGCCGTACTGTTGGCGATACGCCTGCGCCTGGACCAGCATCATCTTCTTGGCCAGGCCGTAGGGGGCGTTGGTCTCCTCCGGGTAGCCGTTCCAGAGGTCGTCTTCCCGGAACGGAACCGGCGTGAATTTGGGGTAGGCGCAGATCGTCCCGAGGGCGACGAACTTGCCGATCTTCCGGAGGCACCCCTCATGGAGAAGCGGAACCCCCATCATGATGTTGTCGTAAAACAGCGACCCTGGATTCTGCTGATTGAAGCCGATCCCGCCGACCTTCGCGGCAAGGTGGACGACGATGTCCGGCTGCTGATCGTCGTAGAGGCGACGCACGTCCTCGATGCGGGTCAGGTTGTATTCGGGGAGGTCGGCCACCGAAAGATGGCGGCAGCCCCTCCTTTCGAAGGCCCGGATCAGGTGTTTCCCCAAAAACCCCTTGCCGCCGGTGATCGTGATGCGTTTGTGTTGCATATCGAACCTCTTGAGGAGGGGTCAGGTCTTGAAATGGATCCTATCGTACATGGAGCGCACGAAACGCTGAATTTCAAGACCGGACACCGCACGCTCCTGCTACAGACGGTGGTTGGTGCACTTGTAGCCCGCGTCGACCAGCGTCTTCTCCTTTTCGGCGGCTTCCAGGTCCGCGGCAATCATCATGTCGATGAGCCTGTCGAAACTGACTTTCGGCGCCCAGTTCAGGGCCTTGCGCGCCCTGCCGGCGTCGCCCAGCAGGACGTCCACCTCCGTCGGACGGAAATAACGGGCGTCGACGGCCACATACTTTTGATAATCCAGATCGAGCTTTTCGAACACCTTCTCGGCGAACTCGCGGACCGAGTGGGTTTCGCCGGTGGCGATCACGTAGTCGTCGGGCTTCTCCTGCTGCAGCATCAGCCACATCGCCTCGACATAGTCGCCGGCGAATCCCCAGTCTCGCTTCGCTTCGAGATTTCCGAGAAAAAGCTTCTGCTGGAGGCCCAGTTTGATCCGGGTCGCGGCGCGGGTGATCTTCCGGGTGACGAAGGTCTCGCCGCGGCGGGGAGATTCATGGTTGAACAGGATGCCGTTGGCGGCAAAGAGGTTGTATGCGTTCCGGTAGTT
>JALHDI010000296.1 GCA_022839045.1 Sporomusaceae bacterium
GCCGAGTTCGTCCAGCGTCGGCACCTGCTCGGCGACGACGCGGATGGCGATGGCGGTGGCGCCCCGCTGGCGGAAGGCGTTTACGCGGAAACGGCTGAAGCCGGGGACGGCGTAAGAGAAGTCGACTTCGCCCTTCTCGTCGAAGATGGCGCGGTGGTTCTCGGCGACGATGTCCGCGAGCAGCGCGGCTGTGTCGGCGGGCCTGAGGGCCGGCCGGTCGGTGTGGACGAGGTCGCCGTTGATTCTGAGGACAGGTGGGATACCCACCGTTATATGCAGATCGGAGGCTTTGCGGGCCACCGCTTCGCGCAGAAGGGATTCCATGCTTTACCTCCGTTAACAGCTGCTGAAGGCCACGCGCATTACTTCCTCGACGGTGGTCAGCCCGCCGAGCGCTTTGGCGATGCCGTCTTCGCGCATGGTGGTCATGCCCTGGCTGCGGGCAAGGGCGGCAAGCTCGCCGGTGGATGCCCGGCGGATGATGAGCTCGTGCATCTCGGGCGTGACGGGCATGACTTCGTGGATGGCTACCCGCCCGCGGTAGCCGCTGTGGCCGCAGCGCATGCAGCCGATGCCGCGGTACAGTGTTACGTCGTCGTCGTGGCCGAGGCCGAGGAAATGGCGCTCGGGCGAATCGGCGGGGGGCGTGTATTTCTGTTTGCATTCCGGGCAGATGACCCGCACGAGCCGCTGGGCGACTACGCCGAGCACCGACGAGGCGGCCAGGAAGGGCTCTATCTCCATATCGATGAGGCGGGTGATGGCCCCGGGAGCGTCGTTGGTGTGGGCGGTGGAGAAGACGAGATGGCCGGTAAGGGCGGCGCGGACGGCGATGTCGGCCGTCTCGGTGTCGCGGATCTCGCCCACCATGATGATGTTCGGGTCCTGGCGAAGGATGGAGCGCAGACCGTTGGCGAAGGACAATCCGGCGCGGGGGTTGACCTGAACCTGGTTGACACCGTCGAGGCGGTATTCGACAGGGTCCTCGACGGTGATGATGTTCTTGCCCGCCACGTTCACGACGGCGAGGGTCGAGTAGAGGGTGGTCGTCTTGCCAGAGCCGGTCGGGCCGGAGACGAGGATCATGCCGTGGGACTGGCGGTATAGGTTGCGGTATTTACTGAGATTATCGGCGGAAAAGCCCAAACTGCTAATATCGAGAATCACCGTCTGCTTGTCCAGTATCCTGAGGACGGCTTTCTCGCCGAGGATGGTGGGCAGGGTGGACACGCGGATGTCGATGTCGCGGCCGGCCTCGTTTACCTTGATGCGGCCGTCCTGGGGC
>JALHDI010000129.1 GCA_022839045.1 Sporomusaceae bacterium
TCACCCCTGGCGATGCGGCCGTTGTAGAGGTTCCACAGTTCCGGGCGCTGGTTGCGCGCGTCCCAGCGGTGGTCGGCCGAGCGGAAGGAGAAGATGCGCTCCTTGGAGCGCGAGGCGTCCTCGTCGCGCCGCGCCCCGCCGAAGGCGGCATCGTAGCGGCCGGCGTCGAGCGCCTGCCTGAGCGCCTCCGTCTTCATGACGTCGGTGAAATGCGAGGAGCCGTGCACGAAGGGGCTCAGGCCCTCGGCCGCGCCGCGCGGATTGGTGTGGACCCGGAGATCGAGCCCGAGCTCGCGCGCCGTGCGGTCGCGGAACTCGATCATCTGCGCGAACTTCCAGCCGGTGTCGATGTGCAGCAGCGGAAAGGGCACCGGCTCGGGATAGAACGCCTTGTAGGCGACATGCAGCAGGACCGAGGAATCCTTGCCGATGGAATAGAGCATCACCGGGCGCTCGAACTCGGCCGCCACTTCGGCGACGCCTGCCAAATACTGAGCGGTCCCACCGGCCTGCACCTTACCGTCGCCTTCCATAGGCTTGACTTCTCACCCAAAGTAATCGACCATATCGCCCGCTTCGGGGTACGCGTCTACGCCGTGCGGCAGCACGTCGTCGCCAAAGACGCCGACGCCTTCGCCAACCAGCTTATCCTAGGCTACGGCAGCCTGCGGGAAGAGGACATCGTCACCGGTATCGCCAAGCTCCGCCAGGCCCTCGCGAGCCTGCCGTGAAGCAGTAACAAAAAGACGGCAGACCGCCTCACGGTCTACCGTCTTTTTCGCCTTAAGCTTGAGTCAGCGTTATTTTCCGCCCCTCGCGGGACGATTCGTAGATGCCCAGCACGATTTGCAGCGATTTTATTCCCTCTTCCCCCGTCACCAGCGGATCCCGGCCCTGTTCGATGGCCGCGATGATGTCCGCCATCTGCGCGCGGTGATTGACGTTGGCGATGGCCGGCGAATTGGTCGCCCCGTAGGACACCTTGACGGCGTCCAGGTAGTCCTCCGCCCGGCAGCCCTCGACCTGCCACTCGGTAACCAGGCCGCCTGTCATGGTGAGGGAGCCTTTGGTGCCGTGGATTTCGATCCGTTCCTTGTAGCCGGGGGTGACGGCCGTCGTCCCTTCGATAACCCCCAGGGCGCCGTTCATGAATTCCACCGTCGCCACTCCCAGGTCCTCGGTCTCGATTTTGTGAATCGACGTTCTGGTCATCCCGGCCACACTCTGCACCCCGCCCATGAACCACTGCAGCAGGTCGATGGTGTGGATGGCCTGGTTTATCAGCGCCCCGCCGCCCTCCACCTTCCACGTGCCCCGCCAGGCGTTGCTGGCATAGTACTGGGGCGAGCGGCACCACTTCACGTACGCGTCGCCGAGAATGAGGTCGCCCAGCAGCCCGGCGTCGAGCGCCGCCTTTACCCGCTGGGCCGCCGGCGTGAAGCGGTTTTGGAAGATCACCGCCAGGGTGAGCTTCGCCGCGCGGTATGCCTCGATAAGCTTGCGAGCCTTGGCCACGCTGATATCCATCGGTTTTTCGAGAACCAGGTGCTTGCCGGCGGCCGCCGCCCGGAGGCCAAAATCCACATGGAGGCCCGGCGGCAGGCAGATGCTGATGATATCCGTTCCCTTGTCGGCTAGCACCTCCTCATATGAGCCGAACGCCCGCAGACCGTACTTGGCGGCGAACTCGGCCGTCGCCGCGGGATTGCGGCCGTAGACGCCGGAAATGCGCGCCGCCGGTAGCGCCCGCAGGGCGGTCGCATGCGTGTTGGCCACCATGCCGGGGCCGACTATTGCCACACCTAAAGGTGCCATTATTTCCCCTCCTAATCGATGACTAGCATGCCTGGCCTGACAAAATCCACCCCGCCGACGGTCGACTTGATGCGGGGGTAAATCACGGGCCCGGTGATCATCAGCGGGCCGACGGCGGTAGCGATGAAGGCGTCCTCGGTCTTCGTGCCGGTAATCGACGGATTCCAGCAGAAAGCCTGGTTTTCGGCGACGATCTCCGTCGTCCGGGCTGTCACCTTGTAATCGCGGCCGTAGTAGCCCATCGCGCCGCCCTGGTGATGCCGCAGCCATTCGTCCGCGCAGCCGAACTCCCGGTAGGCCGCGAGGGCGGCGTTGAACGCATCGACAGCCGGGGCACCCGGCTTCGTCGCCGCGATCATGCGGCACTCCACCTCGTTGTTGTCGAGGTACTGCTTCGTCAGTTTGGCGTCCGGCCTGCCGAAATGGAGCATGCGGGTGATTGCCGTTATCAGCCCTTTGTAGCGGACATTGAGAGCTACCATAACATACCGCTTGACCGTTTTGTCGGTCGCGATCGGATGGCGGTACCGGTAAATCCGCTCGTCCGAGGCCACCATTATCGCCGTCGGGTCGATAAGGTCTCTCCACAGCTCCGGCCCGATACGGCCGGCAATCTCGCACTCCTTGTCCCCCGGCCGGATGCTGAGCATCACCTTCTCGATCGCCGTCGACAGCTTCTCGCCCAGGAACATGTACCGTTCGATCTCGCTCTCCGTCAACGAGTAGCGGAGTTTCCTGATCTCTCCGTCGGCGTTTTTGCAGCCGGCGAAACCAGTATCGGCCGCCACGGCGCCCAGGTCGCCCACCACCTTGGCCACAAACTCGGCTTCCCTGTCCTCGTGCCAACCGTGTTCGAGCAGCTCGAAGCCCAGGTTGGCGAGGTCCTCCTCGTCCATCATCCGGGCGGCTTCGATTTTGTTGGCGATGCAGTAGCGGGCCTCCTTGGTGACAAGCAGGGAAGTAACCCCCATCTCGGTGGCAATCCCCGCCATGTTGCGGCCGCCAGCCGTAAACCAGGAGAAATTCGGCTGTTTCTTCAGCAGGACGGCACTGTAGCCATTCGTCGCCATCAGGGAGACCAGCCGCTGATGTTTGATGTTGACTTCGTCTACTCTGTTCATATTCGCCCGTCCTTTCAGAAAATCAGGGACCCTAAGGCCCCTCGATTACAACGCACAACCGGAACGACAACTTGCGCCGGGGCCGCTTGACTATAGAATCATATGACGGGCTCTTTGCCGATGAACCGCCAGAAGTTGCCGCCCAGCAGCCCCTCCACGTCGCGCTTCAGCTCCGCCTCGTCGAGTTTCCAGCCGGTCGCGAGCAGATCGCCGTACTTGTCGACCAGCACCTTGCCGATGATCTTCCGCGAATGGTCCCACTTGTAAATCAGCTGGTCCAGAATCCGCGCGTCCGAATGCTGGGGCACGAAGCTCAGCCCGAGCAGCTCCATGCGCATGCGGGTGATCTCCTCGACGAGCGAGGGGTTGTTCAGGAACCACCAGCAGCCGAACACAAGCAGGTTGCGGAATTTGCGCGCCGTCACGGCCAGCTCGTGCTGGTTCTCGCGCGCCAGCATCGTGACGAGGAACTTGTTGTCAGGATACTTCTCGCACAGGTACTCCAGCGGCCTGACCGAGCTCTTGCCCACCGAATCGCCGGCGTCGCCGAGCTTGTGGTTGACGAGCTTGTTGACGCCGATCATCATCGCGAAGGGAACGTCCATTTCCCTCGACACCGGGATGACGCACTCCTCGATAATCCTCGACCGCAGCGAATCCTCAGGCACGATGAACGACGGCGGCAGCGACACCGCCATATACATGGCCTTCATCCGCTTGATCCAGTCGCGCAGGAAGCGTCTGATCTCCTCGACGCTCGTGCGGTCGAGACGCTTATCGACGTTGTAGCCCCATTCGCGCAGCATCAGGTAGGACTGATCATAGCCGTTGAGCAGTGGGTCGATCCTGAGCGCCGCCAGGAAACGGGGATCGTCGTAACCGACCCCCAGCCATACGGCACGCTCCTTGGCGTTGAAGGGGTCGTTTGTCATAACCACCGTCTTGACCCCCGAGGTCGCGAAAACCTTGTCGATATACTCTCCAGGGGTGAACGAGGAGCAAAACTCCCGGAACGAGGCCAGGCTGCGCGAGCCCACGTCGAGCCCGAGCTTCGCCAGCACGGTGAGGACGCCCCGCTGGGCCTCGCTGACCGGGGAATGCTCGAGGAACAGGTTGCGCCAGATCAGCTCGGCCTGCTCCTTTTTACTCAGCGCGAAATACTGCTCGTAAGGCATGCCAGTGTAGCGAAAATTCTCCGCTATCAGGTAGTGGTAAGTAACAAGCTCGTCCACGCCCCATAGCAGCAGATCGCCGAACCTCTCCGCGAAGATATGGGTGTGGAGATCGGTGATCGGCGCCGCCGCCAGAGCCTTTTCGACCGCCTGCGGCAGGTTTTCCTTCGTGATCATCGTCATATTAACATCTCCTCCTGGTTATTGGCCTTGCTACCCGCCCTCATAATCCCCTTCCGGGAAGGGGTAGTATACTAGTCCATAATTATAATACTACACATGCCAACAATTGCCTGCCGGCTATCGGCTCCGGCGGGAAAGTTTCATAATGTGAAAACCGGTTTCGGGCTTCAAGCCCCCCCTCTACATCACCCTCCCCGTCTAGGGCAGCCCTGCTGTCTCAACAACCAAAAAACATATCGCCGGGAGCAATATTTTCCAAGACGCGCTCTTCGTTCTTAATTTATAATAAAAGTTAGACGACCGCCCGACGATCGGCTAGAAATCCGGAGGAACGCCGATGCCTGAACCGGAATGGAGCAAGCTCCACTGGAACCCCAATCTCGATGTCGATCTGTTTCACGCCGCCTGCATAAAACACGCCTTTCCGATCCATATGCACGATTACTATGTAATCTGCCTCATCGAGAAGGGGCTCCAGTCTTTTTCCCACCGCGGGGCAAAATACATAACGCCCGCCGGCGGCCTCGTCATGCTCAACCCCGGCGACGACCATACCGGCGAACCTGCCGACGCAGCCGGCTTCGAATACCGGGCCATCTACCCCACGGTCGCCCATATGCGGGAAGCGTTGTTCGAACTTACCGGCCGCCATCACGACGAGCCCCGCTTCATCAGCGTACGGGTCGACGACGCGCAGCTTGCAGCCTGTGTACGCAGCCTTCACGCCTCCCTCTTCCACAGCCCCAACCCCTTGGAGACCGAATCGCTCTTCATTCATACCCTGACCCGCATCGTCGCGCGAACGGCCGCCGGCAGTTATCCGGCCGTCCCCGTCAGGCGGGAGCGCGAAGCGGTCCGCAAGGCCCGCCAGTATATTCTATCCTGCTGGTCGCAGAAAATCACCCTCAGCAAACTCTCCGAACATGTCGGGCTAAGCCGCTATCATTTCCTGCGAGTTTTCTGCAATGAAATCGGTATGCCCCCCCACTCCTACCAGGACAGCATCAGGATGAATCATGCCAAAAGGCTGCTCAAACAGGGTTTGCCCCTGCAGGATATTGCCCTGGCAACCGGCTTCAACGACCAGAGCCATTTCGCCAACCGCTTCAAACGCCTCGTCGGCGTCACCCCCGGCTTTTACGCCCGGAAACACTTGTCCTGAGTGCCCACCCCCCACATCAACCGGAGGTACCATAATGCTTGAACACCCCATCGCGACCGCCCCGGATAACTCCGGCACGACCCTTCCCGTCCCGCCGGCGCGCTGCGTCATCGTTATCGACAAAGACCTGCCCGGCGGCCGACTGGCCAATGCCATCGCCGTCATTTCCCTCACCATCGGCCAGCGCCATCCCGTTCTCGTCGGCGAACCGCTCGTCGACGCCTCCGGCTTCGCCCACCCCGGACTGATTCCCATTGGCGTCACCCTCCTGGCCGCCTCGCAGGCCGAGCTGCCGGAAATACGTGCCCGTGGTCTTGCTGCCGGCTGCGACGTCGTTGACTTTCCTGTTGAAGGCCAACAGACCAAAGACTACCGGGAATTCCGCGACGCCGTCGCCGCCCTCCGGCCAGAAGCGATCAGATATACCGGCGTCGCCCTCGTCGGCCAGCGAAAAGAGATCAGCAAAATCGTCGGCAAACTGGCGCTACTCAGTTGACATGCGGCGCACCGCCTCCGTAAAACGCCAAGTACCCCTGCCGTTCGGCAGGGGTACTTTTCACTTGCGCGCTACTGGAAGAAATTCTGGGCCACGCGGCTGGCGAGGGCCGCCAGCGGCGTGGGGTATACGCCGCACAGCACCGTGAGGACGAGGCTGACCAGCGCCGCCCATCGGAGCGCGGAACAGCCGCCCGCAGAGGCCTCGCCGGCCGGTTCGCCGAGATACATCGCCTTGACGACCAGCAGATAATAATAAACCGACACCATCGACATGATGAAACCGAGGAGCGCCAGCCAGAACCACCCCTTCTCCAAGACGGCGAGGAAGAGGTAGAGCTTGCCGACGAAGCCGGCCAGCGGCGGGATGCCGGCCATCGAGAGCAGCGCGACCGTCATCGCCGCCGCGAGCAGGGGCGAACTGCGGGCCAGCCCGCGGTAGGCGACGATATCGTCCGAGCCGGTCTCGTCTCTGACCGCCGCCACGACGGCGAACGCGCCGGCGGCGGCGAAAACATACAGGGCGGTGTAGAAGATGATCCCCTTGACCCCGTCCGGGCCCGCAGCCACCAGGCCGGTGAGCAGGTAGCCGGCCTGGGCGATCGACGAATAGGCCAGCAGGCGTTTGACGTTCGTCTGGAGGATGGCGGCCAGGTTGCCGGCCACCATGCTGGCGGCCGCGAGGCAGGCGATTATCAGCGGCCAGTTGTAAGGCGCATCCGCGAAAGCGGTCAGGAAGACGCGGGTGATCACCGCGAACGACGCCGCCTTCGAGGCCATCGCCAGCAGAGCGGTTATCGGCACAGGCGCGCCCTCGTAAACATCCGGCACCCACATCCCGAAAGGCACGGCGGCGATCTTGAAGGCGAAGCCGGCCAGGAAAAAGGCTATGCCGACGAGGACGGCCGGTGCCGCCACTAGGCTGGCGGCAATCTCCGGCAGGACGACCGTGCCGGTAAAGCCGTAGATGAGGCTCATGCCGTAGAGCAGGACGGCGGTCGACGCCGCACCGAGGACGAGGTACTTCACCCCCGCCTCACTCGACTTGCCGTCGCCGAGGTTGAAGCCGACGAGGATGAAGAAGGTGATC
This sequence comes from Sporomusaceae bacterium, assembly GCA_022839045.1. The sequence goes on from JALHDI010000129.1 coordinate 7,039, forward strand.
GTCATCAGCTCCATGCCGACGAACAGGGTGACGAGGTCGTTGGCCGACGCCATCACCATCATGCCGGCGAGGGAGAAAAGCGTCAGCCCGTAGAATTCGCCGGTGAAAGGCGCAAACCCGTCGGCGGTGCGCAGGGAGAACAGCAGGGTCAGCATATAGGCGACCAGGAAGATCTGCTTGAAGAAAACGGCGTAGTCGTCGACGCGGA
>JALHDI010000297.1 GCA_022839045.1 Sporomusaceae bacterium
ACGGGGGGAGAAGATCCTCTCTGTTGTGGCGCCGGACGGCGAGCCGGTGACCCTCACCTGGCGCAACTCCCAGTTTGGCTACGACGTCACGGAGGTTTTCTACGCCCGGGACGGCTTGATCATCCAGGACCAGGTCACCTTCTCCAACCCCGGAGATCCGCCCCCGCCGCCCGTTTCTGCCGCTGACGCGGCCGATTTGTATCACACGGGAGGGACGTTTGACGCCCGTGGCCTTTCCCGGCCCTTTTCCCGGATCGTCTACCGCATCGGGGAGATCGGCGATCCGAAGATCCGCGTGAAAAACAAAACCGCCGCCCTGAAGAAGGCGGCGGGATTCGGCGGCCGGGTGATCCTCACCACGACCAGGCCCAAACTCTGCGATTTCCTGTTTTAACCCATCCGCGCGGGCGGTGTTTCATTTCTCCCGCAATCAAGCATAAAAAATGGGATGGCGATCCCGGATTGAGTCCATTTACGGATGATCGCATCCATGGGAATGGCGCCAATACCCCCTACCGCGATGAGCCGCGCAACTGGGGGCATCCCGCGAGCGATCTTACGCCGCTTCGGCGCGCCACAGGATGCGACGCCGCGTGACGGGAATCGCCTCCCCTTTTGGCCGGCGCATACCGTGAAATCGGCGCCGGTCTTTGCCTCCCGAAGGAGGATCGGGAGGACCTGTCGGATCCGCCGCCCGCAGGCGCCGGCAAATTGTAGTCGAAACCCTCCAGGGTCCGCCTTTCGATTCTTTCCCCGAGGACATGCTCGATGTCCCCCACAAAACCCCGGTCTTCCGGCGTCACGAAAGTGAAGGCGTCGCCCGTCTTCGCGGCGCGGCCCGTACGGCCGATCCGGTGCGTGTAGGCGTCGACGGTGTCGGGCATGTCGTAGTTGATCACATGGGATATGCCGGAAACATCGATCCCCCGCGCTGCGATATCGGTGGCCACCAGGATCCGGTACTTCCCGTCGCGAAAGCCGCTCAGCGCATCCTGGCGCCGGTTCTGCGAGAGGTTGCCCTGCAGAGAGGCGACCGAGAGGCCGGCCCGCTGCATCTGCTCGGCCACGCGCGTCGTGCGGTGCTTCGTGCGCGTGAAGACGAGGACAGATCCCGTGTCCGTCTTGTCGAGCAGTTTCATCAGCAGGGCCGTCTTGAGATGCGGCGCCACCGGATAGACGGCATGGGAAACCGTGGAGACGGGAACCCCGGCGCCGACCCGGACGATGACGGGATCGCGGAGTACTTCACCGGCCAGCGTCCGGATGTCGTCC
>JALHDI010000298.1 GCA_022839045.1 Sporomusaceae bacterium
TGCTGGATGCGCTGCGGCGATTTGAGCTTGGCGATCTCCAGGCGGAGAAGTTCGTTGTCCCGTTCCAGTTTGGCGGCTTGGGCTTTCATTTCGACAAGGTCGTAGCCGGCCTGCACCATTGCGGCGCTGTGCACGGTGATGAGCATGGCGAGGGCGGCGGCCAGCAGGATGAGCTGCAGAAATTGCTTCCTGAGGCTCGGATAGGGCCGCGGCTGGGCAACGGCTACGGCGAGCGGGGCCCGTTCGGGTTCCGGCAGCTCAACCCACTCCTGTTTGCGATTCACTAACATAGTATTTGCCCTCCCTGGAGATTAGAACATTATCTTCCCTGATTATACCTTTTCCGCCACCCTGAGTTTGGCGCTGCGGGACCGGGGGTTGGCCTCGAGTTCGACCGGCGATGGGGGGACCGGCTTGCCGAGGGCCCTGACTTTCGGGGTGTTGCCGCAGACGCAGACGGGGAAATCCTTGGGACAGAGACAGCCTTTCGCGAGGTCTTGGATGGTCTGTTTAGCGATGCGGTCTTCGAGGGAGTGGAAGGTGATTACGCATAGCCGGCCACCGGGGGCGAGCCTGAGAGCGGCTGTTTCGAGGGCGGCGCGGAGGATGCCGAGTTCGTCGTTGACGGCGATGCGGATGGCCTGGAAGGTCCGCTTGGCGGGATGGGGCCCTTCGCGGCGGGCGGCCGCGGGGATGGCCTTTTTGATTGTTTCCGCGAGGCAAGCCGTGGTGGCGAGCGGGCGGCGGCGACGTTCGGCGACGATGGTGCGGGCGATCTTTTTCGCCCAGCGTTCTTCGCCGTAGTCGAAGATTATTTTGGCGAGACGGTCTTCGTCCCAGGTGTTGACGATTTCGTGGGCGGTGAGGCCGCCGGCGGGGTTCATGCGCATGTCGAGCGGGCCGTCCTGCATGTAGGAGAAGCCGCGTTCGGCGACGTCGAGCTGGTGGGAGGAGACGCCGAGGTCGAAGAGGATGCCGGTGGCGGCCGGTACGCCGAGGTCGTCGAGGACGGCGCCGAGGCTGGAAAAGTTGCTGTGGACGACGGTAACCCGGCAGGAAGCGCTCCGCAGCCGGGTCTGGGCGGCTTGCAGAGCCGCCGGGTCTTGGTCGATGCCGATGAACCAGGCCCCGGGACCGAGGCGCCCGGTGACGGCCGCGGCATGCCCGCCGCCCCCCAGGGTGCAGTCCACGTAGATGCCGGCCGGGTCGGTGACCAGTGCGGCGACCGTTTCTGCGAGGAGAACGCTAGTGTGT
>JALHDI010000299.1 GCA_022839045.1 Sporomusaceae bacterium
ACGCTTCAGTGCACTGAAGGACCAGGTGAACTGCCGAAGCCGCTCCTGCAGTTCACCCGTGTTTTCCATTGCGGGGTTGCTTGCCGGCGCTTTGAACGGCGTTGGAGCGATCAGCCGTTTCACCGGTTTTTCGCCGAACTCGGTGGCCAGAAAAGAGAAGTGGGTCGAAGGCGCCTCGGCCTTCGCCTGATCGTAGAGGGCGGCAATGTGGGCCGTTCGGCCGAAGGCCAGAAACTGCCGCAGTTCGAGATCGTCGGCCTCGAATTGCGCCCGGTGGATGCGCGGCAGATGGATCCAGTTCAGATAGGGGCCGTTGAAGGGCTTTCGCGGGAAGATGCCGCTGTTCATCGGCAGGAGGATGGCTCGTTCATAGGAGACACCGGTCGCATCGCCCAGCCCTACCACCTGGATCGGTGAGCTGCGCCGGCCGTGCAGCCGCAGTTTTTTTACGGCAATGAGATGCTCGGCAAGCGGCAACCACTCATCCTCCATCAATGGGCGGAGCCGGTCCAGTTCGTCACACAGCGTGATCGCCCCTTCTAATGCGGAACGGTCGGCCCCGTCCATGTCATTCCACCTGGCGGTGAGCTCGGCGACGAGATCCCGCCGTACGGCGACCAGCCCTTTCCCGCTGCGGACCGCCGCGCGCAAGCGGTGTGCCGCCGCGAAGTGTGCAAAGGGTAGCCACGGCGCAAAGTTCACCTGCCCGCCGAGCGGTTGAAAGAGCAGTTCCCACAGATAGAACGAGAGCCTCTCGTCCAGAGGCACGATGAAGAGCTGTTTCGAATCGCTCCGCACCTGTTGTAAAAAAACGCCGATCTCATGGGAAAGGAGGGCCGGCAGAGCGGCCCGTTCGGCAAGTTCGGAGAAGCAAAGCTTCTGATCGCTGCCACGCCGTTCTCTGATCCCGATGCTCCGGATCAGGGACAGGGCCGTCTCGTATTCGGGCGGCTCCGACGGCATATGAGGACCGAAAAGCGGCATGTCGATGAAGAGCCGGTCGCACGTGATGCGGCTGAAAAACCGTCTGTTTACCGGGGTCATCAAAGGGAGGCCGAAAAAAAGCTCGCGCTCACCCGTTGCGAGATCGGCAAACCTTGTCGCTTCGAAAGGCGCATAGAACAACCCCTCTGTCGCGAGCAGATCACGGTATGCCTCCATCGTCGTAAAAAATCGCTCTATTCGATCCGCCTGCTCTTGCCCGATCCGATCAAGGGCTCGCAACTCCTCAATGCTTACCGA
>JALHDI010000012.1 GCA_022839045.1 Sporomusaceae bacterium
CGACCGGAATTCTATGTTAACATAACCTCTCGGTTCTGTCAACAACCTCTTTTTGGTAACTCTGCCGCCGTTTGCCTCGCCTGGCCTTTTCAGCCAGCCCCGCTTGCGGCGACTTTGTTATATTAACATAACTCACAAGTCATGTCAATATGTATTTTTTGGACGCCCCGTGGGGGGCAGCTTTTATATGATAGCATGGCGCCGCGCCTACTGTCAAGGGAGGTTGCTGCCTTTTTCGCAATTATCGAATATATTTTGTTCGTTGCGGAAGAAAATATTCAGGACATCGAAAAGGCGCCCCGCAAAGGGCGCCTCCGGTATTTTGCCGGCTATCGGTCAGTCTGTCTCGACTTTCTTCTCGACGGCGGCCACAGCCACTAATTTGTCGTTTTCGTCGATGCGCATCAGCCGGACGCCCTGGGTGTTGCGGCTGATTACCGATATTTCTTCGATGTCGATACGGATAACGATGCCGTCGCCGGTAATCAGCATTATTTCCTGGCCCGGCCGTACAACTTTGATGCCGACGACCTTGCCGGTTTTGTCGGTTACTTTGTTGTTGATGATGCCGACGCCGCCCCGGGTTTGCGACCGGTATTCGTCAAGGGCGGTCCGCTTGCCGTAGCCGGCTTCGGTGACCGTGAGAAGTTCGCTGTCCTGCTTGACAGTCTCCATGCCGACGACATAATCGCCTTTGCGCAGGGCGATGCCGCGCATGCCGCGCGTGGCCCGGCCCATCGGACGGACGTCGCTTTCCGCGAAGTTTATGGCCATGCCTTTTTCCGTGCCGAGGAGGACATGCATCTCGCCGTTGGTTAGCTTGACGTCGATGAGGTCGTCGTCTTCGTCGAGGACGATGGCTATCAGACCGCCGCGGCGGGCGGTATCGTATTCCATGAGCTCGGTTTTCTTGACGACGCCCTTCTTGGTGGCCATGAACAGATAGCGGCGGGCGTCGAATTCCTTGACCGAGACGACGGCGGTGACTTTTTCCCTGTTTTCCAGAGTCAGCAGGTTGACGATCGCCGTGCCTTTAGCGGTGCGGCTGGCTTCGGGAATTTCGTAGGCTTTCAGCCGGTACACCCGCCCGCGGTTGGTGAAGAAGAGGATGTTATGATGGGTGGTGGCCACGAAGAGGTGTTCGACGAAGTCCTCTTCCTTGGTGCCCATGCCGGTGACGCCGCGGCCGCCGCGTCGCTGGCTGCGGTAGGTGTCGACGGGAAGCCGCTTGATGTAGCCGCCGTGGGTGAGGGTGATGACCACGTCTTCCTCGGCGATGAGGTCTTCGACGTCGAATTTCGAGATGTCACCGGTGATTACGGTGCGGCGCGCGTCGGCGAAGCGTTTTTTGACGTCGAGCAGTTCTTCTTTGATGACTTCGAGGACTTTTCGCTCATCCGCGAGGATGCCTTCCAGGTATTCGATCGTTTCGAGGATGTCTTTGTATTCCTGCTCGATCTTTTCCCGCTCCAGGCCGGTGAGGCGCTGGAGGCGCATTTCGAGGATGGCCTGGGCCTGCTTCTCGCTGAGGCCGAAGTTGGCCTGCAGCGCGTCGCGGGCAATGTCGACGGTGCGCGACTGGCGGATGGTGGTGATGACGGCGTCCAGGTTGTCGAGGGCGATTTTCAGGCCTTCGAGGATGTGGGCGCGGTCTTTCGCCTTGGCGAGTTCGAATTTGGTGCGGCGGACGATGACGTCTTTCTGGTGGTCGATGTAGTAACGAATGACCTCGGCGAGGTTGAGGATGCGCGGCTGGCCGTCGACGAGGGCGAGCATGTTGACGCCGAAGGTTTCCTGCATCTGGGTGTGCTTGTAGAGTTGGTTTAGAATGATGTCGGCGTTGGCGTCCCGCCTGAGCTCGATGACGATGCGCATGCCGGTGCGGTCGCTTTCGTCCCGGAGGTCGGTGATGCCGTCGATGACCTTGTCCCTGACGAGGGCGGCGATGTTTTCGATGAGGCGCGCTTTGTTGACCTGGTAGGGGATTTCGGTGACAAGGATGCGGTGCTTGCCGTTGGTCATCTTTTCGATGCGGGCCTGGGCGCGCATTTTTATGGAGCCCCGGCCGGTTGTGTAGGCGTCCCTTATGCCGGCGTGGCCGAGGATGAGTCCGGCGGTGGGGAAGTCGGGGCCTTTGATGACGGTCATCAGTTCTTTGATCGTGACCTCGGAGTTGTCGATCATCATGATAACGCCGTCGACGACCTCGCCTAGGTTGTGGGGCGGGATGTTGGTGGCCATGCCTACGGCAATGCCCGCCGACCCGTTGATGAGCAGGTTGGGGACTTTGGACGGCAGGACGCTGGGCTCTTTCAGCGATTCGTCGTAGTTAGGGACGAAGTCAACGGTGTCTTTGTCGATGTCGGCGAGCATTTCTTCCGCGATGCGCGACATGCGCACCTCGGTGTAGCGCATGGCCGCCGCCGAGTCACCGTCAACCGAGCCGAAGTTGCCGTGGCCGTCTGCGAGCATGTAGCGGGTGGAGAAGTTCTGGGCCATGCGGACGATGGCGTCGTAAACGGACGAGTCGCCGTGGGGGTGGTATTTACCGAGCACTTCACCGACGATGCGCGCCGATTTTTTGTGGGGCTTGTTGGGAGCCATGCCGGCTTCGTGCATCGCGTAAAGTATCCGCCGGTGAACCGGTTTCAACCCGTCCCGGACATCGGGCAACGCACGCATGACGATTACGCTCATGGCGTAATTAATGTAGGAGTTTTTCATCTCCTCTTCGATTTTTATGGGCAGGACTTTCCCCAGACCAAAATCCACGTTCTCACCTCTAAAAGAAGTTGCGTATTTTACCCTGACCTATATATTTTCCCTCCGGATGGAAAAAAATCCTGCCTAGTGTTCGTATCCAGGGCATAGCTTTTTCCTGCGGTTTATTTCTCCATTTCCCACCACCATAGCAGCGAAACGCAGAAAATCAGCCACGTGCCGCCGGCGAAGTAGCCGCCCAGCACGTCGCTGGGATAGTGGACGCCCAGATAGATACGGCTGAAGCCGATGACGCTCACCAGTACGGCCACGAAGCCGTATACGAGAATCTGCGCCGGCAGGCTCCGGATACGGCGACAGAGGAGATAGGCCGCCATGCCGTAGAAGCAGAGGGAGACCATGGCATGGCCGCTGGGAAAGCTGTAGCCGGCGGCGCTGATGACTTTGAAAAGATCGGGGCGGGCCCGTTCGAACAGGTGCTTGAGCAGCCAGTTGAGGGTCGCGGCTCCCCCGAGGCAGACGGCCAGGGTGACGGCCTCGCGCCGCAGCCGCAGCCACAGCAGAGCGCCGAGGGCCAGCGGCGCGATAACGGCGTATACGACCCCCGAGCCGAAGGCGGTGACGACGATCATCGCCTGGTCGGCCGCCGGCGTGGCGAGTGTGCGGACAAGCCAGATGACGGCTCTGTCGATAAGATCGGTTTCCTGGTGATAGATGGTTTCTTCGGTAAGGTGGACGAACAGCGCCAACAGCAAGCCGCACACGGCCAGGCCGGCGAGAGCGTAGATCCCCGGCCACCGCTCTCTGTTGCCGTGCAGCACGGCCAGCACCCGGCCGAGCAGGGGCGTACGCCGCAGGTATCCGGCCAGCCGCCATACGAGCCAGGCCGTTGCCAGCATCGCGACGGTCGCGCCGCCGCCGATAAGCCAGACGAGCAACCCCGCCAGCGGCGACCCCGGCGGCAGGACAAACCTGACGGGGAAAGCTGTAATAGCGCCGGGTTCGCTGCGGAGGAAGCCGCCGAAAATCAGCAGCGGGCCTTCGACGCGGCCGCCGGAGCGGAGGAGGGCGTCGCCGTCGATTACGGCCAGCCATCCGTTGACCCGGCCCGAGACGATGGCGTCGCCGCCGACGACGAGCAGTTTGCCGACCGTCTGGGACGGTCCGACGAAGATGGTGCCCGGCGAGAAGAGGCCCGGACTTTCCTGTTCGATTTTCTTCATCTGAGCAATGGATAGAAAAATGGCCGCCAGTAGCAGAAGCGCTGTGATGCCGGCCAGCCAGCGGCGGGTCGCTTTGCTTTCCATCCGCGTCAATCGCCGCGCACGTCGGCGAATATTACCGCCGGCGCGTCGACGGGATAAACTTTCGGCTCCAGCCGCCGCAGTTCTTCGATAACCCATTCCGGCTCGCGGGCCGCGAGGAGCTGGAGGGCCTCCTCCGCCGTCTCCGCCTGGACGATCGCGACGGCGTCGGTGTAGCAGGACTGGTGGACGTTGGGCTCGTTCATCATGCTCCAGCTGTGGCAACGGCGGTTGTGCCGCCACAGGAATACTTTCATCATGTATTCCCCCTTTCCGTCTAAAGCAGGCGGGCCAGGCCGATCCCCAGCCAGGTGGCGAGGAAGCCGGCGATAACGTTAAGCGCGAGATTGTAGAACGCCAACGCGGTTTGGGCATCCTCCAGCAGCTTGAAGGTTTCGTAGCTGAACGACGAGAAGGTGGTAAGCCCGCCGATGAAGCCGACAGTCACCAACAGGCGCCAGTGGGGACTGACGATGAACCGTTCCGTGGCGATGGTCATGAAGGCGCCGATTATAAAACAGCCGACGACGTTGGCGATCAGCGTGCCGTATGGGAAGCCGGCGCCGAAGCGGTCCGCGGCCCACAGCGACACTAGGTAACGGGCCACCGCCCCACAGCTGCCGCCGGCGGCGACGGCGACGATTTTCAGCATTCGATTTCCTCGCTTTGCCCGGCCACGTTACCGCTTGGGCGGTTTGCGGCCGTATTTGATGACCTCGATGTCATCGATAGTGACCATCCCTTCCTGCACCATGTCGTCCAGAAAGGGGAGCAGCTTGGCGATATATTCCTCGCTGTCGACGATCTCCACGAGCACCGGGAGATCGGACGAAAGATCGACAATCCTCGCCGTATGGATGCGGCTGTTGGCACCGTAGCCTTCAAGGCCGCGGAAAACCGTTGCCCCTGCCATATCCAGTTCCTTGGCCTTGCGGACAAGGGCGTGGTAGAGCGGCAGGCCCTGCCATTTATCGGCCTCGCCGACATAGATGCGCAGCCGTTTGGCTATACTTGTGATTTTCGGCATTTTATCGCCCCCTTGCTTGCTCTATCTCTCTATTTCTTTTCCCCGGGCAAGTTTCCTCCCGAAACAAAGGATATTCTTTTCCTGGGCACGAATGGTAATACTATCCCCCTATGACCGGAGGGTACTATGGAAAGACTCACCTGCCCGCTCATCGAGTTCGGCTGCCGGCGGGAACGCTGCGCCTGGTGGGACGAACAGGCTCGGGAGTGCGCCGTCTTGACCGCCGTGCGAACCCTGAAGGATATCAGGGGCTCGCTCGCACGGACGGCTCCGGAGAAACGTGAAAAGTAAACACTTCCGGGCGGCGGAAAAACTCTGGGCAACTGCCCAGAGTTTTTCCGCTTTCCGCACTCACAAGCCGCCGGCCTCGGGGGGGGGCGAAACGCCGTTTCCGGCATTGCCAGCAGTTCGTCGATCACGGCGAGCATCGCCGGCTTATCTGCCGGCAGCCGGCCGTTGACGTAGGCATAGTTCGAGTTGTGATCGCTGTAGAGCTGGCTGGTGACGGCGAGGCTGCCGATGAACAGCGCCGTCTCTCGCAGCGCTTCGTGCGGGGAAAGGAGGCCGAACCGGCCCTGCCGGTAATCGTCGTAGAGAGGCGTGCCTGGCATGGGAATATAGGTGCGCAACCTTACGAAATCCGGGTTTATCGCATTCAGGACGGCGGCGCTGGCGACGGCGTGCTCACGGCTCCTCTGCCGCCCGCCGATGCCGATCAGCACGTATTCGCTCAGCTCCATCCCCGCCGCCTTGACCTTGAGCCCGGCGGCGATGATTTCCGCCGCCGTCGCCCCTTTGCGGATCTCCGCCAGGACGACATCGTCGCCGCTCTCCATCCCGGAATGGATGCGGGTAAGCCCGGCCTCCCGCAGCAGGCGCAAGTCGTCTGCCGGTTTCAGGTTTATGAAGCGGGCCGAGCCGTAGCTGGTCACCCTTTTGAGCCGCGGGAAGAGTTCGCGGACGCAAGCGAGGATTTCGAGCAACTGCTCCGTCTTCATGAGGATGGTGTTGCCGTCGGGGAGAAAGATGGTCTCGACCTTGTCGCCGTAATATTCCCCGGCGGCGCGCAGGTCATCCTTGATTTCCTCCACCGGCCGGATACGGAAGGCCGTCCCCTTGTACATCGGGCAGAAGGTGCACTTGTTGTGGGGACAGCCGATCGTACACTGGATCAGAAGGCTGCCCGCCTCGCTCGGCGGCCGGTATACCATTCCTTCGTAACGCATATCGGTCGCTGCCTCCTTAATTATGAACTTCCTGTATAGTATATTCCCGGTCGCCTCTTTTCACGGAGATGTCCGTGGAGGTGATTTTCCCCGGCTCGGGTCGAAAACCCTTTTTCGGACGGCGGGGGTCGGCAGGATATTATGAGGCCGCCCAGAACTCGGTTATATATGCCAATAAGGAGGGACGCCGGTGAACCTGCCAAACCTCGTCGCCTCAGCCGCCCTGCTTGTGGCGCTGACCGCGGGGTCCGCCTGCGCCGCCGGGCTGGACACCCATTCGGTGATCGTGGACGGCCAGGAGCGCATCTACAACGTTTATGCGCCGTCAACCTACAGCAGCCAGCGGCCGCTGCCGGTCGTCGTCATGCTGCACGGCGCCGGCGCCACCGGGACGGGCGTGATCGCGGAAACAGCGTGGAGCGAGAAGGCCGAGCAGCAAGGGTTTCTCGCCGTCTTCCCCGACGCCGTGCGCGCCGATCTTTCCACCCCGCCCGGCTTCCTTACCAATCCCCAACTGTGGAACGACGGCTCGGGCCGCGGCCAGAGCTTTCTGAGCGGTGTCGACGACGTCAAGTTCCTCGATCTGCTGCTGGCCGATCTGGCCAAGAAGTACGCCGTCGATGCCAAGGCGGTCTTCCTGACCGGGTTTTCCAACGGGGCGTCGCTCACTTTCCGGGCCGCCGCCCTCCTGCCGGACAGGTTCGCCGCCATCGCCCCCGTAGCTGGCCCATATTGGCCGCTGCCGGCCGCTCCGTCCCGGCGGCCTCACGTACCGACGCTGTTCATCGTCGGCACGGCCGACCCGTTCAATCCCTTGGGCGGCGGTCCTATCAGCCACCCCTGGGGTTCCTTCACTCAGCCGCCCCTCCTGGACGGCCTGCGCGAATGGGCGGGGCTCAACGGCTGCGAAGGCGAGCTGGAGCCCGCCGCCGGCCGCCAGGGCATCCGTTCGCTGGCGTGCGCCTCGGTCCCCATGCGCGTTTACCTCGTCGAGGGCCTCGGCCATATGTGGCCGGGTGGCATGCCCCAGTTCCCGGCGTCCTATATCGGCACAGACCCGGGGACCATGCCCGCCACCGACGTTATCTGGAAATTTTTCGCGGCCGTTCTGGCTAAGAAGCGTTAGGAGGCCTCCATGCTGGTCAAAGGCTTTTTCGCCGCCTATCTCATCCTGTGGCTCTATCTTGCCTTCGAGCCGCTGGACCGGTTCGACTGGGTGCTCGACAATCTCCTGGTCTTCCTCCTCGGGCCTCCCTTCCTCTATTCGGCCCGCCGCTTCCGGTTCTCCGACGCGTCGTATATCCTAATCATCGTCTACCTGATGCTCTGCGCGGTCGGCGCCCACTGGTCCTACAGCTTCGTGCCCGCCGGCGACTGGCTCAAGGAGAGCTTCGGCCTCGGCCGCAACCATTACGACCGCATCGTCCATTTCTCTTTCGGTTTGCTGCTCGCTTACCCGCTCAAAGAGTGGCTGGAACGGGTGGCGAAGGTGGCGCCGCCCTGGCCGTATTTCTTCTCCCCTCTCCTGCTCGTCGCCGTAAGCGCTATTTTCGAGTGCATCGAGGCCATCGTCGTGGAGGTGGTCAACCCCGAACTCGGGATGATCTTCCTCGGCGCTCAGGGCGACATCTGGGATGCCCAGAAGGACATCATCGTCGCCCTGTACGGCGGCGCCCTAGCGATGGCCGCCGCCCGCCTGGCGGAGGCGAAGCCCGCGCCACCCAAAAACCTTGATTTTTGAGGAGGCTTCAGTTTGAGTTACAACTTCGACGCAATCATCGAACGCCGCGGCACCGGCTGCGAAAAATGGGACATGCTCGCAAAAATTTTCGGGACAACCGACGTGCTGCCCTTTTGGGTTGCCGATATGGACTTCGCCGCCCCCCCTGGGATCACCGCCGCCGTCCAGGCCAGAGCCCTCAACCCCGTTTACGGCTACCATACCAAAGAAGAAGGGTTTTTCCGGGCGGCCATCGACTGGGAACGCCGCCGCCACGGCTGGAAGATCGAGCGCGACTGGGTGGTGAACACCCCAGGGGTGGTGGCTTCGCTCAGCGCCGCCGTCCTCGCCCTCACCGCCCCCGACGATAAGGTCGTCATTCAGCCGCCTGTTTACCCGCCCTTCTTCACCTGTGTGACCAGGAACGGCCGCCAATTGGTCGAGAACCCCCTCAGGGAACGGGGCGGCCGCTGGGAGATGGACTTGGCGGACCTGGAGAAAAAACTCGACCCGACGGTGAAGCTGCTCATCCTCTGCAGCCCCCACAATCCGGTCGGCCGGGTGTGGACGCGGGACGAGCTGCTAACCCTCGGAAATATCTGCCTGCGGCACGGCATCACCATTCTCGCCGACGAGATCCACTGCGACCTGGTGTTTTCCGACCACCGTCATACTGCCTTCGCCACTCTGGGGCCGGAGCTTGCCCGTAATAGCGTAACTTTCTTCTCGCCCAGCAAGACCTTCAACATCGCCGGCACTTACACGTCGTTGGCAGTGCTCCCCGACCCCGATAAGCGCCGACGGTACGGCGACCTGCTCGCCGCGCTCGACATCGGCGAGGGCAATCTGTTCGGGCTGACGGCGGCCGAGGCGGCCTACAAGACGGGCGAGGACTGGCTCGACAACCTCCTTCCCTACCTCGAGGCCAACGCCGACCTGCTGGTGGACTTCGTCCGCCGCGAGCTGCCGGGCGTGAAGGCGGAGAAACCCGAAGGCACCTACCTGGCCTGGCTCGACTTCCGCGCCCTCTTCGCCGACCACGGCGCGCTGAAGAAATTTCTCATCCATGACGCCAAGGTGGGGCTGAGCGACGGGCCGCTCTTCGGCCGCCAGGGCGAGGGCTTCGCGCGCTTCAACTTTGCCTGCCCCAGGTCGCTGCTGGAGGAAGGGCTGACGCGCATCGCCGCGGCGCTGAGGAAGCGGGGATAGAAAAAACGCAAAGACCGTACGGAGCAGCCGTACGGTCTTTTTCTATCTGTCTAAATACTTTTTGAACCCTTTATACTTGTCAGGCGTAAATCCTACGCTGGCATAAAAGTGGTGGGCGTCCTCGCGCCAGTCGATCGAGACGAGGAAGACATAGTAGCAGCCCCGCCGCCGAGCCTCGGCCTCCAGTTCGTCCCACAGCCGCCTGGCCACCCCCTGGCGCCTCGCTGCCCGGGCGACGATGACGTTTTCCACCACCAGGAAGGGCTGGCAGCAGCCGACGATATCGAGGCAGACGATGCCCATCATGAAGCCGACGAGTTCGCCGTCCCGCTTGGCGCCGAGCAGGATGTAGTCCTCGCCGGCGGCCATGCGCGCCTCGTCAGTGGGGTCGTCGGTCAGCTCGGTGAATAGCGCCGCCAGCGCGGGCAAGTCGCTTTCGGCAAGGGGCGCGACGGCGATCACGGCTTTTCCTCCCTGAGGCCGAGCTGCCGGCGGAGGTCGACGGCGAATGTCCCCGCCATAACGCCGGTGACCGGACCGGTCATGAAAACGTGCCCGTCCGGCCGGATGCCGATGTCGATGGCCCCGCCCGGCATATGGACCTTGACCGCCGGCCCGGTGAGCCCCAGCCGGTGGGCGACGCTGGCCGCGGCGCAGCTGCTGCTCCCCGAGGCGAGCGTGTAACCGGCCCCGCGCTCCCAGATTTCGATGCGGATGTTGGCCCGGTCGAGCACCTGGAGAAACTGAACGTTGGTCCGCCGGGGGAAAAGGGGATGGCTCTCGACGAGGGGACCGAGCCGTTCGGCAGTTTCCCGGGAAATATCGTCCAGCGGGATGACGCAGTGGGGGTTGCCCATCGACACGCAGTTGATCGCATACTCGGCATCACCCAGGCGAAGTTTCTCGCCGAGGATCTCGCGCGGCGGGCCGCCGGCCGGCAGGTCGGCGCTGCTAAAGCTGGCGGCGCCCATGTCGACCTTGATGAGGGCGGCGGCATCGTCGAGCACCGCGACCGCGACCGCGCCGCCAGCGGTGACGAGTGCGAACTCTTTGCTCTTTACATAGCCCGCTTCCACGAGGTAGCGGGAAAAGATGCGGATGCCGTTGCCGCTCTTTTCGGCCTCGCTGCCGTCGGGATTGAGGATGCGGAGGCGCATCCCGCCGCCCTCCAGCAGCGGCCCGTAGAGAATGCCGTCCGAGCCGACGCCGAAATTGCGGTGGCAGATCAGGCGGATGTTTTCCTCTGTGAGAGCGAGGCCGCTCTTGTTGGGGTCGATGACGATGTAGTCGTTGCCGAGGGCGTGGTATTTGTAGAAATCGGTGGTCATGCTCGTACCCTCCGTAAGCCATTCTGGATTTAGCTGGGCCTTTATCAACGGTCTCAACCTTTAAGCGCCTGATCCAGATCGGCGATTATATCGTCCGGATGCTCTAGTCCCGCCGACAATCTTATCAAACTGGGCGTTACTCCCATGCGCAGCTTGCGCTCGCGCGGCACCGAACCGTGGGACATGACGTCGGGCAGGTTGACGAGCGTTTCCACGCCGCCGAGGCTGTCGCCGAGCACGCATAGTTTCGTCCTGGATAAAAAGGCCCGGGCGAAGTCGCCGTCGCCGAGGTCGAAGGAGACGACGTTGCCGGTACCCCTCGCCTGGTGGAAGTGGAGGTCGTGGCCGGGGTGGTCGGCAAAACCGAGGTAGTAGACTCTTTCAACCTCCGGCCGGGCCCGCAGCCACTCGGCCAAGACACGGGCATTTTGGGCCTGGCGGTCCATGCGGACGCCGAGCGTTTTGAGGCCGCGCAGCAGCAGCCAGGAGTCCTGCGGTCCGAGCACGCCGCCGGTGGCGTTCTGGACGAAGTGCAGGTCCTCGGCCACCTTCCCGTCTTTGACCACCACCACGCCGGCGAGCACGTCGCTGTGGCCGCCGATGAACTTGGTGGCGCTGTGGACGACGATGTCCACCCCCAGGGACAGCGGCTGCTGGAGGTAAGGGGACATGAAGGTGTTGTCGGCGATGGCGAGCAGCCCCCGTTCGCGGGCAAGGGCGGCGACGGCGGCGATATCGGTGACCATGAGGGTCGGATTGGAGGGCGTCTCGATGATCAGCGCCCTGGTCGCCGGGGTGATGGCGGCGGTAATCTCGGCCAGGTCGCAAAATTCCGCGTAGGTGGCCGACAGCCCGAACCGCCCCAGCACCCGGTCAAGGACGCGGGAGGTGCCGCCGTAGAGGTTCTGGCTGGCGACGATGTGATCGCCGGCCTTGAAGAGGTGCAGGACGGCCGTCATCGCCGCCATACCCGAGGCGAAGGCGAACCCGCGGCAGCCGCCCTCCAGGAGGGCCATCTGTTCCTCGAGTGCGTGGCGGGTGGGGTTGGCTCCCCGCGAATACTGGTAGCCGCCTTGCTGGCCGACGGTGTGTTGGCGGAAGGTCGAGGCCTGGTAGATGGGCGTGCTCACCGCCCCTGTCGCCTGGTCGCCTTCGGCGCCGTGGACGAGCATGGTTTCAAGTTTCATCGCGGATCTCCCTTGTTCTCGTTTCACCTAGCTTTTTATGCCCAGATACGCTTTGCGCACCAAGGGGTCGGCGATCAGGTCGCTGCCCGCCCCGGTCAGCAGCACGCGCCCCGTCTCGAGAACGAAGGCGTCGTCGGCCATTTCCAGGGCCTGAAAGGCGTTCTGCTCGGCGAGCAGGATGGTCGTCCCCCGGGCCTTGATTTCGCGGACCGTCTTGAAAACGCTCTCCACGAGGAGGGGCGCCAGGCCGAGCGACGGCTCGTCGAGGAGCAGCAGCCTGGGCCGCGACATCAGCCCGCGGGCGATGGCCACCATCTGCTGTTCGCCGCCGGAGAGCGTGCCGGCATATTGTTTCAGCCTCTGCCGCAGGATGGGAAACAAGGCGTACATCTTGTCCAGGTCGGCTTCGATGCCGTCCTTGTCGTTGCGGAGGAACGCCCCCATGAGGAGGTTCTCCTTGACGGTGAGGTTGGCGTACAGGCGGCGCCGCTCGGGAACGAGGCAAATCCCCATGCCGAGCACTTCGTACGCTTTGGCGGGCAGCGGACGGCCGTCGTAGGTTATCCGCCCGGACGCGGGCGCGAGCAGGCCGGCCAGCGTCATCATCAGGGTCGATTTGCCCGCGCCGTTGGCGCCGATGACGGCCACGATGCGGCCGGGCTGGACCGACAGGCTGACGTCGCGGAGGGCGTGTATCTGGCCGTATTTCACGTTGAGGTTATTGACTTCTAACACGTTTGTATCCCTCCCCGAGGTAGGCTCGCAGCACTTCCAGATTGGTCTGGATCTCTTCCGCCGTGCCTTCGGCGAGCTTGACGCCGAAGTCGAGGACGAAGATCCGTTCGCACAGCTCCATCACCACGTCCATGTGATGCTCGATGAGCAGGATGGTGAGACCGTGGCGGGCATGGAGAGTCCGGACCAGTCCGGCCAGTTCCTGGGATTCTTCGGGGTTCATGCCGGCCGCCGGTTCGTCGAGGAGCAGCAGCTTTGGCCTGAGGGCCAGGGCGCGGGCGATTTCCAGCTTGCGCTGCAGGCCGTACGGAAGGCTGTCGGCCCGCACGTCCGCCTTGTCGGCCAGGCCGACCTCCTCGAGACGCTCCATCGCCAGCGCGCAGATCTCATTTTCGCGGCTCTTCACCCGCGGCGAGCGCACCAGCGCTTCGCCGAGGGCGTAGCCGACCTCTTTGTCGACGGCGATGCGGACGTTGTCGAGCACCGTCAGGTTGCGGAACAGGCGGATGTTCTGGAAGGTGCGGGCGATGCCGTGCGCCACCACCTTGTCGGGGCGGGTGGCGGTGATGTCCCGGCCGGCGAAGATAATGCTGCCGGCGGTGGGCGCATATACGCCGGTGATGAGGTTGAAGACGGTCGTCTTGCCGGCGCCGTTGGGGCCGATGAGGCCGGCTACCTGCCCCGGGGCGACCGCCAGGCTGATGTCCTTGCAGGCGACGATGCCGCCGAAGCTTTTAGTGACTCCTTTGAGTTCGAGCATGCTCATTTTCCTGCCCCCCCTCCGGCGGCAGCCGGTTTTCTGCGGAAGCAGCGGACACAGCTATGCCAGGAAATCTCCCGGAAGCCGAACAGTCCCTGGGGCCTGAATACCATGATGGCTACGAGCAGGAAGCCGTAGGCCACCAGGCGCCACATGCTGGCCATCCTGAGCGCCTCGGGCACGGCGACGAACAATATCGCCGCCACCGTCGGCCCGGTGATGCTGCCCATGCCTCCGGCCACGACGCTAGCGGTGAGCTGGGTGGAAAGGGCGGCGGTGAACATGCCCGGCTGGATAAAGGAAACGTAATGGGCGAACAGGCCGCCGGCCAGGCCGGCGCAGCCGGCGCTGAACACCAGCGACCGCATCCGCACCTGGAAGAGGTTGATGCCCATCATTTCGGCGGCGACGAAGTCCTCGCGCACGGCGATGGCCGCGCGCCCGTAGCGGGAATGGACGAAGTTGCGGGCCACCCACAGGACGAGGATGGTGAGGGCGATGACGATCGGCAGGGTGGTCTCGCTGGCGATGCCGGGTAGGCCGCGGGCTCCCTGGGTGATGTCAAGGTTCTCGAGCAGCACCCGCACCGCCTCGCCGAAGCCGAGGGTGGCGATGGCGAAGTAGTCACTGCGCAGCTTGGCTTTGAGCGTCGGGTAGCCGATGAGCACGCCGACCAGCGACGACATGGCGATGCCGGCCGCCAGCGCCGCCCAGAAGTTGACGTCATAGAAATAAGTCAGGATGCCGGCCGTATAGGCGCCGATGGCGAAAAAGGCGGCGTGGCCGAGGGAGAAGAGGCCGGTGAACCCGGTGAAGACGGCCAGCCCTACCGCGGCGATGACGTATATCAGGCTGAAGGTTATGATGCCGCTAACGTATTCGAGCATGACAGGTTACACCTTTTCCTCGAGAAATTTGCCGAACAGGCCGGTCGGCAGCACCAGGAGCAGTATGACCAGCAAGGAAAAGCTGAAAACGTCGCGGACAACCGACGATACGTAGGCGGATACGAAGGTTTCCAGCACCCCGAGGATGAGGCCGCCGACGACCGCCCCGGGCAGGCTGCCCAAGCCGCCGATGACGGCGGCGATGTAGGCCTTGTTGGTTATCCAGCCCATGGTGGGGTAGACCATGTACTTCATCCCCAGGAACATGCCGGAGATGCCGGCTAGCGCCCCCGCCAGCAGGAATACCCAGCCGATGACCTTGTTGACGTTGACGCCGTTTAGCTGGCAGACCTGCATATCGTAGGACGCCGCCCGGATGGCGATGCCGGTTTTGCTGTTCTGGAGGAAGTAGTGGAGACCGTAAATGGCTAGTCCCGAGAAAGCAATGGCGAAAACGTCCAAAAGCCCGAGCGACACGCCGCCGAAGGAGACGTTCTGCTGGGTCAGGACCTCGGGGAAGGCGTAGAACCGCGAGCCGATGGTCGCGTAAACGAGGTTTTCGAGGAAGATCGATGTCCCCATGGCGCTGATCATGAAGTAGAGCGACGAGGCGTTGCGCTTGCGCAACGTGCTGTAGGCCATGCGCTCGTTGGCGAAGCAGAGAATGGCCGCCCCGATGATGGAGATGAGGACGGACAGCGCCAGGGGGACGCCCATGTGCATCAAAACATAGTAACCGATGTACGCGCCGAGCATGATGATCGATCCGTACGCGAAATTGCTGAAGTTGAGGATGCTGAAAACCAGGGAATAGCCGACCGCCATCAGGGCGTAGATGCCGCCGATGGCGAGTCCGGTCACTAGCGTTTGGATGAACATAGGCGCCCGCTCCTTAATCTTGAGACTTGCCCAACGCCGGAAAAAACAGGGACGGCGGGGGCCTTTCGGCCCGCACCGCCCCGCATCGGCTGTTACTGGGTGACAAACTTGGCTTTGAAGACGAACTTGCCGCCTTTGACTTCCTGGATGACCGCCGGTTTGTTGAGCGGGTCGTGGGTCTTGGGATCGATGGTCAGTTTGCCGCTCAGCACTTGCAGGTCCTTGGTCTTGGCCAGCTGCTCGGCGATTTTCGCCGGGTCGGTGCTGTTGGTCTTCTTGATGGCGTCGATAACGGCATACAAGCCGTCAATGGCCATGACCGGGTTCGGCATAACCGGGTCGCTCTTGTATTTTTCCTTGTATTCCTTGATGAACGACTGGATGTCAGGGTCGTCCAAGCTGGCCAGGTTCACGAAATAGGAACCTTCCACAGCCGAGCCGCCGAGGGTGACAAGGTCGGGGCTGCCCCAGCCGTCGCCGCCGAGGAATTTGGCCTTGATCCCAAGGTCGGCGGCCTGTTTCATGATCAGAGCCGCTTCTTTCTGCATCGTCGGGATAAAGAGCACGTCTGGGCTGAAACCTTTCACTTTACCGAGGATGGCGCGGAAGTCGAGTTCGCCGGTGCGGAAAGCTTCATTGGCGACGATCTTGCCACCCTGCTTCTGGAATTCTTCGATGAAGTACTTGCCCAACCAGGCCGAGTAATCGGAGCCGACGTCATAGATGATGGCCGCTGTTTTCGCTTTCAGATCCTTGACGGCGAACTGCGCCGCCACCGTCCCCTGGAAGGGGTCGATGAAGCAGGTGCGGAAAGCGTACGACCTAACCTTGCCGGTTTTGTCGTCAACCGTAACCTTGGGGTTGGTGGCGGTGGTGGCGATGAACGGCACCTTCGCCGGCTCGGTTACCGAAGTTGTGGCGATGGCAACGCCGCTCTGCGCGGGGCCGATGATGGCGACAACCTTCTCGCCCACAAGCCGCTTGGCGATGTTGACCGCCTCGGTAGCGTCGGCGCGGTTGTCGTAGGCGATCAGCTGCAGCTTCTTGCCCAGTACCCCGCCTTTGGCGTTGATCTTGGCGATTTCCATTTCAATAGCGTTCTTTTCAGACTGTCCCCACATCGAGCTGTCGCCGGTCAGGGCCACCGTCTGGCCGATCTTGATTACGTCGGCACCGCCGGATGAGCCGCCGCAACCGGCGACCACCGCAGCAAGAATCACTGCCAAACTTAAAGCCAACCATTTCGTCCGCATGATATCCCTCCTGATTATTTTTCGGTTTAACTCAACCCGAAAAAAACCCCTTCTTTTACCCCTCCAGTCAAACTATATTCCCTCCTCGGGTCAACTATCCGAAAACCCGTACATAATTATATTTTTCCTGATATCCCCAAATCCTCTTTTCCGGCGGAACTTTGCGGCAATTCATTTCCGCCCCTACTGCCGGGCTAGTGGATGGCTTTCTTCTTGACCCTGCCGCCGATCACTTCGTGGACGTCCTGTACCGTCACGAACGCATTTTCGTCTTTCTCGTAGATGATCGACTTCAGTTTGGCGATCTCCAGCCTGGTAACCACCGAGTAAAGGACTTTCTTGGGCTCGCCGGTGAAGCCGCCGGCACCGTGCAGCACCGTCACGCCCCTTCCCAGGCGGGCAAGGAGGGTTTCGGCGATCTCGTCAGGGTTTTCGGAAACGATTATCACCCCTTTGGTCTCGTCGAGTCCCTCGATGGTGATGTCGATGACCTTGAAGGCGACGAAGTAGGCAACCAGCGAATACATCGCCTTGTCCCAGGAAAAAACAAACCCGGCGCTGCCGAGGATGAAGAGGTTGATGAACATCACTACTTCGCCGACCGAAAAGCCGGTTCGCTTGTCGAGGATGATGGCGATAATCTCGGTGCCGTCGAGCGAGCCGCCGTAGCGGATAATCAGACCTACCCCGACGCCGATGACGATCCCGCCGAAGACGGCGGCGAGGAAAAGGTCGTTGGTCAATTCGGGGATGGGGCGGAAGTACGCCACCCAGCCAGCCAGGGATATTACGGCGAACACGGTGGAAATGGCAAACGTTTTGCCGATCTGGTTGTAGCCGATATACAGAAAGGGCAGGTTGAGGGCGACGATCAGGATGGCAAGCGGTATATTGGTAAGGTGGCTGAGCAGAATCGCGATGCCGATAACGCCGCCGTCGATAATCTGGTTGGGCACGAGAAAAATCTCCAGCCCGACCGCCGTCAAAATGGAGCCGATGAAAATCAGGGCGTATTTTTCAATCATGCGGAGCAGCAACTGGCGCTTGGTCCGCGGCATATATCCACCCTCTCTTTGCGGCAGCGGCAGAAGAGGTCTGCCCTGAGACCCCTTCCGCCGCTGCGCGCCAGTATTTCGGTTAGACGATCTTTTCTCCCTGGTAGACTTCGCCGCCCGCATCCGGCAGGATGCCGTAGCGCTTCGTCCACAGGGTTTTGTATTTCACCGCTTGGGCGTGGATGCGCGGCCACTCGTCGGGGATCGACTTTATCACTTTGGCCGGCAGCCCGACCACCAACGAGTGGGGCGGGATAATCTGGTTCTCCCGGACCACTGCCCCGGCGGCGACGATGCTGCCTTTGCCGATGACCGCCCCGGTGAGGATTACCGCGCCCATGCCGATCAGGCAGTGCTCTTCGACCGTAGCGGCGTGGATTACGCAGTTGTGGCCGATGGTAACGAAATCGCCGATGATGGCCGGAAAGTTGTCGGCGACATGCACGACGCTATTGTCCTGCACGTTGCTGTAGAGGCCGATCTCGATACGGTTGACGTCGCCGCGCACTACCGTGTTGAACCATACGCTGCTGAACTCTTGCAGCGTCACCTTGCCGATCACCCGCGCCCCTTCGGCGACAAAGGCCCGGGAGTCAATGCTGGGCTTGTTGCCTTCAAATTCCGTCATCGTAAGCCTCCTTGCGCCTAACCCAGCAAATCCTGTTTGACCTTCTCAAAGCCGATGCGGTCGATCATCCGGCCGAGGCGCTCGTACTTGTTGGCGTTTGCCTGATAGTAGGCGATGATCTTGTCGACGAGGGGCAACACTTCCTCCTGGGGAACTCCCTGGACCAGGACGTCGGCGAGCCGCGGCCTGGCACTGGCGCTGCCGCCGATCATAATAGTATATCCCTTGGGAGTGCCCATGATGCCTAAATCCTTTATCCCTGGCTCACTGCAGGAATTGGGGCAGCCAGAGACGCCCATTTTGAATTTGGACGGCAGCTCCATGCCGTGGTAACGTTTGTCGATTTCCAGCCCCAGGGTCACCGCGTCCTGCTGGGCCATCCGGCAGAAATGCATCGCCGGACAGATCTTGACGCTGCGGACGCACAGGCCGACGGCCGCGCCCTTCGGAGTGCCGAGATCGGCCCACGCCTGGTCGATCTTGTCGTCGGCGATGCCGACTATCGCCACGCGCTGCGCGCTGGTGAGCTTAACCGCCTTGGCGCCGTATTTCTCGGCGACGTCGGCGAGCTTGCGCAGCAGGTTGAAGTCGAGGATGATGCCGCCAGGGATATGGGGGGCGATTGCGTACGTTTCCTTGTCCCGTTGCAGTATGGCACCTTTTTCTAAAAGATCGCTTTTATTCTCCATTATTATTCCTCCTGTACGCCCGGCGGATTAGTCCGCCAGAAAGGTTTTTACTGTAAAAGTATTTCTGTATAAAAGACAAAAAGCCCTCTTTGCAGAGGCTTTCAGTACCGTTAATAAATAGCTTGTTGAACCGCGGTTATTGACCAATGGCCCTTTTAAGCGTTTCGGTCTCGATCCGGAATTTGTTCTTGATCCGCGACAGGGCGTTATCGATAGCCTTGGGCGATCGCGACAGCGTTTCGGCCGTTTCCTGGATAGAATAGCCGGCGAGGCGATACCTCAATACTTCCATCTCCAGAGGGGAGAGCGTTTTCTTCAGCCGGCGCAAAAAGGCGGCCGCTTCCTCTTCGGCAATTATCGTCGCCAAGGGGTCGGTCGCTGCACCGGCGATAATTTCCCCGACTTCCTTGATGTGGGCGTACCTGTCCTCCTGAACGCGGTTTTCAAGCCTTTCGGCGCTGGTAAGAACCAGTGCCTTGCCCCGCCGCGCCGTCTTGAGCGCGGTAATCAGATGCCGGTTGATAACCATCGCGGCAAAACTTCTGAAAGATGTCTTGCCGTCCGGCTTATAGGCCAGGGCTGCTTTATAAAGCCCCATCATTCCTTCTTGAATAACGTCTTCTCGATCGCTGCCGGGAAAGTAATACTTCTTGGCCATCGCACGGACCAAGCCCTTGTACTCGGCTACAAGATCAGCGAATTGCGTGTCCGATACCGTAATGACAACCGCCTCCCCATACATCCATAGGTCGTTCTGGGTCATCTTAGCCCCAGTGCCGCCAGTTCTTCATGATTGATTACCCTTTCGACGGCGACCTTCTGACGGCGCCGTCCAACTTTTTTCAAGCGGCAGATGTCATTAAGTTCCTCTTCGACTTTCGTGACTAAACGTTCGACGATATAATCCTCCGCGCCGGGTAAAACAGCCTTGATGTCCGCACGAATTTTATCCTGACTCGCCATATTCTCCTCCCAGTATGGTCGCTATTCCCTTCCTTCCCTATTACACCGCAAAACCGTCGGCCACACATGCTCTGGCAACCGCAAATTATTACTCTGTTTGTCGTATTTTGTCAAACATCCCCCTTATTATTATAAGATTTAATCGAAATTTTTTTATGAAACAAAAGTCCTGTTTTTGATGCTATATATAGTACTAAAGTCCTATTTTGCGAACCGATTAGCACAAGAGCTAGGACAAATAGTCCCTCGAAGACGAATTTTTACGCATCATACCACCAGGCCTCTCTGTTTCGCGGTAACCTCCCGAACCAGAGCTTTGTCCATAGGTTGCAGCAATACATCCATGCGCTACCGCATCTTTTTATGAAGTGCGCACAACGGGAAGCACGACGGTTACGGTTGTTCCTTTTCCTTCTTCGCTCTCAACCTTGATTTCGCCGCCGTGGTTGCGGATGATGTCGTAGCTGACGCTGAGGCCCAGCCCTGTCCCCTTGCCGACCTCCTGGGTGGTAAAAAACGGCTCGAAGATTCTGTTCATGTTCGCCGCCGGGATGCCGCGGCCGTTGTCGGCGACAGTAATGAAAATATGATCGTCGGCCGCCCAGGTTTTAATGCGAATCTCACCGAAGGACTCGATCGCCTGCGCCGCGTTGACCAGCAGGTTCATGAATATCTGGTTGAGTTGCCCGGGATTGCAACGGGTCAGCGGAAGCTCGCCCAGGTCCTTGGTGACGGCGGCCACGTTTTTGATCTCGCTGCCGATGACGTTGACCGTGGCGTCGATACCGTCGTTGATGTTCGCCATTTTCCGTACCTGGTCCGACCGGGCGAATCCTTGCAGGTCATGGACGATGTTTTTCACCCTGGCGGCGCCGTCGAGGGTTTCGCCGATAAGGTCCTTTGTATCGCTAAGTACATGATCGATTTTCAGCGATCGCCTCACATTTCCGACCGATGCGACCACCTCCGCCGCCGCGGCTGTCTTCCCGCCGTCCTTCGCCAGGTCGTTCAGAGCCACTTCCTGGAGAGCCACGAACTGTTCGAGCCTGTCGGTGTATTGGTGCAGAGTCTCCAGGTTGCTGATGATGAACGCTATCGGATTGTTGATTTCATGGGCGACGCCGGCTGCCAGCTGGCCGATGCCGGCCAATTTTTCCTGCTGAATGAGCTGGGACTGAACGAGCTGCAACTGCCTGAGCGCCTCTTCCAGTCGGGCCTTCGAGACAGTGGTGTTCTGCAGCTCGCCGGCCATCTCATTGAACGATACCGCCAGCCGGCCGATCTCATCCTGCGAGTTGATGTCGACCGGCCGAAAAGATTCCGTACCCTGGGCGACGATGGTCTCGGTGGCGCGCTGCAGCTTTATCAACGGCTTTGTCACCCACAGGGAGAAAACCAGGGCAATCAGCACGAGGACGATGCCAAACTGCAGGAAGGACACCGCCGCGTTCTGTCCGGTGAGGGCGGTAACTTTCCCGGTAATGATCTCCACCGGGTAGCCCAGCACGACGGCGCCGACATGGCGGCCGGCCGGTTCCGCGACGGGGATGACGAAGCCGAACATCTCCCTGCCGCCGGCCGTATACCTGACCACGCTTTCTTTGTTTTCCCCAACTGCGCGGTAAAGCTCCGGCTCGTCCATGCGGCGGTGTCTGGCAATATTGTCGCTGTGGAAAAGCACCGTGCCGCCGATATCCACTACCGCCGCGAAGGTGATGTCAGGATACTTCTCTACAACCTCGTCACATAGCTCATCGAAGCCCACCAGGTCGCCGAGGGGCAGTCCATAACCCAGCAGCCGCTCCACCTGCACCTTGAGCCCTTGGCCGACGGCAAAAAGCTCTCCCTCGACGGCGCCGGTATATTCGGCGCGGAATATCTTGCCGGTGAAGAAAACGTTTATGCTGAGCGTCAGCAGGAACACCGCCAGCAGGATCAGCATTATTTTCGTCTGCAGCGTCCTGGCCATATCACTGCCACCCATACGTGCTGAACACTTTGGAGCTCAGCAGCGCCTTGCTGTCGATTCTCAGGCCGAGGTCTTTCGCGCGTGCCAGGCTGATCGCCGCCTGGCCCCTGGTGGTGGGCTGCATGGGGAAGCTCGCGGGGTTCCTGCCGTCCGCAAGGATCTCCCGGGCGATCCGGCCTGCCGCCAGCCCCTGTTCGTACCCCGACACCGAGACGACGCACAGTGTGCCGAAGCTCGCCCTGTCGATCCAGAAGCTGAAATCCGGCAGGCGGCTATTCTCGGCCGTCCACTTCAGCACATCGCGGTAATGAACGTTGTTGCCGCGCTCGTCCTTGAAATTGAAAATGCCGACGAGACAGACGCCGTCCACCTGCTGTTCGTACTCTTTCATTTTCGCCTGATATGCGGCGAACGTTCTGATCGTGTCCCAAGCGACGAAGTCAATCCCCGGTATTTCACCGGCTCTCGCTTTCATTCTCTTCGCCACCGCCTCCCATATGGGCGCGTCGTCGAAGACCACTGCCACCTTCGTCGCTCCCGGCACGACCCTGTGGAACAGGGCAGCGCTTTCCACGAAATGTTCGATCTCGAGGATGCCGGCGATGTTCATGCTTTGGGAAACCCCATATTCCTGCGGCAATTTGTTGACCCCGCTGAAGACGAAGGGGATGGCGCCGTCGGCGTGGCGGCTGGCAACATACTCCTGGGCCTCGTCGTCGCTTGTGTAGACAAGGTCCGGCCGCCAGGCAGCGATCAGTTCCGCCGCTTCCCGGCCGCTTTTCTGCAACCGCTCGACGGAGCTCCTGTTCTTGGCGTCCATCTGGTAGACCCGGTATTCGACATCCAGCCCTTTGAGGGCGTCCTTGAAGCCTTTGAACTGCGTGTCCGTCCACTCCCACGGCGAATGATAGCTCATGACGTGGAGAACTTTAAACTTTTTTTGGGTTCCCTCGGGCTGGGAGGGCTGTGCCTGCGGGCCGCCGCTTTTTGGCGCCGTGCATCCGGCCGAAGCGATCGCCCCAACAAGCACAAGCGCTATCGCTGTGAACATAGCTCTGTGTCTAAGCAATGTGGCCGCCTCCACAACAGAATCCGACGCTATCTGCACAAAAAAAACAAGCCAGGGCAAACCCTGACCAGCGACGTCGGCGAAACGGCAACCTGGCAATCGTAGCCTCCGAGCGGCGGCTTTAGACCCATGGCTTTGCGTCCCTATCTTTCGGTAGGTTTGCCTCAATGTTTCGTTGTAGTTTCATTCGGTTTCATTTTACATTGTCTAAAGATTATAGTCAAATTTTATTGGGACTTTCGTCCCGTTTTTCTCCGCCCGTCGTCCTGTTTCTCGGTTCGGCGGCCGGCTGCCGCGATGCTGCCGTGCAGGTGGCGGAATGAGGACAAGTTGCGCAGCCTCAAATCTTGCCGAGCCGATACCCCATGCCCCGTACCGTTTCGATCGCCTGCGCCACGACAGGATCTCCGGCCAGCTTGAGCCTAAGATGACGGATATGTACATCCACCGTCCTAGAGTCGCCGGCATATTCGTAGCCCCACACCGTCTCAAGAAGTTGGTCGCGAGAAAAGGCCCGGCCGGCGTTGGCGAGAAAAAGCCTCAGTAGCTCGTACTCCTTCGGGGTGAGCTCAAGCCGCTCCTCGCCGAGGAAAGCCTCGTGGCGGAGCAGATTCAGCCTTACCCGGCCAGCCGTAAGCTCGTCGGCCTGCTGCGGTTCCTTCTGCGAGCGGCGGAGAACGGCTTTGGCCCTCGCGGTGAGCTCGCGCGGGCTGAAAGGTTTGGTCATGTAGTCGTCGGCCCCCATCTCCAGCCCGAGGATGGTGTCGATCTCCTCCGCCTTGGCGGTCAGCATTATTATCGGTATCCCCGCCGTAGCCGGCTGAGCCTTGAGCAGGCGGCAGACCTCGAGGCCGTCCTTTTCCGGCAGCATGATGTCCAGCACGATGAGGTCGGGGCGCTCCCGGCGGACGCTCTCCAGGCAGGCCGGCCCATCCTCGGCTTCGCTGCAGGTAAAGCCCTCTTTCTCGAGGTTATATTTCACAAGCTGGCGGATATTCGCTTCGTCGTCGACGACGAGTATTTTCCCTGTCATCCCAGCCCCTCCTGCCCGGCATGATTTTGCGCCGTTTTCCTTCTATAAATTTCAAGCATTAGTTTTCCATATCCTCCGCCGCACAAGGTCATCAGAAAAATTTTTGTTAAGGAACACCGTCAGAAAAACAAAGGTCCGGCCTGTTACTCCCAGACCGGGCCTTGTTGTCGCATACAGTTACATCGAATGGATTAGCTGACCGCCGAATTTAAGATTAAGGTTGTGAACGGCGTCGATGGTGTTTTGATTGTGCTGGCGCACGCATTCTTCGATAACCGCCGCCGGCGCTTTCTCTTTAAACAGTTGGATGAGCCTGTCGTGCTCTTCGGTCGAAGCTTTGGCGCGCTGGGGTGCGAAGGTGATGCCGGCGTGCCGAACTTGCGAGACCCGTTGCCAGACTTGCTTAAGCTTGTCGATGAGGTACGAATTGCCGCACTTTTCGTGGATGGCGGAGTGAAAGGCGACGTTCATCGCCCCCACTTGCTCGAGGTCGAGACTTTGGAGCGAGTCTTTCATCCGCGTATTGATCTCTTCAAGCTCGCGGATGTCCTCGCCGGTAAGCCGCTGAGAGGCAAGAGCGGTGGCGGCCGCTTCCAGGACAAGCATTACGAAGGCCGCTTCCAGATAGTCTGTTTCGTTTACCTGCCTAACGATCGCCCCGCTGTAGGGTACGATTTCGATCAATCCGTCGGCCTCGAGCTGCTGAATAGCTTCCCGTACGGGGATGATGCTCAGGTTGAGTTCTTTGGCCACACGGTCGATTATTATCCGGTACCCCGGCCCGTAGGCACCGCTAAGGATATTGCCTTTGATATACTGATATGCTTCCTGCTTTTTGATTGTTTTTACCGGCTCTTTGGTCATGTGCTCCAGCCCTCGCGTGATTTTACTAGATAATTATATACGAAATAATATATAATCTCAACTCGATTTTTTGATTCTTCCATTGGACAAAGCTCCCGGCACCCCTACAGCGCACCCCTACAGCTTGAATCCGGAGATTGCTGTCTGCAGGTTCTCCGCCAGCTTCGCCAGGCTCTGGCTGGATGAGGCGATTTCCTGTATCGAGGCTAGTTGTTCCTCCGTTGCCGCCGATACGTTACGAGTTTCCGCCGCGTTCTCACTGCTTATATTATTGATCCCGCGGATAGAGTCGACCAGCACCCGGGTATCGCCGTCCATATGATTTATTGCGGTAGATATTGCTTCGATCTGTCCGGAAAGCTGCCTGACTGCAGCGGCAATTTTATTGAACGTTTCACCGGAGGCGTTGACGACCGCGATCCCGGACTCGACTCCTTCGGCGCTGGCTTTGGTGGCGCCGACAGCATGATCCATATTAGTCTGGTTCTTCTGGATCAATGTGCCGATCTGCTGGGCTGCCTGGTGTGATTCTTCGGCCAATTTTCTGACTTCCTCCGCCACAACCGCAAAGCCTCGCCCGTGTTCGCCGGCCCGTGCCGCTTCGATGGCGGCGTTGAGGGCAAGAAGGTTGGTCTGTCCGGCGATGGTGGAAATCAGATCAACGATTTCGCTTATTTCCTGCGATCCTTTCGCCAGCTCGGCAATTGCGGTCTGTACCGCGACGGAGCCTTCGCCGACCCGCTGCATTTGGCCGACAGCCTGTTCCACCGCCCGGTTGCCCTGTTCCGCTTCTCGGGCCGTGTCTGCGGCGATGCCCGCCACTTCGCGCGCCGTGGCGGATATTTTGGCGGTGTTGGCCGACATCTGCTCGGCGACCGCGAAGACGTCAGCGGCCGCGGCGGCTTGCTGCGCCGTGCCTTCGGCAATGCCGGTGATTGAGCCGGATACCTGGTTGGCGGCGTCGGCGAACTGCTGAGTGCTTGCCGTCAGTTCTTCGCTCGCTGCGGCTACCTGGTCGGACTGCGAGCTCACCTTGGCTATCAGGGTCCGCAGACTTGATCTCATATCATGGAAGCCGTTTGCCAATTGGCCGATTTCGTCCCGGGAGAAAATCTTTGCCTCCTGTTCTCTGAAGTCCCCCCGGTTCATAAGCAGGCATTCGTCACGGATAAGCTGAATCGGCTTTGCGAATCGTTTGCTGATGATGACGATCAGTAGTACGGCGATAATGACGAAAGCCGCGGAGATGGCGAGCATGCTGCGGGCAAAGGCCGTCATTGCCCTGGTAACTTCCGCCTCGGGGGCAGTTACTGCCATTACCCACCGCTGGTCGCCGGGCAGGAGGATAGGGGTAAAGACGCCGATCCGTTCGACACCGCCAAAAATGTATTTCCCCAACACCTGTTTTTCAGTGCCGTTTTTGAACAACTTAATGAGATTGTCGTCAAGTTCGTTGTCCGGCAGTTTTAAACCAGGGTCGATTTTTTTCTGGGTGAGCTGCAACTTAAAGACGGCTTCGGGTATCGTGGCATGGGCGATAACTAAGCCGCTTCTGGCGCCGACGAAACCGTAACCGCTTTCTTCGAATTTTACCGCTTTTACTAGTTCGGTGATTTTCTCCAGGGTGTATGTGCCGACAAGCACCCCCGTCAGCTGCCCGTTGTCGAACACCGGCACCGCCAGTATGACGGCGGCTTTTTTGGCCAGCTTAGTCACCATCGGCTCGGACACGGCGGCTTTTTTGGTCGCCACGACTTTTTTGAAGTAGTCGCGGTCGCCGAGGTGCACGGTGTCGCCGGCCATACGGATTGACATGCCATCAAGGAAAACAAAGTTGAGGGAATCGAACTTCCCTATTCGCTTATGGGCCTCGGCGAGCGCGGCGACGATTTGGGGGCGGTCGCTAGCGGTCCGCAGAGCCGGCAAGCTGGCAAGGTCTTCGAGGTGAACGATTGCCGTCAGGATATCGGCCTGAATGCGATTGGCATTGTCCTGGCCGATGGCTGCGGCTGTCTCGTCGGCACTTTTGCTTAGAAACTGCAATGAGAAATAGTAGCTGATTCCGGATAAGATTCCGAAGGAAAGGATAAACAGCGGCAGCAAGATTAGCAGAAGTTTCGTTCTTATACTTTTTATATCCATCACCCTCACGGATTTATTAGGGTTATCACAAAAGAGGAACGCCGACAGTCTCCCGACCGGCAGACATTCCTCTTCTGTTGCCCCCGCCTGCGGCAGTTAGCCGCAGGACACTATGCGTTTTAGCTGGGCGTAGGAATGGTCTACATACTCTTGAAGCTGGGCTATTTCCTCGGCCGACAGGTGGGCGAACCGCTTCATCATCCCGGTGAAGTCCTGGATGGGCGCCGGGTTTTTCACCTCGTGGGTGAACCTGATGACGCCGTTTTCGGCCTCCCACAGCGGGAAGTAGTTGGTCTCGACCGCCACTTTGGTGATTTCGACGACCTTTTCGGTCTCGAATTTCCAGCCGGTCGGGCAGGGGGTGAGGACGTGAATATAGGCCATGCCGCGTTTGACCGCCTCTTTGGCTTTGAGGAGCTTGCGCATGAAGTCCTCAGGATACGCGAGGGTGGCGGTGGCAACGTATTCGATATTGTGGAAGGCCATCAGGAGCGGCACATTCTTCGGCATTCCCTGGCGGCCGCGCCCGCGCGATCCGACTTGGGTGGTGTTGGTCCAACTGCCGAAGGGGGTGGTGCTGCTGCGCTGGATGCCGGTGTTCATGTAGGCTTCGTTGTCGTAGCAGATATAAAGTATCCGCTCGCCTCTCTCGGCGGCTCCCGACAAGGCTCCGAAGCCCAGGTCGGCGGTCGCGCCGTCGCCGATTATCCCGACGCAGATGGTTTCTTTGCCGATATGTTTGAAGTAACGGGCTACCCCGGTCGCACTAGACGGTACCTGGGTCATCAGCGTTCCGTAGTAAGGCACCTTGGCCTTCGAGCTCAGCACGTTGCAGCTCGGGGCGCCGAAGAGGACGATATCCTTGCCCAAAATCTGAAGCACCTGCCGGTCCAGGAGTTCCATCCCGCAGCCGGCGCAATACGGCAGCCCCGGGGAGAGCAGGTCCTCGCCCAGTTGCTCGGCTACGACCGAAGCTTTCTCGAAGGTGAGGATATTGTTCGGACATGCTTTGGCGCAAGCGGCATCGCCGCCGCATTGATCGCATTTCTGCGATTTATGCTCGTTTTGCCGGGGGTATATTCCACCATAAGGGCAAACCAGGTTACAGATGCTGCAGCCCACGCAACGGTCGGCATCGAGCACGACCGTACCGGCTGCCGACCGGCTTAGAGCGCCGGTGGGGCAAACATCGAGACATTCCGCCCGGCTGCACTGATTGCAGGTGAGGACGCTATGATAATTTACTTCCGGCAGGTCTATTTTTTCGAGAACGGGTTCGGAACACGCCCCCGCTCTCTGTCCGCATGCTTCGACGCACAGGCTGCATGAAGGCGGGCAGTTGGTCTTGCGGACCACAAGGGTGTTGTTTAACATGGCCTTTCCTCCTTTAGCGGTCAAATCGCTCGGTTTCCACGGTACTGCGTCATCAGCCAGCAAGCCGTTTCCCGGGGCTTGGCGAGCAGGAGCTCGCGGTATTTTCCGACCGGGACCCGCTCTCTGATAAGGTAGTGGAAGACTCCCGGATGGACATACTTCTGGTTGAGGCCCTCAGCCCCCGCCAGTATGCCGTCCTTGACCACCAGTTTGAGGAAACCCGTGCCGTCCGTTTTTTCGAAGGTTTCGTAGCCTGCGCCGGCCGGTGCGGCGGTGGTGCCGACGCTGAAGAGGTGTTCGTCGAAGCAGCGAAGGTAGTTGCCGGCGATCCAGCCCTTGTATTCGATCGTTTCGCCGGCCATATTGGCGCCGGCCACCTTGCCCTGCTGCACGGCTTCGGGAAGTATCGGGCAGGGGGCGTTCTGGCTGTCGTCGAAGGAGGGTGCGGCGGCGACGTCGCCGGCGGCGTAAACATCGGGGAGATTGGTTTCCATGTGACGGCCGACCTTGAGGCCGCCGGCGGCGACGGGAATGAGGCCGTCCGCAACGATGTTGGCGGCGACGCCGGTGGCGATGATCAGCCGGTCGACAGTCAGCGTCCGGCCGTCGCTCAGCTTAAGTTCCAGCTTGTCGGCCGTTTTCCCGACCGAGGTAAGCGTGGTCTTGGCAAGGACCTGGCCGCCGTGTTTGGCGAATGCTTTTTCGAGGACGGCGACGCTTTTCGGGTCGAAATATTTGCGCAGGAGGGAGCTCCGGGCGATGATGGTGACGGCATGACCGGCGTGGCAGAGTTTTTCCGCCGCTTCCACCGCTACGAGGCCGGCGCCGTAGATGGCGATTTCCTGCTTTTTGCCGAGGGTTTTCTGCAGCCGTTCGAAATCGCCGTAGGTTCTGAAGGTGTAAATCTGTCCAGCCGGCAGGTTTTCGACGGGCGGCACCTGGGGGGCGGCCCCGGTGGCGATGAGCAGTTTGTCGTATGGCTCGCGCTCGCCGCCGGCGTACTCTACTTCCTTCTTGTCGGGCAGAAGGGCGACTACCTCTTTGCCGCGGACGAGCTGGATATCAAGCGCGTCAAGAGTTTCCCGGCCTTTGAGGAAGAGATCCTGTTCGCTGAGTTCTTGGCTGATCAGATAGGGCAGCATCGCCGGCGAGTAAGGGAGCGATTCTTCTCTGGTGACAAGCTTTATCTCCGCGGATTTGTCGGCGCTGCGGATCGCCTTGGCAGCGGCGAGGGCGGCGGGCCCGGCGCCGATTATCAGATGTTTGATCCTGTCCATAGCGTCCTCCTTTTTCAATCCCATATCAGCCAATTGGTCTCCGCCGTTTTCTGGCCTTTCAGGGCGGCAGCAGTGACGTTCAGGGCCTTTTCGATGTGGTCGTAGGTGATATCGGTATTGCACAAGCCGTCAATAAAGTCGAGTGTCATGGGCGGGTTGGCCATATCGGCCAGTACGGCCCGCAGTTCCATGTACAGGTGCCCGCAGTTCCAGCCCAGGCAGACGCTGCGATCGATAACCGCGACCGCCTTTTTGCCTTCGAGAATTTCTTTCAGCCTTTCCCGCGGATACGGCCGGAACACCCGCATCTTTACCAGACCCGCTTTCAGCCCCCGCTCCCGCGCCGCATCGACGACCACTCTGGACGTGCCGGCGCAGCTTCCGGCGGTGAGGACGAGAATTTCCGCGTCGTCTGCACGGTAGGTATCGACCATGCCGCCGTATTCGCGGCCGAAAATGGCCTTGAATTCCTGTTCGATGGCGGCAATTTTAGCTTTCGCGGCTTCAAACGCCTGCATTGTCTTATAGCGGTACTCGGCGAATTCTTTGCCGACGATGCTGGGGCTGAAATGCAAATTTTCGCCGGAAACCAGCGTCGTTCTGCCGCTGTTTTTTACCGGGGCGAGGAATTTGTCGACGTCTTCTTGCGTGGGGATCTCGACCCGCTCGGACAAGTGGGAAAGATAAAACCCGTCATATGCGACGACCACCGGCAACAGAACGTCCGGGTCCTCGGCAAGGCGATAGGCCATGATCACCGAGTCGAGGATTTCCTGGCAAGTTTCGGGCTCGATTTGGATCCAGCCGCTGTCACGGATGCTCATGATGTCCTGGCGTCCGCCGCCGACACCGCGCATCGAAGGCGTTTCGCGGGTGACGTCGACCATTACCGCCGGTATACGCATGCCGGCACAGTACATGAGGGCTTCGTTCATATACGCCAGACCCCAGGAGGATGTGGCGGTGAAGACCCGGCCCCCGGCCACCCCGGCAGCGGTGATGACGCTCATCGAAGTGTGTTCGCCCTCGACCTCAACCATTTCGCAGTCAAGCTGCCCATCGGCGTGAAAGTGCGCCAGTTCTTCCGCCAGAGGCGTCTGGGGCGTTATCGGATACATTGCGATGACATCCGGCCTTGACAGACGTACGCCATGAGCAGCAGCCTTATTGCCGGTAAGTACCTTAATCACTTAAATAACCTCCTCCGCCGTCATTTTGATGGCATGGGCCGGACACATATTAGCGCAAACCCCACAGCCTTTGCAGTAATCCAAATCGGGGTGGTAGTACCCGTCATCGCCCGGCTTCATGCAGCCGACGGGGCAGTAAATGCTGCACCAGCCGCACAGTCGGCAGGGCGATTTGTCAAGTTCCGGTCTCCTGTACCGCCAGTCGCCGGTACGAACGGTCACCAGTTTTTTGTTCGCATCGGCCCAGGCGGCAGCAAACGGGGTGGTGATCTCGGGCGATTTTATGGTTACCGGGGCATCGTGCGGCCCCTCTTCCCGTTCCGAAGCCTTTGCCGGGGTGAAACGGGTAACCTCAACTTCCGCAAAGCCCCTTTCCAGGCTGCTGATGTTTTTGGTCAGCAGCTTGCCTTGGAAGTAGAGCGCCAAAGCTTCTTTAAGGTCGTCAAGCCGCACCAGGCCGGTCGCCTTGGCGAAAGCCCCCAGCATACAGGTGTTGGTGATCGCGGTGCCGGTTTCTTCAAGGGCGATGCTCACGCCGTCTACGACGGCAAGTATCTGCTGGTTTAGCTTTAGATCGATAATGGTCTGCGCGTGCTTGGTATTGGCGATGATTATGCCGCCGGGCTTAAAACCGTCGTAATGCGAGCGGTGTTCGGCGAGCGACTGGTCCAGCATCAGCAAAATGTCCGGCCGATAAACGCGGGTCCGCTCGCGGATCGGCGTTTCGCCGTACCGGGCGAAGGCCATAACCGCCGACCCCCGCCTTTCCACACCGAACGACGGGAATACGGAAGCGTATTTCCCCCCGAGAACGAAAGCGTTGGCGAGCATTTCGGCGGCGATTACCGTTCCTTGTCCGCCACGGCCGTGTAACCTTATTTCACCCATTCAACAAACCTCCATCTCTATGGCGATATGACTTATCATGACGACTTGAGAACAAGGCGCGCATCGACGACCGTGCAGCCGTCGGGGTAACAGAATACTGGGTTGAAATCCAGTTCGGCGATTTCGGGGTATTCGGCCAGCAGCCTCCCGGTGTTGACTATTACTTCGCAGAGGGCGTCGATATCGCAAGGCTTGTCGCCCCGCACGCCTTGCAGCAGTTTATAAACTTTCGTTTCCCGCACCTGCCGCAAGGCTTCTTCTTTGTCCAGCGGCGCCAGGCGAAAAGAAACTTCCTTGAATACCTCCACGTATATTCCGCCCATGCCGAACATGACGACCGGACCGAACTGGTCGTTGCGCAGACCACCCACGACTACCTCGACGCCTTTGGGCATCTGCTTCTGTACTATGACCCCGCCGACCTCGGCGCCGGGGGCGTTTTTCGCGATGTTCGCCATCATGCGGTCATATGCCCGGCCGAGTTCGTCGGCGGAGGCTATGCCGGTGATTACGCCGCCGACGTCCGATTTGTGCACTATCTGGCGGGAAAAGATTTTTATGACGACAGGGTAGCCCATGC
This sequence comes from Sporomusaceae bacterium, assembly GCA_022839045.1. Next base: position 31,958 of record JALHDI010000012.1, read on the forward strand.
TTTGCGCGGCCTCGATGCATTCCGTCTTGCCGGTCGCCAGCACCGTGGCCGGGCAGGATATTTTATAGGCCCGGCAGATCTGCTGCGCCTCGAGTTCCGGGATGACCGTGTCCCCCGCGGCTATACTGCTGGTGATTATTTTCCGACAGTCCATACTGACCCCCCAAATCCGTTCTATTGGCTAGGCGTTTCGCCGCCGATACTCGCTGTATCTGACCATGTTGACCATAACCCGGGCGGCGTCGTCCGGGAATTCGAAGGTCGGCAGGCCCTGTTCCTCGAGCAGCGTCCGGCATCTGGCGACCGCGTTGCCGGCCAGCATGACCGACAGCAGCGGTTTTTTCTTTTCATCCGGCACCGAATTGTAGCCTTCGACGATGGCTGTGGCCAATTCGTCGTCTTTGATGAATCCCGGGGGAGTCGTCATGAAGATGATGCCGTCGATGCCGTCGTCGTTCATCAGCAGTTTGAGAACGTCGGTGTGCATCTTGGGATTGACCGAGGCGGTCATGTCGATGTAGCCGTCCGGATTGCCGATGTTGGCGCTGGCAACAAGGTACTTCGCCGCTTCCTGTTTGAGGTCGTCGCTGAAATGGGCCAGCGAGACTTCGCCTGTTGACATCAGCTCGTCGACGCAGATGGTGCTCGGTCCGCCCACGACGGTGAGGATGGCGATCCGGTTGCCTTTGGGGAGGGGCATTTTATCGAACACCCTTGCGGTGTGGTAAAATTCGGCGACGCTCTGCGCCCTGATCACGCCGGCCTGGCGGAAGGCGCCGTCGTAGACGTCGTTGTTGCCGGCGATGGAGGCGGTGTGGCTCTGAGCGACATTGGTGCCCAGCGAGGTTTTCCCGCCCTTGATGACGACGATCGGTTTCCGCCGCGTCACTTTGGCGGCGATGTCGATCAGGCCGCGGGCATCGGCGATACCCTCCATGTACATGGCGATGACCTTGGTTTTCTCGTCGTCGCCCATATAAGCCAGCAGGTCGCGGAAGTCCAGGTCGGCCATGTTGCCGAGGGAGACGAATTTGTTGACGCCGACCAGCTTCTGGTCCCTGGCCCAGCGCAGAAAGGAGGTGGCGAAGGCCGCGCTCTGACTGACGATGCTGACGCCGCCTTGCGGGGTGTTGGGCGGCACGCTGAAGGTGGTATTGATGCCGTTATAGGTATCGGCCACGCCCTGACAGTTCGGTCCGATGAGGCGGGCGCCGCTCGCTTTGATGGTCGCAATGAGCTCGCTCTGCAGCTGCTCGCCTTCGGCGGTGGCCATTTCCTTGAAACCGGCGGTGACTACGGCGACCGCTCCGGCGTCGCCTTTCTCGCCGCGCCGCCGGGCGATCTGCCGGGCTATACCCAGGCTGTGCTGAGCGCCGACGGCGATGACGACGAGGTCGACCGGCTCAGGGATAGACATGAGATCCGGGTAGCATTTCAGGCCGGCAATCTCATCCGACCGGGGGTTGACGGGAAATACCTTGCCGGTCAGGCTCATCTGTTTGGCGAACTGCACTATCTGGTTGTTGGGACTGCCCGGCGTCGCCGAAGCGCCGACCACGGCGACGCCCCGAGGCTTGAAAAAGTTGTCGATGGGGGCTGTGAACGGTTCCGCCATCTCTGCCGCTTCCTCCTTATAAATCTCGCGGGCAAAGGCTATGCCCGGGAGATTTTGAGAAAATATTCACATATTATGGTCATAATAGTCGTGATCAGGGCCGGAGGGGTCTATTTTTTGCTTTTATCTGTTCCGCCGCCGGCAGGACGCAGGCCTGCGGGTTCCAGCCACGCGGCCTTGCCCTGCCGGAGTTAGCGGCGGGAAGTACTTGTCATCACTGGATGCCGAATTTCTTCGCCCATCCCTCCAGTACACTCCATGTTGCCAGCGGCAGCACCGCGCCTTTCTCCATTCTTTGTTTAAGGGTGTTGGCCTCGATCTCGCCCGGCAGGAATATTTCCGTAAAGCCTTTCGCAAGCTTGGAACTTTTCAGCTCGTTTCGGCTGCGCTGCATACCGGCGAAGAAATCGTCGGTGTCCATGAAGTCCTCGATATTGACGAGGACGGCGAAGTGACCGATATTCTGGGCTTTGGCCAGGTCGCCGTACAGGGAGGTTATCCCCTGGCCGAAATTGGACCCGGTCATTATGCCGGCCATGATGTCGATGATGAGCGACAGACCATAGCCTTTGGGGCCGCCAACGGGAAGAAGAATGCCTTCGAGCGCTTCCTTGGGGTCGGTCGTCGGTTCGCCGTCTTTGTTGAGGGCGACGCCGTCAGGGAGTTGGTAACCCTTCTGGGCGGCGAGGAATACTTTGCCGCGGGCGCTGGCGCTGGTGGCCATGTCGAGGATGACCGGTTCGCCCTGGGTAGGTACGCCGAAAGAGATGGGATTGGTGCCGATACTGAGGGTGACGCCGCCCCACGGGGCCATGAGCGGGGTGCTGTTCGTCATGGCCATGGCCGCCATGTTAGCCTTGGTCGCAAGTTCGGTGTAGAAACCGAGAGCGCCGCAGTGGTTGGTATTGCGCACGCCCACCGCGCATACGCCCGCGGTTTTCGCCTTGGCGATCGCCATTTGGATTGCGCGGGTGAAAGCCACCTGGCCGAGACCGCCCTGGGCATCGACGAGCAGCAGTCCGGCCTTTTCCTTCACTACTTTTAAATTGGTAACGGGTTTGACGCTGCCGGCCTGAATGCGCTTGAGGTAAATGTCGAGCCAACGGACGCCGTGCGATTCTACGCCCTTGAGGTCGGCGTTAACCATGACCTCCGCGACCATTGCGCCTTCCTCGCGGGGGACGCCGACTTTTTCGAGCAAGCTGGTAACCAGGTTTTTGAGATCCTGGGGAGCGATGCTGACAAGCTCTTTATCGATGCTTACTTTCATTCCGGTTCACTCTCCTTGCGATTACTTCGCCAGCCGCTCCCATACCTGGGGATTTATGATGTTGGCCGGTTTCTTCCCGAGGTAAAAGTCGGCGACGGCACGGGCGGAGCCGATGGCCAGCCGTTCGACCGCGTCGTCGGTGGCGCCGGCGATATGGGGCGTCAGCAGGACATTGGGGGCGCCGAAGAGCGGGTTGGCAAGGCTGGGCGGCTCCTGCCAGAAGACGTCGAGGACAGCGCCGGCGATTTTCCCCTGTTTGAGGGCGGCGGCAAGGGCCTGCTCGTCGACGAGTTCCCCGCGGCCGGCGTTGATGAGATACGCCGTCGTTCTCATCTCGTCCAGGACGGCGGCATTGATCATGTTTTCCGTTTCTTTGGTCGCGGGCGTGTGGAGGGTAACGAAGTCCGCGTTCAGGTAGATCTCGTGGACGTCGTTAACCAGTTTGACTCCCGGAGGCGCTTTCTTCTGATAAGGGTCATAGCCCAGGACTTCCATGCGGAGGAAGGAGGCGGCCATTTCGGCAACTTGGGCGCCGATTTTGCCGAGGCCGACGACGCCGACGCAGCGGCCGGGGAGTTCACTGCCGCCCAGGTTGAATTTTTTCACCAGGCCGGGGAGAGAGGCGCCCGGCTGGACCAGCTTGCCTGATCTGAGCGCTTCGTCGCCAGCGAGGAACTTCCGTGACACCATCATGATGGCGGTGAGCACGTACTCAACGACCGAATAGGCGTTGGCGTCGGGGACATTGGCGATGAGAATGTTGCATTTGTCGGCCGTGGCCAGGTCGATATTGTTGATGCCGATGCCGTGACGGCCGATGATTTTCAGGTCTTTGCCCGCTTCCAGCACCTGGCCGGCCAGCAGGCTGGTGCGGACGATGATGCCGAACACGTCGTCCCTGACCAGTGCCGCCAGAGTATCGGTGTCCGTCGAAGGCGATACCACGACCTCCAGGCCAGCTTCTCTCAGTATTTTGAGCCCCGACTCGTGGATGGGCTCGGCGAGCAGTACTTTTGCCATGATCGATTCAGCTCCTTTTCCCGGCGGGTGTTATAATTCAGCCGGCTGTTCGGCGGCCGCAACCGCCTTTTGCTTGCGCGCTTTGCGATACTGGTAGGCGAGGATGGCGATGCACAGAGCCAGACCGGCGTAGTCGGTGACGGCCATGGGAATAACCAGCAGCAACGAGCCGGCCGCGCCCAAAATCCTTTCCCATGCAGCGGCTTTAGTGAAATACCAGCCCATCGCGGCTCCGCCGAGGACATATATCCCCAGGATCGAGATGGCAGTTCGCCAGATTACCCAGTACGCCGGTCCTTGCAGCATCAACGCCTGGTCGTTGGCAATGATGAAGGGGATAAGGAACCCCCCGAGGGTAAGCTGGAGGGCCATCCAGCCCGTTTTCGAAGCGTCAGCCTGGGCTATACCGGATGCGGTGTAAGCAGCCAGAGCCACTGGCGGGGTGACGAAGGACAATAGGGCGAAGTAAAAGACGAACAGATGCGCGGCCAAAACCGGAACACCCATTTGAATGACGGTCGGCACCATCAGGAGGACAACAATGATATAGGCTGAGATGGTCGGCATGCCCATGCCCATTATGATACACACGAACATGATCGCTATCATGGTGACCAATTTGTTGCCTGCGGCCATGGCGAGGAAGAAAGAGCTGAATTGCAGGCCCAGGTTGGTGCTGATGACGATGCCGATGATGATACCGGCGGCGGCGCAGGGAATGGCCACTGCGGGCAGGGTTCTGAAAGCCGCTGTCAGGGCATCGAGACATCTCAGGGGCAACATCCGCGTCTCTTTGCGCAGGAAGCTGAGGACGATCAGCATGGTGGTCGACATGAGGCCGGCGGCCATGAGGGAATTGCCGGTAACCATGAAGTATACCAGGGCAAATAGCGGAATCATCAGGTGCCCGTAGCGTTTGATCGAATCCTTAAGGTCGGGCAGCTCCGTCTTGGAAAGCCCTTTAAGGCCTGCCGACTGGGCGTAAAAATCAACCTGGAAAAAGATGCTGAGATAGAACAGGATGGCGGGAATAGCCGCCGCTAGAGCGATATCGAAATAGGATATACCGGTGATTTCGGCCATGACGAAGGCGGCTGCGCCCATGATGGGCGGCATTAGCTGACCGCCGGTAGATGCGGCCGCCTCGACGGCGCCAGCGACATGGGGAGCGAATCCCGTCCGCTTCATCAGCGGGATGGTAAATGCGCCCGAGCCTACGACGTTGGCCACCGCGCTGCCGCTGATGGTGCCCATCGCCGCGCTGCCGATGACTGCGGCTTTGGCGGGGCCGCCTCTGGCCCAGCCGGCGACTCGCAGGGCAAAATCGATGAACAGTTTTCCTCCTCCGCTCAATTCGAGGAAAGAAGTGAAGAGAATGAAATAAAAAACGTAAGCGATGACGGCGCCGATCGGCTGGCCGAAGATGCCGCCGGGCGAAAGCACCTGGGTATCGATAAAGTTCGCCAGCTCAATTCCGCGGTGGCCGAGCGGGCCGGGAATCCAAGACCCGAGGAAGCCATAGGCAATGAAGATGCTTACGATGACGGCAAGCCCCATACCCGCGACCCGGCGCGTCGCCTCAAGGATGATGAAAATCAGGGCCACGCCCAAGACCAGATCCATGGCAGTCGGGTCGTCGATGAAAGGAATCCTGATGGTGATGCGTTCCGTCTCGTACAGCACATAGAAAATCTGCACGACCATCGTGAGCCCCATCGCCCAGTTGGTGATTTTCTCCCACTTGGACTTAGCCGGTTTGAGGCAGACCAGCATCATACACAAGGAGAGGAAGATCAATCGGTGAACCATAACCGGAACCATCGCAAAGGACATCGCCATAAGTTGGAAGACGAGTACGGCAACCGCCAGTCCTCTTTCCGCCCAGCACCGCCAGTCTGCGCGGGTTTTCTCTCTGGTTTCTTCCAAGATTTTTTCCTCCTACTGCTGACTTTCCGACAGCCCCGGGGCACCGTTGCGGCGCCCCGGATCCATCGATTGCTGCTACTTCATCCAGCCTTTTTCCTTATAATATTTCTCTGCGCCCGGATGGAGGGGGATAAAGCCGTTCTTCTCCGGTGTCCAGGCGGTGGCGGGATCGAAGGCCACCAGACTGGCGTGGGCGGCGGCCAGTTTCTCCTTGTTCTCGCAGATGGATTTGGTGATGATATAAGCGACTTCATTGGACATCTTGGTGTTGGCGATGACGCCGGTCGGATAGCCGATGGCAGGAACTTCGCTGTCCACGCCGGTGAATTCGCCTTTTTCAATTTTCAGGTTGGCCTGGTGGCCATATTTGTCGACAAGGTACTTGGCTTTGTCGGGCTCAAGGGCCAGGAAGCGGATGCCGTCGCGCAGAGCCATTTCCATAATGTCGGGCTGTTTGTAGCCGATATTGTGGATGAAGAGGTCGGCCTGGCCGTCCTGCATCTGCTGTACGGCAACCGGCAGGTCGATATGGTTGACCGAGCCGCCCATTTTTTTGATATCGTCGTAAGTCATGCCGTAGGCTTCCAGTACCTGCCGGGCGAGAGCTTCGCCGGCGCCGCCGCGCTGTACGGTGATCAGCCGGATTTTCATGTTCTTATCTTTGATTTCCTGGATGCTCTTGATCCCCAGGCTCTTTTGCACCATGATGCCGATGCGGTGCGGTTTGTTCAGACCGCCGACCAGCGCCCGCAGATTATCCATCTTGCCTTTGCTTTCATAGTCGACGATGCCCTTATAAGCCCAGTTGGACGCGGTGCTGAAGGAAAGGCCGAGGTCTGCTGAACCCTTAGACACAAGAATGGGGTTGCCCACGCCGCCTTGATGCGGGAGAACTTCGAGCTTCGACCCTACGGGCAGATTCGGCTTGATGAGTTCCGCCATGTTGACGGCGTAGATGTACCAACTGCCGCCGACGCTGAACGACGCGAACTTCAAGTCGACCGGTGCGTTGGCAGCCGGCGCCGCTTTCTGCTGCTGGGACGAGCCACAGCCGGCGACCACGAGGCCCAGGATGACGATCATGATAACCAGAAAACGCTTGTTCACTTCTTTTCCCCCTTTATTTTAATTGCATAAAATAAACTGGTCCGGAGGTTGTCTATCTGCGGTTTTTTCCGGTCTGCCACCTCCCTCGTTTAACTCATCAACCAGACCATCTTGGGAAGAGCTGGTTATCGATGCCGAGCGCATCGGCTATCCGCCCCACCATGATCCGGACGAGGCCGTCGACAGTATCCGGCC
>JALHDI010000013.1 GCA_022839045.1 Sporomusaceae bacterium
CATGATCGAGGAAAGCGTGCGCGGCGCGGACGTTTTCATCGTCCAGCCCACCTGCGAACCGGTGAACGATACCATCATGGAGCTGCTGTTCATGGTCGACGCCGTGAAAAGGGCCTCGGCCGCCAACATCACCGCGGTCATACCTTATTACGGCTATGCCCGCCAGGACCGCAAGACGCGGGGCCGCGAGCCGATTTCCGCCAAGCTGGTCGCCAATCTGCTCACCGTCACCGGCGTCACCAGGGTCGTGACCATGGACCTCCACGCCGGGCAGATCCAGGGCTTTTTCGATATCCCGGTGGACCACCTGCTCGGGGTGCCGATCCTGGCCGATTACTTCATTTCCAAGGGTCTCGAGGATCTGGTCGTCGTCTCGCCCGACCTGGGCGGGGTTACGCGGGCCAGACAGCTGGCCGACCGGCTCCACTGCCCGATCGCGATCATCGAGAAACGGCGGCCGGCGCCGGGCGTGGCCGAGGTTATGAACCTCATCGGCAGCGTTAACGGCAAGACGGCGATCGTGGTCGACGACATCGTCGACACCGCCGGGTCGCTGACCGAGGGCGCCAAGGCGCTGACCAACTACGGGGCGAAAGAGGTCTACGCCTGCTGCACCCACGCGGTACTCAGCCCGCCGGCGGTGGAGAGGGTGGCGAACTCCAACATCAAGGAGTTGGTCGTCACCAACACCATCCCCGTACCGGCGGAGAAGTGCATCGACAAGATCAAGGTCCTGTCGGTGGCGCCGATCTTCGGCGAGGCCATCATCCGCATTTTCGGCGATCTGTCGGTAAGCAAGCTTTTCGACGACTGATATACGATGAACGAGGGCTTCACTGTCGGGCGCGCGCAGGCCGCCGACGTTCCGGCCATCGCCGCGCTGTTCACCGAGAGTTTCCGGGAGAGCGTCCTGCACCACTGCGGCCGGCTGCCCGCGCCGCAGGCGATGGAGGACGTGTTCGCCCTGGTGTATGAGGCCGAGCCGGACGCGGCGCTGGTGGCCCGTGCCGACGGCACAATCGCCGGCTACTGCTTCGCCCCCACCGCGTTGCCGCGCCTGTGGCTGCGGGCGGTGACGAGCGGCCATCTTTTCCGGTGGGCGTGGCGGTGGCTGACCGGGCGGTACGGCTTCGGCCTCCACCCGCTGAAGGTGATCGTGCTCAACAAGCTGGCCTTCCTGCGCTCGGCGGCGACGCCGGCCAAGGCGGCCTCGGCCCGCATCCTGTCGATCGCGGTGGCGCCGTCCTGGCGCGGCCGGGGCCTGGCGCGGGCGATGATGGCCGAGGCTATGGCTTATTTCCGCGCCCGCCGCGTTGCGCGGGTGCGCCTGGAGGTGCGCCCGGACAACGCGCCGGCGATAAAGGTTTACGAGGACTGCGGCTTTGTGGCCGCGGGGTTTACGTACGATTCCCAGGGTCCGTGGCTGATAATGATGAAAGAGATGGAGCAGGGCGATGTTTGACATAAAGATGCCCCTCATCAGCATCCTGGCGGTGCTGACGGTGGTCGTGCTGATAAGCCTGGTGCTGGATTACCTGCGCCTGCTGCGGCGGCCGGCCAGGCTGGGCCTGTGGCTGGCCATGCTCGGCATCATCGCCGGTTTCGTCTTCACTCTCCACGCCGTGCTGCCGGGCAACCGCTTCTACGGGCCGACCTTCTCCGAGGTCAAGACAAGCCAGAAGATCGTCGCCCTGACGTTCGACGACGGGCCCTATCCGCCATACACCGATCAGGTGCTCGACATCCTCCGCGAGGAAGGGGTGCCGGCCACCTTTTTCGTTATCGGCCGCAATGCCGAGAAATACCCCGACTTGCTGCGGCGCATGGTCGCCGAGGGACATCAGGTGGGCAACCATACCTATAACCATGTCGACCTCTTAAAGGCCGACCGGACGACGATCGCCGACGAGGTGGACCGCACCAACAGGGTCATCGCGGCGATAACCGGCGTGCCGGCCAAGGCCGTCCGCCCCCCTCACGGCTTCCGCGACGCGGTGGTGCTGGAGGTGATGGCCGAGCGGGGCCTGAAGGTGGTGGAGTGGTCGGTGCTGAGCCGCGACTGGACCAACCCCAGCGTGGAGACGATCGCCAGACGGACGCTCGACAAGGTGAAAAGCGGCGCGGTCATCCTCCTCCACGACGGCGATGGTGTGGCGGCGGCGGCCCCCAGGGCTCAGACGGTCGAAGCGGCGCGGTGGATCATCCGCGACCTGAAGGCGCGGGGCTTCAAGTTTGTTACCGTGGACGAGATTCTCAAGACGGAGGAATAACGTGAAAATCGTTGTCGGCCTGGGCAATCCCGGGCGGGAGTACAGCGCCACCCGCCACAACGTGGGCTTCATGGCGGTGGACGAGTTGGCCGCGCGCTGGGGCGTGGCCACCTGGCGGGAAAAATTCGGCGCCTTGGTGGCCGAGCATCGCGGCCAGGAGACCGTTCTGCTGGTGAAGCCGCAGACGTACATGAATCTGAGCGGCCAGGCGGTGTCGGCCCTTGTCCGCTGGCATAAGCTTGATACGGCCGATATCGTCGTGGTCTACGACGATATCGACCTGCCGGCCGGCAAGCTGCGGCTTCGCCCGGCCGGCGGCGCCGGCGGCCACCGTGGGATCGAGTCGCTGCTGGCTCATCTGGGCAAGGATACCTTCGCCCGCGTCCGCATCGGCGTCAGCCGGCCGCCGGATTACATGGAGACGGCCGATTACGTGCTGGGGCGCTTCTCGGCCGACGAGCAGCCGCTGATGGCGGAAACCGTGAAACGGGCGGCGTCCGCGGTTGAGGCAGTGCTCAAGGACGGGCTGGCGAAGGCCGCCAACGAGTATAACAGGTAGATCGCCCCCAAGGTTAGGGTGAATAAGATGTTTTCAGCAGTCTACGCCGACGAGAAAGGCAATATTTACGACGCGCCGGGGTACGCGGCGGTCGGCCGTAGCGGCCGGGACGACCGGGTGCTGACGGACGACGACCTGATCCCCCTGCCGCCGGGAGCCGACCTGATGTTTCTGCCCGGCCGCAGCGCGCTGGCCGCCCATGACGGGAAGATCGCGCCGATCGCCGCCCCGCTGGCGGCGGTGGCGGCGATGCTGCCGGCCGGCTACACCCGCACCTGCTTGCCGGCCTACCGCCTCCAGGCGGGCGCGCCGCCGCTGCCTCTGTACGGCTATACGGCGGTGGCCATGCGACGGGGCCGTTTTTACGCGGCCGCGGTGAAGAGCGACGACAACGTCAAGTGGGATCCCCGCCGCTTCAACACCCCCGAACTTGCCAACCGTATCGACGTCGTAAAGCGGGAGCTGCCGGGCAACCGCCTGGTGGAGCATCTTGCCCGCTGTTCGCTGGAGTGGCACTGCTGCACGGCCCAGAACCTCTTCTACCGGCGCTGGGAGGCGGGTATCCCAGTGTCGCCGGCCTGCAACGCCGACTGCCTGGGCTGCATCTCCCGCCAGCCGGCGGAGTGCTGCCCGGCGCCGCAGAGTCGCATTGATTTTGTGCCGGCCGTCGCCGAGGTGGCGGCGGTGGGGATATATCACCTCGGCAAAGCGCCGGAGGCTATCGTCAGCTTCGGCCAGGGCTGCGAGGGCGAGCCGTCGCTGGAGGCGGACACGATCGCGGCCGCGATAAAGGTTATCAGGGCGAAGACGGCGCGGGGGATGGTGAACATCAACACCAACGCCGGGTTCACGGCCGGCATCGAGAAGATCGCCGCCGCCGGCCTCGACAGCATGCGGGTGAGCGTTATCAGCGCCCGGCCGGAGGGACACCGGGCCTACTACCGCAGCGGCTACTCGCTCGATGACGTGCGCGCTTCGATTGCGGCCGCCAAAGCCCGCGGGGTGCATGTTTCCCTCAACATGCTGTTGCTGCCCGGCTTCAACGACCGTCCCGAGGAGGCCGCGGCCTGGGAGGAGTTCGTGGCCGCGACCGAAGTCGACATGATCCAGCTCCGCAACCTCAACATCGACCCGGAGGCGGTGTGGCCGGTGCTGCCGCCCCAGGGGGGAGAGCCGATAGGGGTGAAGAAGTTCCTCGGCCGGCTGGCGGAGCGGTTCCCGGCGGTGCGGATCGGCAGCTTCAGCAGATATATCGGCTAAGCTTGCATGTATATAGCAAGAACCCCCTCTGCCGGCGGGCAAGGGGGTTCTTTATGTCAAGCGTATATGTGGTCGTTGGTCAGCGGCAAGCTGTTATTGACGCCCTTGGTGAAGACCAACTGATGAATGTCGAGGGCGGCTATCCGGAAGGAGGCGGCACAGGCCTGGAGGTACAACTCCCACATCCGGAAGAAACGGTCGCCGAACTTCGCGCGGACGTTATCGGCATGGCGGGCGAAGTTTGCGTACCAGCGATCGAGCGTCATGGCGTAATGGCGGCGCAGGCTCTCGGAGTTGATTATCTGGAAGCCGTGTTCCGGCAGCTGCCAGACTATTTCCCTTAGCGTGGGCACGTAACCGCCGGGGAATATGTATTTTTTCATCCAGGTATTGCCGAACGCCGTCTCGCGGGTGCTGGTGATGGTATGGAGCAGCGACAGCCCGGCGGGGGCAAGCAGGCGGTAGATTTTGTCGAAGTATTTGGGGATATTGTCTTTGCCTACGTGTTCGAACATGCCGACGCTGACGATTTTATCGAAGCTGTAGCGGTCTTCGTCCAGGTCGAGATAGTCCACGAGCTTGACGGCAACTTTGTCGCTCAGGCCGAGCGCGGCGATCCGCTCACAGGTCCTTCGGTATTGTTCCTCGCTCAGGGTGATGCCTACGGCGTTCACGTCGTAGGTCTGAGCAGCCGTGATTATCAGCCAGCCCCAGCCGCTGCCGATGTCCAAAAGGCGTTCGCCGGGGTGGAGGTCGAGTTTGCGGAGGATGTGGTCGATCTTCTGCAACTGGGCCTGGTCGAGGGTGTTGTTTTCGTGTTTGAAGTAGGCGCACGAATAACTCATGGTTCCGTCCAGCCAGGAGGAGAAGAAGTCGTTGCCGAGGTCATAGTGGTGCTGGATGTTTTGCCTGGCCTGTGTCCTGTTGGCCAGGCGGCCGACCGCTTTCCAGGCTTTGGCCGCGATTTCGCTTTTGGTAAACAGAGCTTCATTGTCGTTTAACAGACTGAGCAAATCTTCCAGGCGGCCTTCGTAATCCAGGACACGGTCCATGTAGGCTTCACCCAGCGCCAGCACCGGGTCGTCAAGCGCGGAGGCAATTGCGGGGGTCCGGCGGAAGATCAGTTTTACCGCCGGAGCGGCGTCGCCATAGTCCGCCTCCTCTCCGTCCCAGTACCGGACCCACAGGCCGCCGTGGCGGATTTTCGCGAACAGGGACTTGATGAGTTGCTTCTCCATGATTTCCATGCCGAGATTCATAATGTCACCACCTTCTTCTTAAATCTATCTTCCGCCCGGAGGGTTTATTCGTCAAGAAATACAGGGGATTGTCAAGCGGCATGGGGGGGTGACCGGTACTGTTATCCGGAAATAACTGGGCGAAGGTTCGTTTTACGCCGTTTTCCGGGCAATAGCGTTCCGACGGCAGCGACGGCGGGCAGGGGCGGATACGGAGCCGACAATTTTCAGGAAAGATTTGCGCCGCCGGGAGGGTTGTGCTATAATAATTTAGCGTGAGCAACGACTGTAGTAAAGTGAGGTGCAAGATACATGAAAGAGAAGATCCACCCGAAGTACGGCGAATCCACCGTGGTGTGCGCCTGCGGCAACACCTTCAGCACCGGCTCGGTGAAAAAGGAACTGAAGGTTGACGTGTGCTCCAAGTGCCACCCCTTCTTCACCGGTCAGCAGCGCTCGCTGGCCGCCCGCGGACGCATCGAAAAGTTCAACAAGCGTTACGGCCAGGAAGACTAGAGGGACAGGGGCAGAGCGGAGGATGCTCTGCCTTCTTTGCAATTGCGGCCGCGGATAAAACCTCATTCGGGCGTTTCCGGGCGTATATCAGATAATAAAAGCAGTTACCTTCAGAGAGGAGAAAAACCGTGCAAGCCAAGACCAACATCGGCGGGCAGGCGGTGATCGAGGGCGTGATGATGCGCGGGCCGGGACACATCGCTACGGCGGTGCGGGAACCCTCCGGCAATATCACGGTCAAGAAGGAGCCGCTTGTTTCGATTTCCGAGCGATATCCGATCCTGAAGAAACCGATGCTGCGCGGCGTGGTCGCCCTGGCGGAAGCGCTGGTGTACGGCCTCAAGGCGCTGTCTTTCTCCGCCCAGGCTTCGGGCGAGGAGGAGGAGCAGCTTACGACGAAGGAAATCCTGATGACGATGGCGTTCGCTTTCGCCCTGGCGGTCGTGCTGTTCGTCATCATCCCCACCTGGGCCGCCAAGTTCCTCCACAGCATTTCCGACGACCCGATGGTGCTCAACCTGTTCGAGGGAGTGCTGCGGCTGGTAATCTTCTTCGCCTATGTCGTGGCGATCTCGATGATGAAGGATATCAGGCGGGTATTCATGTACCACGGCGCCGAGCACAAGGCCATCCACGCCTACGAGGCGGGGGTGCCCCTCGACGTCGAGCACGTACGCCCGTTTAGCACGCTCCATCCCCGTTGCGGGACCAATTTCCTGCTCATCGTCATGCTGGTGAGCGTGTTCGTGTTCGCGTTTCTCGGCTGGCCCGACCTGTGGCTGCGCATCGCTTCGCGCGTGGCGCTGCTGCCGCTCATCGCCGGCATCGGCTACGAGGTAATCCGCTACGCCGGCCGCAGCGACAAGCGCTGGGTGGCGGTGGCGATTACCCCGGGGCTGTGGCTGCAAAAGCTCACGACCCGCGAACCGAGCGACGATATGATCGAGGTGGCGATCTGCGCCCTCGAGGCGGTAAAGCCCGACGGCGAGGTGAAAGTGCATGCTTGATAAACTGCAAGCGATCGAAGATAGATACGACGAGCTCGAACAGTTGATCAGCGACCCGGCCGTGATGGCCGACATGGCGGAGTGGCAGAGGCACACCAAGGCCCATTCCAAGCTGACCGCCCTGGTTACTAAGTTCCGCGAGTACAAGCAGGCCCTCAAGGGGGCCGACGACGCCCGGGAAATGCTCAAAGACAAGCTCGATGACGATTTTCGCGACATGGTGGAGCTGGAGCTGGCCGAGCTGACCGGCAAAGCGGAGAAGCTGGCCGAGGAGCTTAGGGTCATGCTGCTGCCCCGCGACCCCAACGACGACAAGGATGTTATCATCGAGATCCGCGGCGGGGCGGGGGGCGACGAGGCGGCGCTGTTCGCCGGCGACCTGTTCCGCATGTACAGCCGCTACGCCGAGGGCCGGGGCTGGAAGACCGAGGTGCTGGACGCCAACCCCACCGACCTCGGCGGTTTCAAGGAAGTCGTCTTCGCCGTCTCGGGCGACGGGGCGTATTCGCGCTTCAAGTTCGAGAGCGGCGTGCACCGCGTCCAGCGGGTGCCGGATACCGAGGCCAGCGGCCGCATCCATACCTCGACGGTGACGGTGGCGGTCCTGCCCGAGGCCGAGGATGTCGACATCGAGGTCAACCAGAACGACCTGCGCATCGACACCTATTGCGCCAGCGGCGCCGGCGGCCAGCACGTCAACAAGACCGAGTCGGCGGTGCGCATAACCCACCTGCCCACCGGCGTCGTGGTGCAGTGCCAGGACGAGAAGTCCCAGCTCAAGAACCGCGACAAGGCGATGCGGGTGCTCAGGGCCAAACTGCTCGAACTCGCCCAGGAATCGCAGCGGGCCGAGGTGGCCGAGACGCGCAAGAGCCAGGTGGGTACGGGAGACCGCAGCGAGCGCATCCGCACCTACAACTTCCCCCAGGGGCGGGTGACCGATCATCGCATCGGCCTCACCCTCCACAAGCTCGATTTTATTTTGAACGGCGACCTCGACGAACTGATCGACGCCCTAATCACCGCCGACCAGAGCGAGCGTCTGAAGCAGGTCGATTGAACGATGGGCGAACCGATGTGGACAATAGGCTCGATTTTAACATGGACCAAGCAGTACTTTGCCGACAAGGGCGTGGCCAGTCCGCGCCTTGACGCCGAGGTGCTGCTTTCCCATGTTCTGGGCAAGGACCGGATGTACCTGTACGTGAATTTCGACCAGCCGCTGGAGGCCGGCGAATTGGCCGCCTTCCGCGAGGCGGTGAAAAAGCGCGCCCGGCGGGTGCCGGTGGCGTATATCACCGGCCAGCGGGAGTTCTTCGGACTGCCGTTCGCGGTGACGCCGGCGGTGCTCATCCCGCGCCCGGATACCGAGGTGCTGGTGGAGACGGCGCTGCGCCGCCTGCAGGGAGCGGACGACCCGCTGGTGCTCGATGTCGGCACTGGCAGCGGGGCGATAATCGTCAGCCTGCTGCGCAAGCTGCCGGCGGCGCGCGGCGCGGCGACCGACATCTCCGCCGAGGCGCTGGCGGTGGCGGCCGATAATGCCGCCAGATTGGGCGTGGCCGACCGCCTGGAGCTTTTGCGCGGCGACCTGCTAGCCCCGGCGGCGGGACGGGCCTTCGACGCGATCGTCAGCAATCCGCCCTATATTTCCGCCAAGGACATGGCCGCCCTTGAGCCCGAGCTCGGCTACGAGCCGCGGGGAGCTCTGGCCGGCGGCGCCGACGGGCTGGACTTCTACCGCCGGCTGGCGGGCGGCGCGGCGGCGCTCCTCAAGCCGGGAGGCTTCCTGGCCGTCGAGGTGGGGGCCGGCCAGGCGCGGCAGGTGGCCGCATTGGCGACCGAAGCCACCGGCCTGGCGGCTGCGGAGACGGTCAAGGATTACGCGGGCGTGGAACGGGTGGTCGTGCTGGAACGGAGGCTGTAATGGAAACCAGACACTATATTGTCGATAAAGATAAGCCGGACATCCGCATTCTCGACCAGGCGGCGGCGGTGCTGCGCCAGGGCGGGCTGGTGGCTTTCCCGACCGAGACGGTTTACGGGCTGGGGGCCAACGGCCTCGACCCGCGGGCGGTGGCGAGGATTTTCGCCGCCAAGGGCCGTCCGGCGGATAATCCGCTTATCCTACATATCGCCGACGTGCATGAAGTGAACAAACTGGCCGCGCGGGTGCCGGCCAACGCCGCCGCCCTGATGGCTAAATACTGGCCGGGACCATTGACGGTGGTGCTGGCGCGGACCCGCCTGGTGCCGGACGCGGTTACCGGCGGGCTCGATACCGTGGCGGTGCGCCTGCCCGATTCGACGGTGGCGCGTGAGCTCATCCGCCTGGCGGGAGTGCCGGTGGCGGCGCCCAGCGCCAACACCTCGGGGCGGCCCAGCCCGACGACCGCCGGCGACGTGATGGCCGATCTGGCCGGCCGCATCGAGCTGGTCATCGACGCCGGCCCGTGCGGCATCGGAGTGGAATCGACGGTGGTGGACTGCACCACTCCGGTACCGACGCTGCTCAGGCCTGGCGGTGTGACGATGGAGATGCTGATCGAGACGCTGGGCGAGGTCGAGGTCGATCCTGCCCTGGGCGGCGAGGACTTCGTGCCACGGGCGCCGGGGATGAAGTATGCCCACTACGCCCCGGCGGCACCGATGACCCTTTACGAAGGCGAAGCTCCGGTTGTCGCGACGGCCATCGCCGGCGAGGCCGGGCGCTTGACGGCGACCGGCAGGCGGGTCGGGGCGGTCGTGTCGGCGGAGACGGCGCGGCTGCTGCCGCGGGAAGCGGTGGCGGCGGTGTACGGGGTGCGGGGCGACCTGGAGGCCGCCGCCGCCGGCCTGTACAGCGCGCTCCGGCTGTTCGACGCCGAGCCGGTGGACATGATCCTCGCCGAGGGCGTGGATGAGGCCGGTCTGGGGCTGGCGGTGATGAACCGGCTGCGTAAAGCAGCGGGATATCAGATTGTCCACTGTTGAAGCAGATCGCTGTCGGGGAGGGGCTTATGACCGGAATCACCTACTACCGCGATGCCGATGTGCCGTTCTTTGAGCTGAAGGTCGGCAGCGCGGACTACCTGACTTATAAAAAACACTATCACGAGGAATTTTCCGTGGGGCTGGTGGAGAAGGGGGCCAGCAGGTTCTGGCACGAGGGCCGGCAGGTGGAAGTGCTGCCCGACAGCCTCGTGCTCATCCCGCCCGGCGTCTTTCACGCCTGCAACCCCCGCGACAGGGCGCACTGGCAGTTCAAGATGCTGTTCGTCGCCCTGGACTGGCTCGAAGGCGCCGCTTCCGGTGATCGGCCGGCGGGGGTGCGCTGCCTGCACGGGCGGGCCTACGAGACGCTGATGGCCAAGACGGCCCGCTGCCTGATGGGGCCGGCTTCGCCGCTGGCCAAGGAGAGCGGCGTCATGGAGTTGTTCGCGGCCCTGTGCGGCGCAGGCGCCAAAGGCGGCCGTCAAGCCGGGGGACGCGGGGAGCGCGCCGGGCTGCGGCAGGTGCGGGAGTACCTTCAGGAACATTTCCTCGACAGGGTCACGCTGGCGGCGCTGGAGGCGGTGTCTGGCCTAAGCAAATACTACATAGTGAAGCTGTTCAAGAAGGAATACGGCGTGCCGCCCCACGTGTACCAGACGATGCTGCGGGTCAACTTCGCCGAGAAGGAGCTTCGCCGGCAACGGGACCTTGCCGCGGTCGCCCAGGACGCCGGCTTTTATGACCAGAGCCATTTCACCAAGACCTTCCGCAGCCATGTGGGCGTGACGCCCGAGGTATATCAGCGGGCCCATATGTAGCCGGGGACAACTTTTTACAATACGCTGCCGCCGCCCCCGTTTATCATGGGAAGAAAACGGCGGGAGGCGGGCGTATGAAAGTTGTGATGTTTATCGACAAGGAGCTGCCGGTGGGGTTGATCGCCAATACGGCGGCGGTGCTGGGGGCGAGCCTGAGCAGAATGGTCGACGGCCTGGTCGGCGGCGACCTCCGCGACGCCGACGGCAACATCCACCGGGGGATCACCACCATGAATATCCCCATCCTCGGGGGGACGAAGGAGCAGATCAAGGCCATCCGCGCCCGGCTGTACGACGAGGAATTCGCCGCCGTGGCGACGGTGGATTTCAACAATATCGCCCAGCGGTCGCTCGATTACGGCGACTACGGGCGCATGCTCGCCAACGCGAGCGGCGACGCGCTCGCCTATCTGGGCATCTGCTTGTACGGCCCGCAGAAAAAGGTCAACAGCCTGACGGGTAGTATCGGGCTGCTGCGCTGACAGGGCGGCTTTTAAAAAACATGTGCGGGAACGGAGACAATACCGGATGGACGACAGTGTCAGGGTTGATTTGCATATCCATACCACCGCTTCGGACGGGACATGGATGCCGGCCGAGACGGTCGCGGCGGTGCGCGCGGCGGGCGTGGGCCTGTTCGCCGTCACCGACCACGACACGGCGGCGAGCG
Source organism: Sporomusaceae bacterium (assembly GCA_022839045.1). Next base: position 11,312 of record JALHDI010000013.1, read on the forward strand.
TCGCCCTGACCGCCCGTCTGGCGGCGGCGGCGGGGTTGGACTTCCTGCCGGGGGTCGAGATTTCGGTAACGCTGGCGGGGCACCTTTTCCATGTCCTCGGTTACGGCATCGACCCGGAGGGCGCGGTTTTGCAACGCATCCTCGTCGCCAATACCGCCCTGATGGAGGAGGTCGATCACGACAGTATCAGGAAGCTGGTCGCCGCCGGCTTTCCCGTCGACTACGCCGAGTTTTGCGCTTATCACCACGACCCCGGGCGGGGCGGCTGGAAGTCGCTGAGTTACCTCATCGATAAAGGCCTGTGCACCGGGGTGGGCGATTTCTTCGCCGAACTGTTCAACGCCAAACGGGGCATCGTCTTTCCCGACTTCCCGCACCCGGCCGAGGCCATCGCCGCCATCAAGGCGGCGGGCGGCGTACCGGTGCTGGCCCATCCCGGCAGCGATTTCCACGGCCCCGCCCTCGAGGAGACGCTCGAAATGTTCGCCGCCGAGGACATCGAGGGGGTGGAGTGCTTCCATCTCTGCCACGATGCGGCCACCACCCGGCGGGCGGTCGAATGGTGCGACCGTCGCGACTTGCTTATAACCGGCGGCTCGGACTGCCACGGCGGTTTCGTCCCGGCCCGCCGCCTGGGGGTGCCGGAGATCCGTCTTGGGCAGCTGCGGCTGGGAGCGCTGGCGGACGGCCTGGAGGTACGCGGCCGGGCCGGCGGAAGGGGTGCCAAGTGAGCGACGTCCCTTATCCGGCAGCCTGGGAAAAAACGGACGGCGTCTGCCATATCGGCAGCGGGGCGGAGGATGCGGTTATCCTGCTGCACGAGATATACGGGGTGAACGGCCATATGCTCGATACCGCGGCTTGGCTGGCGGCGCAGGGTCTTGCCGTGTACTGCCCCGACCTGCTTGGCGCTGTGTACGGTTACGACCGGGAGGCGGCGGCCTATGAGCACTATATGCGGGTGGGGTTCGCCGCGGCTGCCGAAGAGGTGGCCGCGCTCGCCGGGCGCCTCGCCGGGCACCATCGCAGGCTATATCTGGTAGGATACAGCGCCGGGGCGACGGTGGCCTGGCTGCTGACCGGCCGGGACGGTTTCGCCGGCGCCGTCGGCTATTACGGATCCCGCATCCGCGACTTTCCCGACCTTACGCCGGCCTGCCCGGTACTGCTGTTTTTCCCTTGCCGCGAGGAAGCTTTTTCGGTGCCTGCCCTGGCGGAAAAGCTGGCAGCCAAGGACGGAGTAAGGGTCCGCGTCCTGCCGGGCCGGCACGGTTTCGCCGACCGCCGGTCACTCCGTTACGACGCGGCGGCCGCCCGGGAGGCCGATGCCATGACGGTGGCGTTTCTCCGCGGGGCCGTATCGGCAGGTCGGGAGTAACGAAAAAAAGCAGCCTGAGATAGGCTGCTTGCGTCTTTTATGGGGCGATTCTTCCCGGCGGTTACAGCATCTCCGTCCGGTTGCGGCCTTTGCGCTTGGCGCTGTAGAGAGCCTTGTCCGCCCTTTTCAGAACATGGTCGATGGACCGGTCCTTTTCCCGCGCCGCGGTGGCGCCGCTGCTGAAGGTAAAGGAGAGCGGTTGCCCCTGCCAGACGACCGGTTCGCTGAGGCCGAAGCGGAGACGTTCGGCGACCGATGTCGCCTGGTCGACGGGCGTGTCGGGCAGGATCAGGACGAATTCGTCGCCGCCCAGCCGCCCCCAGATATCCCCGTGACGGAGCTGGCGCGTTACATAGGCGGTGAAGCTGGTCAGGACGAGGTCCCCCGCTTCGTGCCCGTAGGTATCGTTCAGCTTCTTGAAATGATCAATGTCGATTATCATGACCGACAACGGCTGATGCTCGCGCAAAAAGCGCTCATACTCCCCGGCGGCGAGCTCCATGATTTTCCGGCGGTTAAGCGCGCCGGTAAGGTCGTCGGTGGAGGCCAGCCGGCCCAGTTCCTCCTTGACCCGGGTTTCTTCCAGGCGTGCCCGGAACTCGGTGCGCCGGTGATTATGCAGCCATATGGAGAAAAGGATGCCGAGGATGTTGGCCATGGCTAGCGCGACCAGCGTGGTGAAAAGGGTTTGCGGGTTGACCGGCGCGGCTATCCACCATTGCAGCAGGAAGTTGCAGGCCGACAGGGCGAGGGGCGGCGCGAGCCTGACGAAGAGTCGGGCGGGGAAGAACATATAGGCGCTGAAAATGATGAGGATTGTGAGGACGCCGTTGGGGGGGACATGCTGGGACCAGCTGTAGTTGAAGTATAAGACCGCTACGACGCCGAAAGCGGCCCAGCGCAGGAAGATATTGTCATACTCCCGGGCCGTGGAGACTCTGGCCAGGGCGGAAATGGTGTATAGGGAGAATGCGCAGAAGGCGAGCCTGACCGTAAACAAAGCCATGAACTGCCGGCCGGCGCCGAAAAAATGATAATCGGCGTAGGCGAAGAGGAGGACGGGGACCAGCCAGACGGCAATGGCGATGCGGGTTTGGCGGGCGTCGGCCGCAAGGTAATGCTCGCGGTAGCCCGACTCCGGCTCGTCATCGGCGGTGGGGGGGGTTGGGTATAAGCGCATGTTCGTCTCCCGGAAAGATAAGAGTAAAAATATTAATTTTCGTTAGGAAGGATTATTATTCCTTCCGCGAGAGCGGCATTCCGTCAATAGCGGTACAAGAATTCGCCATAGTACAAGTCAGACCGGTCAAAATGCCGGTCTGACTTTTGGTGTTGTTATCAGTTGTCGGCTACCCCCACGGAGGGCGGACGGGATTGTGAGCGCTTCTGCCAGATGTAGACGGCGGCGACGCCGCCGAGGCCGAGGATGTCGGTCCAGAAGCCGGGGATTATGAGCCCCATGGAGCCGCAGAAGAGGACAAGCCGTTCGATGATGGTGCACCGCCGCAGCAGCCAGTTTTCGAGAGCGGCGCTCAGAGCAATGACGCCGACGGTTGCGGTGATTATCGCTTCGGTCAGTGATACTGGGCTGTAGTTGCCCTGGAAGAGGAGCATGGGCGAGTAGACGGCGAGGAAAGGAACGAGGAAGCCGGCCACGCCCAGGCGGGACGAAGTCCAGCCGACCTTGTACGGGCTGGCGCCGGCGATGCCGGCGGCGGTGAAGGAGGCCAGGCAGACCGGCGGGGTGAGATTGGAGAGGCAGGCGAAGTAGAAGACGAAGAAGTGGGCGACCAACGGCAGGACGCCGATCTTTATCAGGGCAGGGGCGGCGATGGTGGCGGCGACGATGTAGCAGGCGGTGGTGGGCAGCCCCATGCCGAGGATGAGGGAGGTGATGGCGGTCAGCACCAGCATCAGCATCAAGTTGTTGCCGGAGAGGTCGATGATGTTGGCGCCGAAGGTGAGGCCGAGGCTGGTGAGCGAGCTGACGCCGACGACAAAGCCGACGACCGCGCAGGCCATGGCCACGCCTACCGCCGAACGGGCTCCGCCTTCGAGGGCCTTGAGGATGCCGGGGATGCCGATGGCGGTGTCCTTTTTGATATAGCTGACGGCCACCGTGATCAGGATGGTAAAGAAAGCCGCGTACAGGGGGGTGAGGCCGTAGAGGAGCAGGGCTACGATGGCGATGACGGGAAGGGTGAGGTGACCCGATTTCCGCATGATTTCGCCGGCTATGGGAAGTTGGTCTTTGGGCAGGCCTTGAAGGCCTTCCTTGCGCGCCTCGAGGTGGATCATCGAAAAGCAGGCGAGGTAATAGAGAAAGGCGGGGAAGATGGCGGACAGCATGATCTGGGTGTAGGTCATGCCGAGAAATTCAACCATGATGAAGGCGGCGGCGCCCATGACGGGCGGCATGATCTGGCCGCCGGTGGAGGCCACGGCTTCGACGGCGCCGGCGAAGTGAGGCCGGTAGCCGATGCTCTTCATCAGCGGGATGGTGAAGGCGCCGGTGGTGGCGACGTTGGCTACGGCGCTGCCGTTGATGGTGCCGAGCAGGCCGCTGGCGAAGATGGCCACCTTGGCGGGGCCGCCGGGCGAACTGCCGGCAACGGCCATGGCCAGGGCGTTGAAGAAGCGGGCCATGCCGGTCTCGGACAGGAAGGCTCCGAAGAGGATGAACAGGAAGATATACGTGGACGAAACGCCGAGGGCGACGCCGTATATGCCCTCGGTGGTGAGAAACATATGCTCGATGAGGCGTTCGACGCTATAGCCGCGGTGGCCGAACTGACCGGGTATCCAGTCGCCGAACAGGGCGTAGGCGACGAACAGCAGCGCCATTATCGGCAGTTCCTTGCCGGTCGCCCGACGGGCCGCTTCGAGCACCAGCAGGCAAAGGAGGGCGCCGACGTAGATATCCATGCTGGTGTAAACGCCGCCGGCGTTGGCGAGGTCGTCATAGATGCTCATTAAATAGACGCCGACGAATATCGACAGAGCGGCCAGCATGACGTCGAAGGCCGTCACCTGGTTTTTCGGGCTCTTTTTGTTCGCCGGATAGAGCAGGAATACCAGCACGAGCACGAAGGTGAGATGGACGCTGCGCTGCTTGATGGCTTCGAGCACGCCGAGGCCGGCGGTATAAAGATGGAACAAGGACATGGTGATGGCAATAATGGTCACGATTTTGGCGAGGGTGCCGGTGAACTTGCGGAAGCGGGCCTCTGCTTCGTATTTTCGCAATACCTGATCGGTGGCTTCCGTCTTTTCCTCGTTGATGAAGGCGTCGATCTGGTGTTTGTCGATGGCTGGTTTCTTATCTTGCTCCAAAACGGTTTCCCCCTAAATACTGACTTGCCCGAGCGGAGGGCGGACGGAAATCGCAGACAGGCGGGCTGTCTGCGATTTCCATCCGCGGAAGATTACTTGATTATGCCTTTTTCCTTATAGTACTTTTCGGCCCCCGGGTGAAGGGGCACGGTCATGCCCTTAGTCGCGTCCGAGAGCTGCATGGCTTTGGCGGCCGAGTGGGCGGCTACGAGATCTTTCTGGCCGTCGTAGAGGGATTTGGTGATATTGTAAACAAGATCGGTGGAAAGGTCGTCGCGGCAGATGAGGATATTGGCGACCGCCACGGTGGTGATGTCTTCGGTCTGGCCTATGTAGGTTCCCTTGGGAATCTTGATTTCATAGTACCAAGGCATTTCCTTGACGAGTTTGGCCATCATGTCGGGTTCGATGGAGAGGATGCGGATCTTGACCGACGAGGCTGCGTCGAGAACGGCGGCGGTAGGCAGGCCGCCGGCGATGAGGATGCCGTCGACCCGGCCGTCCTTGAGAGCTTCGGCCGCCTCCGAGTAGCCGAGGTAGTCGGCCTTGACGTTCTTCTTGTCTTTGTAATCGAGGCCGTAGAGACCGAGGATTTCTTTGGAGTTTATTTCGGTAGCGCTGCCGACGGCGCCGGGGACGAATTTTTTGCCGGCGAAATCTTTGATCGACTTGATGTCGGAGTCAGCCTTGACGACGATGTGCATGACGTTGGGGTAAAGGTGGGTGATGCCGCGCAGCATCTTGACAGGCTTGCCGTCGAACATCGCCTTGCCCTGGTAGGCGTAATAGGCTACGCCGTTCTGGGCGAACGCGATCTCGGCCTCCTTCTTCTGCATCAGGAGGACGTTCTGAGGGGTGCCGGCCGTGGCCTGGGCCGAGACCTTGACGTTGGGAACCTGCTTGCTGAACATCTGGGCCATGGCGTTGCCGAGGGGGTAGTAGACGCCGCCGGTGGTCGCAGTCGCGATGTTGATGTTCTGGATCTTCTGGGCGCCGCCGCTTCCGCCGCCGCACCCGGCGATGATGAGTGCTAGGATCACGAGACCGGACAGAACAAAAATGGCTTGTTTTTTCACATGTTTCTCCCCTTCCGGTGTTTTGTGGGTACCTAACGAGTTTCACCATTATTCATTATACTTTAAATATTTCATCAAAGAAATAAATTGGCGCCCGACTTTCATAAAATAGTGCCCGAACGCATGAAATTTGTTACTAAAAGGAATATTTCATCTGCCTGCGGCGGAAAAGTGTTTCCCCGAGCGCACAGGCAGGGCGAATACCGCGGGCGGCGAAACAGTGATAATATAAACATATATCCCCCGTTGCCGGCATACGGGGAGGGAGGTCGAGATGGCCATACAGATTTTCGGCACGAAAAAGTGCCAGGAACGCGCAAAGCCGAGCGTTATTTCAAGGAACGGGGCATACAGTATCAGTTCGTCGACCTGACGGTCCGCGGCCTCAGCAAAGGGGAGTTCGACAGGGTCAAGGCGGCGGTGGGCCTCGACAATCTTATCGACAGGGAGGGCAAGGAATACGCCCGGCGAAACCTCAAATATCTCGTCCACGATGTGGAGGAGGTGCTGCTGGCCACGCCGCTTCTGTTGAAAACGCCGGTGGTGCGGGACGGCCCGAGGGCTACTGTCGGCTACCGCCCCGAGGTTTGGGGCGCGTGGCTCGAGAAAGGGGCGGCAAGATGAACGGCACGGAACGCAAGAACGTAAGGCCGGGGCTCAAGGTGAAGGTAGTGCAGAAACAGCACCAACGCAGCGGCGAGCTGACCGAGGGCGTCGTCCGGGATATTCTGACGAACAGCGCCGTCCACCCGCGCGGCATCAAGGTGCGGCTGGAAGGGGGCGTCGTCGGCCGGGTGAAGGAGATAATGGGCGACTGAAGAGCGCCGGAAAATTTGTGGAGGGTGATATGATGGTTGTCGTCAATATGCTGGCAGAGATGGCGAAGACGCCCGTCGACCCGGCTGTGGGCATAGCGGTCGTCTCCGGGGTGTCCGAGCCCGGGGTGAGCATCGGCCTGGCGGTGGTGGAAAAGAGTATCCGGCCGCACTATCAGAAGGTGAGCGACGAGATTTACTACGTCCTGCGCGGTCAGGGGACGATCACCGTCGACGGGGAGAAGCGGGATCTGAAGGAAGGGGATGTCATAGCCATCCCCAAGGGCAAGGTTCACGGCTTCGAAAATACCGGCGTCGTGCCGTGCCTCATCCTGTTCGCCAGCGGGCCGAAGTTCGAGCCTGACAAGGACCGTTTCTTCCCGGACGCCGGGTAACGGCCCGGGCGTACTTGCAGGCAGCGTTACTTTTCCGGGTGAGGCGGCGTTTAATAATACGGCGACACCCAAGAAGGACACCCGGAAGGAGACGCGATAAGATGGATAAAAAGCAGATTGCCGCTGCGCTGGTCGCCGGCCTTCTCGCCCTGTCGCTGGTCGGCTGTTCCGGCGCGGCGGGACGGACGGCCGCCCCGGCGTCTCAGCCGGCGGAGCGGGCGGAGGACGGCAAGGGAGCGGCGGCGATGGATGCCTTCAATGCGCTGGCAGGCAAGCGGGGAGTGCGGGCCGCCGAACTTCTCGCCGCGCTTGACGGCGGCATCCGCGCCGTGTCCCGCAACGAGGCGGCGGCGATGATCGTAGCGGCCGAGGCTGCCCAGAAGCGCGACCTGCCCGGCCTGGAGGAAACGCTTGCCGCGGACGGGCTGCAGAAAAAGATCGGCGAATTGTTCCGTAACGGTTTCGATATCGGCAAGGCCGGGGATATCGGCGACGCCGAGCTGCGCGCCGCCATGCTGGCGGCACGGGACGGCGGCTACCGGGTGGAAACGGCCGAGGGCATGTACTTCCCGGTGATCGACTACGGCTGGTACCGTCAATACCGCGAACTGGTCACCGCCGACCTGGCGGCCTATATCGACCTGATGGCCGTCGAATCCGACCGCGCGCCCGCCAAGGACGCCGCCCTCGTCATCGGCTGGGACGAGGTTGTGCGCCGGTCGCTTGCCCAGGAAAGCTTCCTTACGGCTTACGAGGATTCTCCCCGGGCGAGGGATATGAGGAAGCTCTACGGACGCTACCTCAGCTTCGTTTTCTACGGCGCAAACAACACGCCCCTGTTCGCCTACGACAGCCTGACCATGAACGCCGCGGCCAGGACCGCCTATGCCGCCGCGGCGGCCTCCGGCGGCGACAGCCGCCTGGCGGCGCGGCTGCGGGAATACATGGGCTTGCTGGATAAGAAGGGTTATCTCCTGGACGCCGAAGTGGAGGAATACCGCAAACAGGCGGTCCGGGAGCTGGGGGAGTAATTGTCCGGCAATCCGGCTACACTACTGCCGGAGGTGATATCGTGAAGGACAACTACGGTAAACCCGTCCACGAGATTTGCGTCGATAAAACCAGCTGCCGGCACGAGACGACGCTGGACAAGGCGGCCGGCGCGGGACCGAAGGCCCCCTTCGAGCCAACCGGCCACCTAACCAAGGACGCCGTTCGCAAAACTTACCAGGAAAGGCAGCAAAACACCGGCAATCAATCCTGAATCGCCCGCGCCGCCGCTCCCGCCAGGGACGGCGGCTTTTTTCGCGGGGTTGGCATGGGCGGCCGCGATTACGGCGCAAGGCAGGGATGGAGCGGGTTTTTGGCGAATACACAGACAAATATACAAATGTCGACCTTTCTCGCAGGGGGATTGCGAATGAAGAAACTGATACTGCTGCTCGTTATTGCGATCATGACGGTCTGGCTGGCGCCGGCAGCCCATGCCGGTGTTGCCGAGAACTTCGAAGACGCTTACGAGCTCCGCCTGGCGGCGGCGGCCTGCCTGGCGGCGTACAGCGACCGGATGGGGCAGTTGGCGCGCGATTATCTCCGCCAGGGCGGATGGGAAATAATCCCTTTCAAGAAGAGCAGCCAGGAGGCCGACGCCCGCTTCCTGCTGGCGCGCAACCTGACGGAGAAGGGGCGGACCCGCTACGTACTGGCGGTGGTAGGCACAGAAACCTTCAAGGATTTTCAGGTCGACCTGCGGACGGATAAGGTTTACTTCGCCGGCCGCACGCCGGACGAATTCGCGGCCAGCGCGAATATGGAGGATATACCGGACACGGAACCCAAGGTGCACCGCGGGTTTCACGAATATGTGCAGACCGCGTTCACGGCCAGGACTGACGGTGATGGCCAGGCCAGCGACCGGGCGTTGGGAGAGCTGCTGTCCGATCCGTCGGGCGAGATGCTGATCGTCGGCCACAGCCTGGGCGGCGCAGCCGCCACCATTGCCGGGGCGCGGCTGCTGTCGATGGGCATCAGGCCGGAGCAGATCGGGGTCATAACCTTCGGCGCGCCGGCGGTGGGGAACGAGGCGTTCGGCCGTCAGTTCTCGCAAAAGCTCGACCTGACCAGGGTGGTCATCGCCGACGATCCCGTCACCAGCATCCTCCAGAAGCTGGTGGGCGGGTACCGCCAGTTCGGGCGCGAGCTGGTGTGGCAGCGGTCGGCGCTGTTCGAGAAGGGCCCCCACGCCATGGCGGAATATCTCGACCTGGCGATGAAACATTATTACGACCGGCGGGCGTTGGCGGCGAAGGCGGGTCTTTATGCCCTGCCGCAGGCCGGTCCGCCGGAAGCCGGATCGCGGATCTACGTCGCCCCTCCTGTTGATTACCTGCCGGTCGACCTAAAAGCCGAATACCGTTATATGGATCAGGCTCTCGCCGACCAGTACCGTCGCTTGCTGCCCGGATATGTGCTGGGCGGTGCGGGGGCAGATCCCCGCAAGGAGGCGGCCGCGGCAGGCGCCAGATGGTACGTGGTCGCCGAGCTCAGCGGCCTCAAGATGAAAAACGAGCGCAATCAGTATTTCATAACCTTGCACCACACGGTGTACGATGCCGCCGGCAATATCGTTTATCTTAACTCGTACTCATCCGTAACCGCAAACATGACGCCGCTGGAGGCCCTGACCCACGATGCCGTCGGCGCGGTCGCCGACCTGGCAGCCTGGAAGGCCGGCCGCTAAACGGGAAAATGTTCTCCTAAGCTCCGCCGCCGCTTCATATACATTATCAGGCGGGGGTGAGAGGATTGAGCTTGCTCGAATTGTTCGTGCTCAGCGCAGCGCTGGGCACGGATTTGTTTTCGGTGGCGATTCCCATCGGTATGAACCGGGTGAGGTTGCGGGTCATATTCCGTTCGGCGGCTGTATTTGCCCTCTTCCATATCGGGATGATCCTCACCGGCTACTATGTCGGCCACTGGCTGGGTTCGGTGGTCGAGCACGTAGGCACCTATCATATCGACTGGCCGGCGCTGGCGGTGCAGGACTGGGCCAGCGCCATCGGCGCGTTGGTGCTGACCGCTCTTGGCGTGCATATGATCCGGGAAAACACCGCCGGGGCCGGCCGGCCGGCGACGGGCCACCCGCTCCAGGGATTGTCGCTGGTGGGGCTGGCGGTAAGCGTCAGCCTGGACGCGCTGGCCGCCGGGTTCAGTCTGGGGATGATGGACGTTGATCTGGTAAAGCTGAGCGTTATCCTCGGGACGGTGATCTTTTGCGTGGGGATTGTCGGTCTTGGCCTGGGAAGGCGCTTGGGGCGCTATATCGGCGGGCGGGCCGAACTGGTGGGAGGACTGGTGCTGATGCTGCTCGGCGCCCATGTATTCTGGACCGCGGTGATGAACTAAAAAAGGACTTGGCGCAAGCCAAGTCCTTTTTTAGTTCATCATTTCCTGGTGGCGGCGGGTTGCCGGCCGGGCAGCTTCTCCTGCTCGCTTTCCTGCCGGGCGGGCTCTGTGTCCTTGGAGCCGCGCGCGTCTTTCGCTCTGGCCCGCCGGAGGCTGGTGAACTGGTCGAATGTTCTGCCACCCATGGTATCACCTCACATTCTGCTCGTTGCGGCGCCGTTGGGTCGGGGAAAGGCCGGAAGCGCGCATAATGTCCGGTTGTTACGAGAGTCTGGAATTATTGTCTGTAAAAGCTGCTGCGGCGATACCTTGCAGATTAATCCATGACGGGACGGGCCGCCGACCGTCGCTTACTTGAGCGCGCCGTGGACGGCCAGCCAGATGCAGGGCGGCGCGGATGAGGTAAACTCGACGCGGTGTTTTTCGTGGGCCGCCAGGAACAACGCATCGCCTGCCGCGAGGGCGACCCGCCGGCCGTCGGCGAAGGATATTTCGGCCCGGCCCTTGAGGAGGACGACCCATTCGTCCCTGTCCTGATCGTACCAGAAACCCGGCGGCGAGGTATGCCCGCAGGAGACTATCCGCTCGATGAGAACGCCGCCGCCTTCGTGAAGAGGCTCGGCAAACTCTTCGGCCGGCAGTTGTTGGGGAATTTCGAAGATGTTCATGGCAACCTCCGCAGGAATTGTTGCTGTAATATTTGGCCCCATTGCCGCCGATTCCTGCCGGAAACCAGCCGACCGCGACATATTCGGTCATTTATTGCCGCAGCCGATTTCACCCGCCGCCGCATCTATGGTAAAATAGTGCCATGCACGGACATACTAAGGGGAGGCTGGATGCGTCTATGGTGCGTGTTTTGCTCATCTGTACCGGCAATACCTGCCGCAGCCCGATGGCCGAGGCAATGCTGAAGGCCAGGGTCCGGGCCGGCGGCTTCGAGGATAAGGTTCTGGTGCTGTCGGCGGGGTTGGCGGCGCATGGCGAATACCCGGCGTCGCCCAACGCTCTGGCGGCGATGGAAAGGCGCGGGCTCGACCTGTCCGCCCACCGCTCGCGCCAGCTTCAGCCCGAGCTCGTCAAGGCCGCCGACGTCATCCTGACGATGACGTCGGCCCATAAGCGGGCGGTCGCCGCCGGCGCTCCCGAGGCGGCCGGCAAGGTGCATACCCTGGCGGAGTACGCCGGGGAAGAGGGGGATGTGGCCGATCCCTTCGGCGGCAGCGGGGAACTCTACGAGGCATGCGCGGCGGAGATGGAGCGTCTTATCGAGAAAATATGGCAAAGGATCGCGCAATTAGCAGGAAAAAGCGATTAAATGTAGAAAAGTTCCCGAAATGCGAGGAGGGGATAAGGTGCTTGTTGGTATCGGCAGCGACCACGGCGGTTACCACCTGAAAGAGGATATCAAGCAGTATCTGACGGAGAAGGGGATCGAGTTCCGCGATTTCGGCACCCACTCCACCGATTCCGTCGATTACCCCGACATTTCCCGCGCGGTGGCCGAAGCGGTGGCCGGCGCGAAGTGTGACCGGGGCATTATTATATGTGGGACAGGCATCGGCGTATGCATCGCCGCCAACAAGGTGAGGGGCATCCGGGCGGCGCTGTGCCACGATCCGTATTCGGCCCAGATGTCGCGGGAGCATAACAACGCCAATATCCTGACGATGGGCGAGCGGGTCATCGGCCCCGGCCTGGCCCGGGCGATCGTCGAGAAGTGGCTGGCGACCGAGTTCGCCGGCGGGCGGCATGCCAAGCGGGTGTGCAAGATCGCCGACCTCGAGGTTTAGAGACAATACTATGGCGATTGAGGCGTAAGGGTCCATCTGCGTTGCACCCGCTACGGGGTAGGCCGCAGTTCTAAGCGCTAAAGCGCTAAGAACTTGCGCTCTTGGTCCTGCGGCGCTTGCTAGCGTACTTCCGTGTACGCTAGCGGCGCTTCCTCGGTCCGCCTAGCATCTGGACCCTTTTCCTCAATCGCAACGCAAGCCTTAAGAACCAAGTAGTCCTTGTCCGGGGGGAAACAGTATGTTTTGCGATAATGCCGAAATCAAGCGCCAGACGGCGGCGGCGGCCGACGAACTGCTGAGCCTGGCCGGCCTCAAACCGGGGCAGATCCTGGTGGTCGGCTGCAGCACCAGCGAGGTGCGGGGTGCGAGGATCGGTTCGTCCGGTTCCGAGGAGGTGGCGGCGGGCATCCTGGCTGCCCTCAGGGGGAGTTGTCGGGCCAAGGACGTGTATCTCGCCGTCCAGTGCTGCGAGCACCTCAACCGGGCGCTGGTCGTCGAGCAACCGGTGGCCGAGCGCTATGGCCTGGAAGAGGTCAGCGTCGTGCCTGTGCCCAAAGCCGGCGGGGCTCTGGCGGCCCGGGCGATGCGCGAATTCACCGCGCCAGTGGTCGTGGAGACCATCGAGGCTCACGCCGGGCTCGATATCGGCTCGACGCTGATCGGCATGCACATAAAAAGGGTGGCGGTGCCGGTCCGCCTTGAGCAGAAGATTATCGGCCAGGCGACGGTGACGGCGGCCCGCTCCCGGCCGAAGCTCATCGGCGGCGTGCGGGCGGTTTACGAGCTGCCGCCCTGTTACTGAGGATGACCTGCTATTGCAGCATTAATGATAAGTATTATTAGGAGGGAACCATGAATATTCTTGCCAGAATCGATCCAGAATTGGCGCGGGCCATCGACCTCGAGTGCAAGCGTCAGCAGAGCAAAATCGAGCTGATCGCGTCGGAGAACTTCGTTTCCAAGGCGGTGCTGCAGGCTCAGGGCTCGGTGCTGACGAACAAGTACGCCGAAGGTTATCCCGGGCACCGCTACTACGGCGGCTGCGAGTTCGTGGATATCGCCGAGAATCTCGCCATCGAGCGGGCCAAGTCACTGTTCGGGGCGGAGCACGCCAACGTGCAGCCGCATTCCGGCGCCCAGGCCAACACGGCGGTATATTTCGCCTTCCTGCAGCCCGGCGACACCATCCTGGGCATGAATCTGGCCCACGGCGGACACCTGACCCACGGCAGCCCGGTCAACATTTCCGGCAAGTATTTCAAGATCGTTCCCTACGGGGTCGACGCCGTCAGCCACCGCATCAACTACGACGAGGTGCGACGGCTGGCGATGGAGCACCGGCCGAAAATGCTGGTGGCCGGCGCCAGCGCCTATTCGCGGATAATTGATTTCGAACGCATGGGAGCCATCGCCCGCGAGTGCGGGGCGATGTTCATGGTCGATATGGCCCATATCGCCGGCCTGATCGCCGCCGGGCTGCATCCGTCCCCCGTCCCTCACGCCGACATCGTCACGACGACCACCCACAAAACGCTGCGTGGCCCGCGGGGCGGCCTGATCCTCTGCAAGGCCGAATACGCCAAGGCGGTCGACAAGGCCGTATTCCCCGGCATCCAGGGCGGCCCGCTGATGCACGTCGTCGCCGCCAAGGCGGTGGCGCTCAAGGAGGCGATGGGCGAGGAGTTCCAGGCCTATCAGGCCCAGATAATCAAGAACGCCAAGGCCATGGCCGAGAAACTGACGGCCGAAGGCTTCAACCTGGTATCCGGCGGGACGGACAACCACCTGATGCTGGTCGACCTGAGGAACCAGCGCCTCACCGGTAAGGTGGCCGAGAAACTGCTCGACGAGGTCGGGGTGACGATCAACAAGAACGCCATCCCCTTCGATCCCGAAAGCCCGTTCGTCACGAGCGGCATCCGCATCGGTACGCCGGCGGTGACGTCGCGCGGCATGCAGGAGGACGCCATGCTCGTTATCGGCGAGATTATCGCCATGGTCCTGAACAACCCGGAAGATTCGATGGTGAAAACCAGGGCGGCCGGCCTGGTCGCCAAGCTGACCAAGAAGTATCCCTTGTACGCCGACCTGGGCTAGGAAGCAAGGCTCGGGAGGAAATACAACGACGGGAGAGTGTGGACATGCAGGTTCGAATCATCGATCATCCCCTCATCCAGCACAAGCTGACGCTGATTCGTGACATAAGGACCGGCCCGAAGGAATTCCGGGAACTTCTCGAAGAAATCGCCATGCTGATGGCCTACGAGATCACCCGCAACCTGCCGCTAGAGGAAACGGTCATCGAGACGCCGGTGGCGCAGTGCCGCTGCAAGGTGCTGTGCGGCAAGAAGCTTGGCGTGGTGCCCATCCTGCGTGCGGGGCTCGGCATGGTTGGCGGCGTCATCCGCCTCATCCCGGCGGCGAAGGTCGGCCATATCGGCGTGTACCGCGACCCGGCCACTCTGAAGCCGGTGGAATACTACTGCAAGCTGCCCACCGACGTCGAAGACCGGGAGATCGTCGTCATCGACCCGATGCTGGCAACCGGCGGTTCGGCGGCGGCGGCAATCGACATGATCAAAAAGCGGGGTGCGCGGAGCATCAAGCTGATGTGCCTGGTGGCGGCGCCCGAGGGCGTGTTGCACGTTAACGAGCAACACCCGGACGTGGAGATTTACACCGCGTCGGTGGACGAGCGGCTCAACGACCACGGCTACATCGTGCCCGGCCTCGGCGACGCCGGCGACCGCATCTTCGGAACGAAATAGGCAGCAAAAGGCCCCGGGCAAACGCCCGGGGCCTTAGTCATGCGATTGCTAGGCGAAATTGACCGCCTTTTTCATTCCGCCCAATGCCTTCTTCATCCCTTCGCAGGCGGCGGCGATCGTTTCCTCGCTGCGCAGGTAGCACAGGCGGACGTGGCCTTCGCCCCGTTTGCCGAAAAAGGCGCCGGGAGTCAGGGCGACGCCGGCCCGCTCGAGCACGAAGCGGGCGAATTCTTTACTGGTCATACCGGTGCCGCTGATGTCGGGGAAGGCATAGATGGCGCCGGTGGGGGTGGCGCAAGCGACGCCGGGGATGTCGTTCAGGCTGCTGACCATCAGATCGCGCAAGGAGCGGTAGTAGGCCCGCCGCTCGTCCATGAGGCGGCGTTCGGTGGCGAGGGCGGCGATGCCGGCATGCTGGATGAACGGCGGCAGGCAGGTGTAGACGGTGTTGAACATCAGGCCCAGCTTGGCGATCACTTCGGTCGGGCCGATGGCGTAGCCCAGCCGCCAGCCGGACATGGAGTGGCCCTTGGAGAAGCCGCTGAGAATGATGGTCCGCTCGCGGCACTGGTCGGCGAAGCTCGGCGAGAAGTGGCGGCCTTCATAAATGTTTTCGGCATAGATTTCGTCGCTCAGGAGATAGAGGTCGTGCTTGGCGGCCACGGCGGCCACGTCGCGGATTTCCTCCTCGCTCATAACGGCGCCGGTCGGGTTGCCGGGGGTGTTGATGATTATCAGCCGGGTTTTGGGGGTGATGCGGGTCTCGAGGTCGCCGGCGTCGAGGCGGAAACCCTCGCGGAGCGGCACGGTCACCTGCTTGATGCCCGTGTAGCTGGTAACGGCTTCGTAGGTCGGGAAGTAGGGGTCGGGGGTTATGACCTCGTCGCCGGGGTTCGCGACGCAGCGGATGACAAAGTCGATGATGCTGTTGGCCGGCATAGTCACGATCTGGTTGAGGTCGGGTGTAAAGCCGAGCTTGCCGGCGGTATACTTGCGGATGGCCTGCCGGAGCGGCTCGATGCCGTTGGCGGCGACATATTTCGTATGGCCCTGGTCGAGAGCCTGCTTGGTGGCCTCAATGACGTGGGGGTAGGCGTCGAAGTCGGAGTCGCCGACTTCGAAGCGATGGATAGTTCGCCCGGTGGCGGCAAGCGCGTTGGCGATGTCGAGGATTTCGAGCATCGGTTGGCCCACAAGGCCGGCAGTAAGGTCGGACAGACGTTTCATAATTGGCACCATCCTCTGTGTAAATACAAGTGGACTATACAGAAAGACATTATACTCCACTTTGCCCGCCAGCGCAACCCCCGAGGGATTATTTTCAGTTAATCAATGTCAGGCGGAACCCCCGAGGGGATTGTTTTTGTTTAATCAATGAAATCAGGCGGAACCCCCGAGGGGATTATTTTCGCTACATCTTTGCGTCGGGCGAGGCTTGTTCCATCAGGTGAATAGTGTCGGCGTGCGGGTTTATCCGCCGGCGCGGTTATTGTATAATTAATCGTGAAGGAAAAGCATCTGAGGAGGGAAACTATGATTTTCGGGCATATCGGCAAGCTGGCACTGGAAAAGGGCCTGTTCCCCTCCGCCCTGCGGATGGGGCTGGAGTACCTGGCCAAGACCGATTTCAGCAAAATGGCGGCCGGCAAGTACGAGATCGCCGGCAGCGATATCTACGCTTCGATATCGGAGTACGCCACCGACCTCAAGGAAAACAAGAAGCTTGAGGCTCATGTCAAGTATATCGACATCCAGTACATTATCAGCGGCGCGGAGATCATCGGCTTCGACGTCCTGACCGATACCCTGGCAGTCAAGGAAGACAAGCTGGCCGAGAAGGACGTCATTTTCTACCAGGCCGTCCCCAACGAGACGGACCTGAAGCTGACGGCAGGCATGTACGCCATCTTTTTCCCGTGGGATGTCCACCGGCCCGGCTGCGCGGCCGGCTCCCCCGGCCCGGTGCGCAAGGTGGTCGTGAAGGTCAGGATGGATGCGCTCAAGTAGAGAGACAAAAAGCGCCGGGTGGAAACCCGGCGCTTTTTGTCTCTCATGGAAGGGGATGTCCGCGCGGCGGCATAATATACAAGTATCGGTATGGACGGAGGCGAGTATTATGACGGGACGGCTGGACGAGGTGGCGGCGGCCTGGCGGGGCGCCAGGTACCCGGTGGTCTTCACGGGGGCGGGGGTGAGCACCGAATCGGGGCTGCCCGATTTCCGCTCGGCCCAAGGGCTGTGGAAGCAGCGGCCGGAGAGCCTGGCGACGATGACGGCGCTCCGCCGTGAACCGCACGAGTTCTATTTCTTTTACCAGTGGCGGATCGCCCGCCTCCGGGAGGCGGCGGCCAACGCCGGCCACGCGGCGCTGGCCGCGCTGGCGGCCGCCGGCTTCGTGAAGCGCCTGATAACCCAGAACGTCGACGGCCTTCACCAGCGCGCCGGCAGTGAAGCTGTGGAGCTGCACGGCACGCTGCGGACGGTAAGCTGTCTGGCGTGCGGGGCCGGATACGACAGCCGGACGCTGCTGCCGGCGGCGGAGGGCTGGGAGGACGACTACCGGGCCGGGCGGTACCGTCCGGGGAAGGAATGCGCCTGCCCCGGCTGCGGCGGAGGCCTGAGGCCCGACGTCGTGCTGTTCGGCGAATCCCTGCCTCCGGATGCCTGGGAGGAGGCGGCGCGCGCCAGCCGGGCAGCCGACTTCTTCGTGGTCGTCGGCTCGTCGCTGGCAGTAGGGCCGGCAAACCTCTGCCCCGAGTTTGCGCTGGCGAACGGGGCGCGGCTGGCCATCATCAACCAGGAGCCCACCCATCTCGACGGCCGGCGGAGTGGGTATTCCGCGACAGGGCCGCCGGGGTGCTGGCGGCGATCAGGGAAAGGATTATCGTCTGACGCGTGGAAGTATTGAGGATAAGCGAAAAGATGGAGGTGCGCGGATGACGCGGCCGATGTGGGATGAGTACTTTATGGATATCACCAGGGTGGTGGCGACTAGGTCGACCTGCCTCAGGCGTCAGGTGGGGGCGGTGATCGTCAAGGGCAAGCGCCTGCTGACCAGCGGCTACAACGGCGCGCCGCAGGGGCTGGCGCATTGCAGCGAGGTGGGCTGCCTGCGCGCCGCCAGAGCGATACCGTCCGGCGAGCGCCATGAGCTGTGCCGCGGCACTCACGCCGAGCAGAACGCCATCGTCCAGGCCGCCCTCTACGGTGTGGCCATCGAGGGGGCGACGCTCTACTGCACCCATCAGCCGTGTTCGGGCTGCACCAAGATGATTATCAACGCCGGCATCAAGCGGATCGTCTACCTCTCCCCCTACCCGGACGAGCTGGCGGCCGAACTGCTGGCCGGCACGGATATAGAATGCATATGTTTCGGGGACAAATCATGAAATAAGGGCGCTTCCGGCGGGAAGCGCCCTTATTTGTTATAAACCATTTCCCTATTTTCTTCGCAAAGCATTGTATGCTTTCGCCGCCGTCCTGGCGATATAATCGCTGGCATACGCTTCGGGCCGGCCGGTCAGGGTGTAAACGCTGATGAGGATCTGGTCCCGGCCGTCGTCGACGATGCCGACGTCGCAGAGGAGGTTGTCGAGAGCGCCGACCTTGTGCATCACCGGGGTCTCCATGAAGCGGGGGATCTCGTCGTGGAAGATGGTGTTGGCGAGCTTGTCTTTGAGTTCGGCCGACTTCTGTCTGCCGAGATAGCGGTCGCGGTAGATGTTCTCGAAGACGAGGGCCATCTCGTACGGCGTGGTGACACTGTGGTACTTGTAGCGCTTGTAGGCGTCCTCGCTATGTACCTGCGTCTTGCGCAGGC
Organism: Sporomusaceae bacterium; assembly: GCA_022839045.1. Next base: position 30,095 of record JALHDI010000013.1, read on the forward strand.
GCAGGTCGCGCGTCACCTTCCGCAGAGCGTCGGGGCGGACGGCGTCGATCTCGTCGAGCATCGCGCGGTACGAGTCGTTGCCGCTGACGACGATCATGTCGTCGACATTTTCGTCGTACAGCTCTTTTTTGGCCGGGCTGGCGCCCGGATAGAGATGCTTGTAGAGCGCCATCGCGACAACCAGTTTGGCGGTCGAGGCGGCGGGGAAAACGGCGTCCCGGTTGTAGGCGAGAGCTTTGCCGGTGCGGAGGTTCTTGGCGTAAACGCCGACTTGGCCATCGAACTTTTTGGCATCGCTGACGATTTCCTTGTAGGAGTTGGCCGATGCCACGGCGGTGAACATGAGGAGAGCGGTAAGGAGAAGAGCGACTTTTTTAAGCAATCCTACCACCTCTGTTAACGTTTGGTTAAATTATAACCGACGCTGACTGGTCAGTCCATGGGCGGATAGGACTATTTTTGTCGTTATTTGCCGCTGAACTTCTTCAGTTTGCGCCACAACGTCGACCGGCTCATCCCCAGCATCCTGGCAGCTTCGCCGTATTTGCCGCGGGTGGCGGCGAGGGCTTTTTTGATCTCCTCGCTTTCGTTTTCCAGTACGAAGGCCTGGATGTCGGGCTCCTGCTCGTCGGCGAGCATTTCGGCCACCGTGGCGGCCGTGATTTTGCCCTCGCGGCAGACGACGGCAAGGCGCTCGACGGTGTTTTCCAGCTCGCGGATGTTTCCGGGCCATGGGTAGCTGGCCAAGAGAACCAAGGCGTCTTCGGCGAAGGCGAGGCGGCGGCCGGCGGCAGCGGTGTGGCGTGCCAGGAAGTGGCGGGCGTAGCCGGGGATGTCGGCGACCCGCTCGCGCAGCGGCGGGATGCGCAGGCGGAGGACATTGAGGCGGTAGTAGAGGTCGGCGCGGAAGTTGTTCTGGGAGACCATCTGCTTGAGGGTGCGGTTGGTGGCGGCGATAACGCGCACATCCACCGGGATGACCTTGTCGCTGCCCAGCCGCATCACCTTTTTCTCCTGAAGGACACGCAGCAGCTTGCCCTGGGTGGCAAGGTCCATTTCGGCGATTTCGTCGAGGAAGATGGTGCCGCGGTGAGCGACCTCGAACAGGCCGGGACGGCCTCCCTTGACCGCGCCGGTAAAAGCGCCGCCGACGTAGCCGAACAGCTCGCTTTCCAGTATCTGGCTGGGGAGGGCGGCGCAGTTTACGGCTACGAAGGGGCCGCCGGACCGGGGGCTGTAGTTGTGGATGCTCTGGGCGAAGACTTCCTTGCCGGTGCCGGTTTCGCCGAGGATGAGGACGGCGGACTGGGTGGCGGCGAAGTCTTTGGCCATACGTACCGTGTTTTCGATGATGGGCGTATGGCCGAGGACATCGTCGAAGGTGAAGGCGGCGACGTGGCCGGAGGCGTAGATTTCGCGCCGGATGCGCTCCTCCATCTGCTGGATTTTGCTGACGTCCTGGAAGTTGGCCACCGCCCCGGCCGCCTGGCCGCCCACTATTATCGGGATTTTGTTGCAGAGGATGCGCTTGCCCTTCACGCGCAGCAACTGGCCGAGATCGTCGCGGCCGGTCCCGATGACGTCGGCCAGCTTGAGTTCCGGCCAGATCTCGCCGATGGGCCGGCCTATGGCCCTGGATTCGTCGATGCCGGTGGTGCGCTGGGCAACCGGGTTGAAGACGGTCACGCGGGCGTCTTGATCGACCGAGATGACGCCCTCGTAGGCGTAATCGAGCACCGTCTTGAAAAACCCGGCCTTGACCTTCTCCAACTTGCGGGCGTGGGCTAGGCGCTTGGCTTCCTGGACGGCCTGGATTATCCCTTCGGCGCCGCTTTCGATGAAAACGGCCGGGAGGCCGTGGTGGGCGGCGACCTTGACGGTTATTACCCCGCCGACGACGACATCGGCGCCGGCGGCGAAAGCGCGCCGCACGTTGGCTTCGGCCTCGAATTCGCTGGTGATGATATAATCGCGGAGGTCGATGCCCAGAATCGGTGCCAGACAGTCGATCCCCATCACCATCGAGGGAAAGGCGACGACGGCGACTCTGTCGCCGTAGGAGCGGGCCTGCTGGACGGCGCGGATGAGGTCGAAGCCGGTGATCGGCACCTCGACGATGCTGACGGCGAGGCCGGCGTCACGGATCGCCGACGCGGTTCCGCCGCGGGTGACGATGATTTCCGTGCCTTCGGCGATAAGTTCTTTGGCCACCGTGACGCCGGCGCTCAGCAGGCCAAGGCGGATGGCGACATCGCCATGGTCGGGGGCGAGGACTGCCCGGGCGGTGGCGAGCATGCTTTCGTCGGGGGCGAGAAAAGCGATTTTCAAGGCGTCACTTCCTTGCAACAAAATAAAACGTTCTAGAACGATTTTAGAACATTGTCGCGCTTTTTGCAACGCGTGTCCGGCCGGAGCCCGTCGTTAAGCCCTCCCGTGTCTGGCATGACAATTGCATTATGAAGTATATTGGTTGAATAATATAAACATTATGAGGAGGGACATGATGAACAAGAACCTGCGCAACGGATTGATCGCGGTGGCCGTCGGGGTGATTATCTGGTTCCTGCCCGTTCCCGCCGGTCTCAAACCGCCGGCCTGGCACCTGTTCGCCATCTTTGTCGCCACTATCCTCGGATTTATCCTTCAACCCCTGCCGATCGGCGCCGTCGCCTTCATAAGCCTCGGCCTCGCAGGCCTGCTCGGCGTTATGAAGCCGGCCGAAATCCTCACCGGCTTCGGCAACACCACCATGTGGCTGATCGTATCGGCGTTCCTGTTCGCCAAAGGCTTCGTCAAGACCGGCCTCGGCCGCCGTATCGCCTACAAGATCATGGCCGCCATCGGCGACAGTTCGCTGAAACTGGCCTACGCAATGGCGCTCAGCGACCTCGTCATTTCGCCGGCCACGCCTTCCAACACCGCCCGCGGCGGCGGCATCCTCTATCCCATCGTCCGCAGCTTGTCCGCCGCCTTCGGCTCGGAGCCGGGGGAAACCTCCCGCAAGATCGGCGCCTATTTAATGAAGAGCACCTTCCAGTGCAACACCATCACTTCGGCGATGTTCCTGACCTCGGTCGCCCCCAACTCGCTGGTCGCCGCGCTGGCCCTGCAGACCTCCAAGGTGTCGATCAGCTGGGGCACCTGGGCGCTCGCCGGCGTCCTCCCCGGCCTGATCGCCCTGGCGATTGCGCCGTACGTCATCTATAAGCTTTATCCGCCGGAAATAACCAAGACGCCGGAAGCCAAGATTATAGCCAACAATGAACTCGAGAAGATGGGACCGACGACCTGGGGCGAAAAGGTGGTCGCCGGGACGTTCGTCCTCGCCCTCCTGCTCTGGAGCACCTCGTCCTTCACGAAGATCGACGCCACCGTCTCCGCCGTCGTCTGCGTCGGCATCATGCTGCTCGGTCAGGCGATCGAATGGAAGGATGTCCTCGAAGAAAAAGGCGCCTGGGACACTCTCGTGTGGATGGGCGGCCTGATCAGCCTGGCCGGCGCCCTCAACAAAGTGGGTTTCATCCCCTGGTTCGCCAAGCTGATCGGCGCCTCGCTGGTCGGCTTCTCCTGGGAAATGGCCCTTGGTATCCTGCTGCTCGTCTATATGTACTCCCACTACGCCTTCGCCAGTCTCTCGGCCCACGTAACCGCGATGTACGCCGCCTTCCTGGCCGTGTCCGTCGCCGCCGGCGCGCCGCCGTTCCTCGCGGCCATGAGCCTGGGCGTCATCTCCGCCCTGTTCGGCGGCCTGACCCACTACGCCACCGGCCCGGCGCCCATCTATTTCGGCGCGGGCTACATTTCCCAGGGAGACTGGTGGAAGATCGGTTTCATCCTGTCGGTCATCAACCTGGTCATTTTCATCGGCTTCGGCAGCATGTGGTGGAAGATCGCCGGCCTCTGGTAACCTACCACGAAAGAGGAGTGATATTCTGGCATGGCAACGAAAGAATACAGCCTGAAGTACGGCAAGGGGTATGTAAAAATCTCCCTCGACCCGTCGCTGGTCGCCGGGGAGCTCAAAATCCGCGAGGCCCCGGTGCTGACCGACCCCGCCGCCGCCATCCGCGAAGCGATCAGGAGCCCGATCGCCTCCCCGCCTCTCCGTGAGGTCGCCAAACCCGGCGAGACGGTGTGCTTTATCGTCAACGACCCCACCCGCGTGGCCAACAGCGACGTCTTCATGCCCATCCTGCTCGACGAGCTCAACGCCGCCGGCGTGCCCGACAAGGACATGTTCATCGTTTTCGCCCTCGGCACCCACCGCGACATGACCGCGGAGGAGATGGCGGCGGCCGTGGGCCCGGAAGTGGCCAAGCGCGTGCGGATGTACAACAGCAACGCCAAGAAGGACGAGTTCGTCTACTTCGGCACCACCTCGCGCGGCACGCCGGTTTGGTTCAACAAACTGGTCGCCGACGCCGACCGCATCGTCTGCACCGGCAGCGTCGTCCACCATTTCTTCTCCGGCTTCGGCGGCGGGCGCAAGGCGATGCTGCCCGGGGTGGCAAAGCACGAGACCATCCGCAAGAACCACAGCATGATGTTCGATCCCGATGCCGTTATCGGCCGCCTGGAAGGCAACCCCGTCTACCACGACCAGGTCGAGGGCGCGGAGATGCGCCGGCCGGATTTCCTCATCAACGTCGTCCTCAACGAGAAGTTCGAGTTTCTGGGCGTATTCGCCGGCGACTACGTCAAAGCCCACCTGGACGCGTGCAAGTTCGTCGACAGCGTGTACGGCACGCCGGTCCCCGAGCCGGCCGATCTTGTCATCGCGACCTGCGGCGGCTATCCCAAGGATATCAACGTCTACCAGCTGCAGAAGACGATGGACAACGCCTGGGGCGCGGTGCGCCAGGGCGGGGTGGTCATCGTCCTCGGCGAATGCATCGAAGGCTCGGGCTCGGCGGTATATGAGGAAACGATGCGCAAGTACAGGACGCCGGACGATGTAGAGGCAGCTCTCAGGGCCAACTTCGAGATCGGCGCCCATAAGGCGTACGCCGTCACCAGGCTGATGAAGAAAGCCGAGTTCATCCTCGTCTCCTGCCTGAAACCGGAGCTCGCCAAGACGCTTCTCTTCACGCCGGCCGCCGATATCGACGAAGCCCTCGCCCTGGCGTTCGCCAAGCTGGGGCCGAAGCCGCGGATAATCCTCATGCCGCAGGGCAGCATCACCGTTCCGCTCAGCAAATAAGAGGGGAGAAAGACATGCACGCCATAGAGAAAATACTCGCCAGGGCGGCCGGCAAGGCCACCTTGGCGACCGGGGAGATAATAAACTGCAAGGTCGACCTCGCCGGCATCAACGACCTTTACCTGCAGACCATCCGCTCCTTCTACGAGATGGGCGGCAAAAAAGTCCACGACCCCAAGAAGGTGGTCGTCTTCCTCGACCACTACGCCCCTGCCTCGACCATCACCCAGGCCGACAACCAGAAGCAGTTCCGCGAGTTCTGCTGGGACCAGGGCATCGACCTGCTGATGGACGTCGACACCGGCGTCTGCCACCAGGTGCTGGCCGACAACGGCCTCGTACATCCCGGTATGGTGCTGGTGGTCACCGACTCCCACACCACCACCCACGGCGCGTTCGGCGCCTTCGGCACCGGCGTGGGCGCGACCGACCTGGCGATCATCATGATGACCGGCCAGCTGTGGTTCCGGGTGCCGGAAATCATCCGCATCAACCTTGAAGGCAAACTGCCCAAGGGCGTGCTCGCCAAGGATGTCATCCTCAAGGTCATCGGCAGCCTGGGAGCCGACTACGGCGTCTACCGGGCGGTGGAGTTCACCGGGCCGGTGCTGAAGGAGTTCAGCGTCTCCGAGCGCATGGCGCTGTGCAATATGACCACTGAGATGGGGGCCAAGACGGCCTACATCCAGCCGGACGAAATCACCCTGGCTTTCCTCAAGGGCAAAGCCAAGCGGGGCTACGAAATATTCGCTACCGACCCCGGCTACAAGTATGCCGCCGAGCATACCTTCGACGTCTCCGGCCTCAAGCCGCAGGTGGCCGCCCCCCACAGCGTCGACAACGTTCACGACATCACCGAGTATATCGGCAAGCCCGTCAACCAGGCATTTCTCGGCACCTGCACCGGCGGCCGGGTGGAAGACCTGGCGATCGCCGCCGGCATCCTCAAAGGCAAGCGCATCAACCCGAAAACACGCTTCCTGGTGGTCCCGGCGTCGAAGGGGGTCTTCCTCGAGGCGATGGCCAAAGGGTATGTCCAGACGCTCGTGGAGGCGGGGGCGACCTTCGTGACGCCCGGCTGCGCGGCCTGCCTCGGCACCCACCAGGGGATGCTTGCCTCCGGCGAGACGTGCATCACGGCGTCGAGCCGCAACTTCCCCGGGCGCATGGGCCACACCAAGGCGGAGATCTTCGTCGGCTCGCCGGCCGCCGTCGCCGCCGCCGCCCTGGAGGGCAAGATCGTCAATCCGGCAGACTACCTGGAGTAGGGGGGGAGAGCAATGAAAAACGTCATCAGCGGCCAGAGCTTCGTTTACGGGGCTAACATCGACACCGACCAGATCTATCCCGGCCGGTTCCTCGACCTCACCGACCCCGACAAGGTGGCGGAGCACGCCATGGAAGGCGCCGACCCCTCGTTCGTCAAGGAAGTCAAGCCGGGCGACATCATCGTCGCCGCCGCCAATTTCGGCTGCGGCTCGAGCCGCGAGCACGCCGCCGTAACCCTGAAAACCGCAGGGGTGGGGGCCATCCTGGCCGATTCCTTCGGGCGGATTTTCTACCGTAACGCCATCAACCTCGGCGTGCCGCTATTGGTTTGCCCCGGCATCGCCGGCATGGTAAGGCGCGGCGACAGGCTGACCGTCGACCTGGCAACCGGCAAGGTGATTAACGAGACGACCGGCGCGACCGCCCAGGCCCAGCCGCTCTCGGGCTACGTGATGGAGATCCTCGCCAGCGGCGGGATCAAGCCGATGATAAAGGAGAAATATGGGCGATAGCAGGAGTGTAACGGCCGGCGGCAACGCCGGCCGTAGTTTTTGTGCGGGCCGGCATGCCGGTAACTGGGCGTGCTCCGCCGCAGCGACGGCGATGACTGCCGGATTCATGGCGTTCAGTAAAAAATTTCCATAGATGGCTGCGGGGGATTTTGGTAGACATAAAAGGAGATTGACCCTTTGGGGCGAATGATATATAATATCCGCACCCTGTATCACCCGAGGTCCGTGCATGACGCTCGACAGCATCTACCTGCCAAAGCTGAACAGACTGGCGCCCACCCTGGAGTCCACGCTGCTGAAGGCGGTGGAGGAAGCGGGCGAGCTGGCGCGCGCGGTGCTCAAGTTCCTGCCGTACGAGAACCAGCCGCCGGAGGCGGCGGGGGCCGAAGCCGCAGGATTGCTGGCCGACGTGTCCGAGGAACTGCTCGACGTCGCCCAGACGTGCGTCAGCATGATCTTCGTCATGGAAGATTTCTACGGCGTCAGGACGGACAAGCTGATCGACGAGCACTTGGAGAAGCTTGTGGCCAAGGGCTACCGCTACGACCGCGGGCGCGCCTACCGCATCGCCACCGACGCCTCCTACAAGTATTTCAACCTGCCGCGGCTCGACCTCGACGGCGTGACCCTGCTGACGACGGTGTGCAAGATCCAGGAGGAGCTGGGCGAGTTCACCCAGTACCTCGGCAAGCAGGCCGGCGCGTCGGGCGAAGGCCGCCGGATGGATGAGGACGCGGTGATGCGCGGTTGCGCCCTGGAACTGCTCGATGTCGCCCAGTGCTGTTTCACGATGATGTACATCCTCGCCGAACGTCATGAAGTGGACATAAAAACGCTGGTGGACGGGCATATAGCCAAGCTCCGCCGCAAGGGCTACTGCGCCTGAGGCCCCGCACGAGCTTGACATATTGTTGTAATACGTGCATATCCTGTGTGATGTGGAAAATACTAAAGATACCAGTGGTTTTGGCCGTTTATCCCGTTTGACAAGTTTTGTCTGCTGAGATAAAATAGCTAATGATGTTTACGCATGGATATCAATTAATAAAATGTCTCCCGCGGAAATGAGGTGGTCGTAGCGTGCAAGTATATGTCTTTGCCTTCACCGTAGCCTTAATCGTAGCTTATTTCCTCACGCCTCATGTCAAGGATTTCGCCATAAAAGCAGGGGCGCTGGACGCGCCCGACGCCCGCAAAGTCCATACCAGGCCTATCCCCCGGATGGGCGGTCTGGCGATTTATCTGGGCTTCGTCCTGGCGGTGCTGGCCAGTCTCCATATCAACCACGAGATCGCCGGGCTGCTCGTCGGCGGCACGGTAATCCTGACCGTCGGCATCATCGACGACCTCAAGCACCTATCGGCCAAGACCAAATTGCTCGGCCAGATTTTCGCGGCGCTTGTCCTGGTGCTTTTCAACGTGCGTATAGAATGGCTCACCAACCCGTTCGGAGAAATGATCTATCTCAACTACCTCTCCATCCCCCTTACCGTTCTGTGGGTTGTGGGCCTTACCAATACCGTCAACCTGATCGACGGACTCGACGGCCTGGCGGCGGGGGTTTCCACCATCGCCTCCATCACCATCCTGCTCGTGGCCCTGCAACAGAACTTCTGGACGGTGGCCATCCTGACGGCGGCCCTGGCCGGCAGCGCACTGGGCTTCTTGCAGCATAATTTCAATCCGGCGAAAATCTTCATGGGCGATACCGGGAGCATGTTTCTGGGATATATGCTTGCCGCCGTTTCCATACTCGGCACGGTGAAAAGCGCGGCGACCATCGCTCTCGTGGTGCCGATCGTGGCCCTCGGCCTGCCAATCATGGATACCGCCTTCGCGATCATCCGCCGCTATACCAACGGCCGGCCGATCTTCAAGCCCGACAAGGGGCACCTCCACCACCGGCTGCTCGAAATGGGCCTGACCCAGAAACAGGCGGTGTTGCTGATGTACGTGATCAGCGGCTGTCTGGGACTGAGCGCCATCGCCCTGAC
>JALHDI010000300.1 GCA_022839045.1 Sporomusaceae bacterium
TACGTTTCGAACTTCGCGAAGTGCGTCCGCAGGGTCGGCGAGGTGTGGCTATCCATGGCCCGGGAGCTCTACGTCGAGGAAGGCCGGGAAATGAAAACGGTCGGCGTGCAGGACGAGCTTTCCAGCGTCACCCTTGGCGTCCCCGGCAAAGACCCGAAAACCGGTGCGATCATCGTGACGAACGACTTGTCCAGGGCGAAGTTTGACGTGACCGTATCCGTCGGGCCGTCCTCCAGTTCCCGGCGCAAGGCGACGGTGCGGGCGCTGGTGAAAATGCTCGCCGTGGCCCCGGACCCGGAGACGCAGAAAGTGCTGTCGTCGATGGTGCTTTTGAACATGGAAGGCGAAGGAATCCAAGAGGCGCGGGAGTTCTACCGGAAACAGCTCGTCCAGCTTGGCGTCCTCGACCCGACCAAGGAAGAGGCCGCGGCGATGGAGGCGGCCGGGCAGCAGCCAGACCCGAATCTCATCCTCGCCTCCGCTATGGCCGAAGAGGCACAGGCGAAGGCGACGAAAGCCCGGGCGGACGCGCTGGCGATAGCCGCCGAGGTCGAGAAGACCCGCGCGGAGACGATCAAGATTCTCGCCGACATCCAGGCGCAGGCCCGGGAGTTGGCAATGAAAACGGCTCAAACGCTCGCTCCAGAGGCGCGGGCGATCACGAATCCGCCGGCCGTCCCCGGCGCGTAAAAAACGGGACGAGAGGAGAAGCGCATGGCAGTACTGGTAAAAGACGACGAGGTGAAAACCGTTCCGGCGGAGGAACAGCAGACCATCGAAACGGAGTCCCGGGGGGAAGCCGCCGCGGGTGAAGAGCAGCAGCCGGAAGGGAAGGTTCCCGCCGAAAAGGCGGAGGACGAGTTTTCCGTGTCCATCGGGGAAGAGGAGCCCGCGGAACCGCATGGCCCCGCGCCCGCATGGGTGAAGGAAATGCGGAAGCAGAACCGGGAGCTCAAAAGGCAGCTCCGGCAGATGCAGCAGCAGGCCCCCGCGCCCGGTCCCGCGCAGATTCAGCTCGGCGAGAAGCCGACCCTTGAAGGCGTGGACTACGACACGAAAAAGTACGAGGCCGAACTCGCCGCGTGGTACGCCAAGAAGCTGAAAATCGACGAGGAAGCCGACCGGGCGAAAGCCCAGGCGGAAGCCGAGGCGCGGAAGTGGCAGGAAAAGCTCGGCGGGTACGAGCGGGCGAAAATCGCGCTCGGGGCCGAGGACTACG
>JALHDI010000301.1 GCA_022839045.1 Sporomusaceae bacterium
CGACAACCACCAGCGCGCTGAAAGAGAAACGTCGGCCGCCTTTAACGACCTTTGCAACCCGGTTTATAAATACGACTTTTTCCTTAAGGTCGAGATTCGAGTGATCAATTCTGGCCATTCATGTCCCTCCTTTTTGCCTAAAATTCGAGGCCCGCTTCCCGTGCCGCCGCGGCCAAAGCCGCCACCCGGCCGTGATAGATATAACCGCCGCGGTCGAAGACCACCGTCTTGATACCCTTCGCCAGAGCCTTCTTCGCGATCGACTCGCCCACCGACTTGGCAGCGTTGGCATTGCCGCCGTACTCCAGGCCGAGCTCCTTATCCATCGAACCGGCGGCCACCAGCGTGGCACCCCGTTCGTCGTCGATAATCTGAGCGTATATGTGATTCAAGCTGCGGAAGACATTAAGGCGCGGTTTCTCGGCGGTGCCGACAAGCTTCCTGCGCAGCCGGAGATGCCTCTTCTTCCTCGCAACGTTCTTGGGCTCTTTACGCAGCAAGATACTTCACTCCTTTCCGTAAGCTTACTTCTTGCCCTTGGCGCCGGCTTTGCCCGCCTTGCGGCGGATCACTTCGCCCTCGTACTTGATCCCCTTGCCCTTGTAAGGCTCGGGCTCGCGGAAGGAGCGAATCTTCGCGGCCAGAGCGCCGACCGCCTCTTTATCGATCCCCGAAACCACAACCCGGTAGGGAGCGGGAACCTCGATCGTGATGCCCTCCGGCGGGATAACCTCCACCGGATGCGAAAAGCCCAGCGTCAGATTCAGCTTCGTCCCCGCCTTGGCGGCGCGGTAGCCGACTCCGGCGATCTCCAGCGTCCGGGAAAAGCCCTTCGTCACGCCGGTCACCATATTGGCCACCAGCGTACGGGTCAGGCCGTGGAGCGACTTGTGCTCCTTCTCCTCCGAAGGCCGGTTGATATTAACGACACCCTCGCCGATCTCCACGATCATATCCTTCGGGATCGTGCGGGTCAGCTCGCCCTTCGGGCCCTTGACCGACACCACGTTACCGTCGACCTTGACGGTCACGCCCGCGGGAACGGCGATTGGCATCCTACCAATTCTCGACATATGTGCACCTCCTGGCCGCCCAGCACCCGCGGCAGCTGATCGCTCTTCGCGTACACCCTCAGGCCGGGCTTGGAAATCCGTTTGATGCCGGTGATTACCTTCTCGCGGTTGGCCCCGTACTTCAGAGCGACGCGCAGGACGCCCTGCTTGTTATCGTTGACCATCTCGTAATCCTTCACGAACCCCTCGAGCTTGAGAATCTCCACGATCGCCTGCTTGATCTTCGACGCAGGGATCTCCACTTTATCGTGATAAACCGAATTTGCGTTGCGAATCCGCGTCAGCATATCGGCAATCGGATCGGTCATTACCATAGCCTTAAAACCCCCCTTCGGTTGCTTCTTACCAACTAGCCTTCGTCACACCGGGAACAGCGCCCTGGTAGCTGAGCTTGCGGAAGCAGATCCTGCAGAGCTCAAACTTGCGCAGATAACCGTGCGGACGACCGCAAATCTTGCATCTGTTATACTTGCGCACCGAAAACTTCGGCTCGCGCTTCCACTTTTCAATCAGCGCCTTCTTGGCCACAGCTTTCCCTCCTTTTATGCAGCGCTAAACGGCATGCCCATCAGTTTCAGGAGCTCGCGCGCCTCTTCGTCCGTCTTGGCGGTGGTCACCACGATGATATCCATACCGCGGACCTTATCCACCTTATCGTAATCGATCTCCGGAAAGATGAGCTGTTCCTTGATACCGAGGGTATAATTGCCGCGCCCGTCGAAAGACTTCGGGCTCACGCCGCGGAAGTCGCGCACACGCGGCAGGGCGACATTAACCAGCTTATCGAGGAACTGATACATCCGTTCGCCGCGCAGGGTAACCTTCGTCCCTATCGCCATCCCCTGCCGGATCTTAAACGCCGCGATCGACTTCTTCGCCCGCGTCACCACCGGCCGCTGCCCGACGATCGTCATCAGATCGTTCACGGCGGCGTCCAGGACCTTCGGGTTGGCCACAGCCTCGCCGACGCCCATATTCACAATAACCTTCTCGACCCGGGGAATCTCCATGACGTTCTTATACCCGAACTTCGTCATC
>JALHDI010000302.1 GCA_022839045.1 Sporomusaceae bacterium
CGAAGTGGTTCGGGTCCAATCGGCCTGCCGCCGCGGCGTTATCACGGACGTTGAGAACTACGATGTCGAGGACGCCTCCTCGACCATTCTTACCTTTGCCAATGGCATCATCGGCACGTTCAACACCGGCTGCTTCGGCTCTGGGGGGGGTGATATCACAGCATTTGCCCCTGATGGCAAGCTGGCCTACTCCATCGGCGGCAATTACACCATCACCGAACCCAATATGACTATCACGGGCAAGGCCAGCAATGACTATGGCCAAGAATGCGATGAGACGTTCATCGACGCTGTCCGAGGCGAGATTGAAGCGGACGAGATTCTCTCCCCGTATTCCGATGCCATCAAGAGCTTGGCCCTGGTGTTTGCCATCAACGAGTCCATGGACAATGGCGGCATTCCGGTAGTGCCGAAAGTCTGATTGTATTCGCGGCCGGGAAGGGAAGGAGCGCACCTTGACGCCGCCCTCCGGCCATGACGACGACGGGCGCGGCCGACGGTCAGCCTTGGTCGGCCTTGTCGTCTATTCTCAACGCAAGCCATGCCGCCTGGCGCCGCAAGCTCCAGGGCGGCATGCAAGCACAAAGCAAGGAGGACTGGCTATGTCGTTTATGAAATTGGCGGCCGAGAGATATTCGGTTCGGAAATTTTCTTCACGGTCGGTGGAGCCTGAGAAGCTGGCCACTGTTCTCGAAGCCGGTCGCTTGGCGCCGACGGCGGCCAACAAGCAGCCGCAGCGGATTTTCGTCTTGCAATCTGAGGCCGCGTTGGCAGCGGTTCGAGAGAGCACGAAATTCCATTTTTCGACGCCCTTGGTGCTTCTTGTCTGCTATGACGAGGCGAAGGCTTGGCAAAATCCGTTCACGGGGCGTTCCAGCGGCGAAGTCGACGCTGCGATTGTGACGACGCACCTCATGCTGGCAGCCGCCAGTCTTGGCCTGGGCACGACTTGGGTCGGATATTTCAAGCCGGAGCCGTTGATTGAATTCTGCAAGTTGCCGGCTGGAATCAAGCCGGTCGCCATGCTGCCGCTCGGCTATCCGGCTGCGGACGCGACCCCCAGCCCCATGCATGGCAGCCGCGAGGCTCTCACGGCGACCGTGAAGTACCTCTGACATCGTCTTGCCGCAAGTTCCTTAGCCTCATCGGCCCCAGTCAGCTTTGCCGACTGGGGCCGATGAGGTTGGAGAACACAACGATGGCAGCGCGGCCTT
>JALHDI010000303.1 GCA_022839045.1 Sporomusaceae bacterium
GACGGAGATCAGTTTCGATACGCCCGATTCTTCCATGGTGACGCCGTGCATGACGTCGGCGGCTTCCATGGTGCCTTTGCGGTGGGTGACGACGATGAACTGGGTGCTGCGGGCGTAGTCCTGGAGAAATTCGCTGAAGCGCTGGACGTTGGCTTCGTCGAGGGCGGCGTCGATTTCGTCGAGGACGCAGAAGGGCGTGGGCCGGTAGGAGAGGAAGGAGAACAGGAGGGCGATGACGGTGAGGGCCCGCTCGCCGCCGGAGAGGAGGGCGAGGTTCTGCTGTTTTTTGCCGGGCGGTTGGACGACGATTTCGATGCCGGTGCCGAGGATGTCGTCGGGGTCGGCGAGGATGAGCTGGGCCCGGCCGCCGCCGAAGAGGCGGACGAAGAGTTCGCCGAAGTGTTCGTTGATTTTGGTGAAGGCGGCTTTGAATTGTTTGGCCATGGTGGCGTCGATGTCTTTGAGGATGGTGAGGAGGTAGTCTTTGGCGGCGGAGAGGTCATCGTACTGGGTGCGAAGGAAGGTGTAGCGTTCCTGGATGCGGGCGTATTCGTCGATGGCCGCGGGGTTGACGGGCCCGAGGGCTTCGATTTCGGCGGCGAGTTCGTCGACGCGGGCGGCGAGGGTTTCGGGGTCGTCGGGCCGGAAGATGGCCTGGGCCTGTTCGCGGTCGAGGCAGAAGTGGTCGCGGAGCTGTTCGCTGCAGTTGGCGACTTCGTAGCCGTGCTTGGCGGCGAGGAGGTCGAGCTCGTGGAGGCGGGCCTGGCTGGCGTTCTGGCGGCGGCGCAGGTCCTTGACTTCGCGTTCGAGTTTCTGCTGTTTGGCGAGGACGCCGAGCTTGTCCTTGAGGACGGTGTCGCGGTTTTTCTCGTGGGCGGCTTTGTCGGCGGCAAGGGTTTCCTTGGCCTGGACGATGCCGGCGAGTTCGGCCTCGGCGCGGGCGATCTCCTGCCCGATCCTGTCGATGTCGCCGCGCTGGGAGTCTATCTGCCGGACGAGGCGGCTTTCGGCCTGTTTATATTGTTCGCAGTTTACGGCGATCGCATTTACTTCCTGCTCGAGGGCGGAGAGTTTTATTTTGCTGTCGGTGAGGGAGCCGGCGAGGGTTTCGCGGTCGGCCTGGAGTTTTTTGAGGTCTTCCTGCCAGCCGGCGATGAGGCGCTTGTGCTCGTTGTCGCGTTCTTCCATGACGGCGATAGCGGCGGCGACGTC
>JALHDI010000304.1 GCA_022839045.1 Sporomusaceae bacterium
GCCTTCAACTCCATGGCCCTCGGCTACGCCACCTCCAACCGGGGCGCCTGCCATCTCCAGGGCGGCAGCTACTTCTTCGAAAAAGCCGCCACCATGCCCGAAGTCGGCATAACCAAAATCCTCGACCGCTTCCGCACCGACAACCAGGGCGGCGTCCAGGCCCGCCTCCAGGACATCATGTGCCTGATGGACTCGATGAAGCTGTGCAAATTTCTCTTCTACGGCGGCGTCAACCTCACCGTCATCACCGAATGGCTCAACTGCCTGACCGGCTTCGACTACACCGTCGAAGAGATGCTGGCCACCGGCGAGCGCATCTTCAACCTCAAGCGCCTCTACAACATCAGGTGCGGCATCGGCCGCGCCGACGACACCCTGCCGCGGCACATCCTCGAACAGCCCCGCCCCGACGGGGGAGCAGCCGGCAACCTGCCACCGCTCGGATCGATGCTCCAGGAATACTACCAGGCCCGCGGCTGGGACGGGGAAGGACGGCCGTCGCCGGCCACCCTCGCCCGGCTGGAACTGAGCGAATACTAAATTTTACATAACGCTACAAAAGGAGGAGAAAAATTGGCAACCGTCAGCAGAAGAACCTTTCTCAAACTGATGGCGGCCGGGGCCGGGGCGGCGACCGTCTGGAACGGCAACCTCGCCGTACCCGCCATCGCCGCGCCGCGGCCCTACCGCCTCAAGGACACCAAGATCAGCCCCTCGGTATGCATCTACTGCGGCGTAGGCTGCGGGCTGCTCGTCTACGCCAAAGACGGCAAGGTCGTCAACGTCGAGGGCGACCCCGACAACCCCAACAACCAGGGAGGCCTGTGCGGCAAGGGTGCGTCCGCCTTCGAGGTCTACTCCAGTCCCCGCCGGCTCAAAAAGGTCCTCTACCGGGCCGCCAACTCCGACAAGTGGGAAGAGAAAGAATGGAGCTGGGCCATCCCCGAGATCGCCAAACGCATCAAGAAAACCCGGGACGCCAGCTTCAAACTCAAGGAAGGCGCCGTGACGGTCAACCGCACCGAGGCGCTCGTGCAGTTGGGCGGCGCGTCCCACGACACGGACGAGAACTACCTGCTCGCGAAATTCGCCCGCGCGCTCGGCATCGTCGGCCTGGAACACCAGGCCCGTATCTGACACTCCTCCACGGTGGCAAGTTTGTCACCATCTTTCGGCCGCGGCGCCATGACCAACTCCATCCCCGAC
>JALHDI010000014.1 GCA_022839045.1 Sporomusaceae bacterium
AGGAGCGCATGAAGGTGAACGAAGCAGGGTGAGCAATGTAGGTGTAGTGGGAGAAGAGCGCCCCGGCCACGCCGGCGAACGCTGCACCGAGAGTGAACGCCAGGACTTTGTATTTGGTGGTGTCGATCCCCATGGCTTCGGCGGCGATCTCGTTCTCGCGGATGGAGATGCAGGCCCGACCATGGGTGGAGTTGACGAAGTTCTTGATGAAGAAGAGAACGAAGATCATCAGGAAAAACGCCCAGGTGAAGTTGGTCAGCTTGGGGATGCCCATGAAGCCCGAGGCGCCGCCGACGTAGGGAATATTCAGGATGGTGATGCGGATTATCTCCCCGAGGCCGAGGGTGGCAATGGCCAGGTAGTCGCCGGTGAGCCGGAGGGTGGGCAGGCCGATAACGAAGCCGAGGATGGCGGCCCCGAGCGCGCCAGCGACGATGCCGACCGCCAGGGGGAGGCCGAACTTGACGGTCATAATGGCGCCGACGTAGGCGCCGACGGCCATGAAGCCGGCGTGGCCGATGGAGAACTGTCCGGTGATGCCGTTGATGAGGTTGAGGCTGGTGGCCAGGATTATGTTAATGCAGACATAGACGATGTTGCGCTCCCAGTAGTCCTGGATGAAGCCGATCGAGATGAGTGTCTGGATTACCGCGTAGACGGCGATGCCTGCGGCAAACAGCAGGAGATCCTTTTTCGTTTTTTCTCGCATGCCGGTCACCTACACTTTCTCCCGGACGTTCTTGCCGAGCAGGCCGGTGGGTCTGAAGAGAAGGATGAGGATCAGGATGCCGAAGGCTGCGGCGTCGCGGAAGGTGGAGGAGATGAAGCCGCTGACCATGGCCTCGACGACACCCATTATGACGCCGCCCAACATTGCTCCCGGAAGGATGCCGATGCCTCCGAGGACGGCGGCCACGAACGCTTTGAGGCCAGGCATGATGCCCATGAGCGGGTCGATGGAGTTGTAGTAGATGCCGACAAGCACGCCAGCCGCGGCCGCCAGGGCGGAGCCGATGGCGAAAGTGAAGGAGATGACGCGGTCGACGTCGATGCCCATGAGGCGGGCGGTATCATTGTCGAAGGAGACGGCCCGCATGGCTTTGCCGATCTTGGTGCGGTGGACGATGTAAGTCAAAATGCCCATCAGTATGAGCGAGACGACGAGGATGATGATCTGATAGCTGTTGATGACCACGCCGCCGATATGGAAGATCCCGGTGGGGAGAAGGGCGGGGAAGGTGCGGGGCTGGGGCGAGACGGCGAGCATGCCGCCGTATTCCAGGAAGAGGGAGACGCCGATGGCGGTGATGAGAACGGCGATCCTGGGCGCGTTCCTGAGCGGGCGGTAGGCGAAGCGTTCGATAGTCACGCCTACCAGGGCGGAAACCACCATGGCGACGATGAGAGCCGGGAAGAAGGACAGTTTGAAAACCGTGGTGGCGAAGAACGCTACATAGGCGCCAAGCATGTAGATATCGCCGTGGGCGAAGTTAATGAGACGGATGATGCCGTAAACCATGGTGTAGCCGAGAGCGATA
The DNA here is from genome assembly GCA_022839045.1 of Sporomusaceae bacterium. The sequence continues at coordinate 1,539 of JALHDI010000014.1, forward strand.
AGCGCATAAATGCTGCCAAGGGAAATACCGTTCACCAACTGCTGGTAGAACTGCTGAAGGAATGAATCCATGCGTTCCCTCCTTATCGTGGTTATTGTAGGCGCAGGGCGCCCGAATGCCGTGGTGTCTGTTCATATGCGGACACATATATGACCGAAGGTTTTCCCCTGCCGAAGCCAGAGTCCAACCGTTGATTTCAAAGGTCAATCCGCCGCTGACAGAATCGCTTCCGGCGGCTGCAGCCGAGAGACGGACCCGCAGGCCTCCTTTAGAAACGACGGGGGCAGTCACCAGCCCACAGCAGGCCGGCATCCGCCCCATATACACCCTCTACAAGTCCATCTCCGGCGGACTCATGTCCGCCTTCGGGCCGTAATGTGTTATCCACAGTGTATATTATAGGGAGACCTTCCTGGCCTGTCAATACTTCGAGGAGCGGACTTTTCAACACCAGTCTCCTGGTAGTGTACTGTGGTTTGCGGAGACGCTGCCTGTGCGTGAGAAAGGGGATAAGGACGAGTCCTTATCCCCTCACACTACGACGGTGTACCGATTAGGGATTGACGGTTTCTTGGAATACCATCTTGCCATTTTTCATGGCGATTATGACGGCACTCTTGACAGGGTCATGGTTGGCGTTCAAGGTGATGATGCCGGTTACGCCCTTGAGGTTCTTGGTCTGGGCGATGGCGTCCTTAATCTTGACGGGATCATCGGGACCGGCTTTCTTGATGGCTTCGACGACCATCAGCGCGGCGTCCCAGGCAAGAGCGGCCAGGGCGTCCGGGGTTTGGCCGTATTCTTTCTTGTAGGTTTCGACGAACTTGATGGTGTCGGGATCTTTGGAGTCGGCGGCGTAGTGGTTTACGAAGAAGGTGTTTTCAAGCGCCTGGGCGCCGGCAATTTCGACGACCTTGGGAGAATCCCAACCGTCGCCGCCCAGCAGGGGCACGGTGATGCCGAGTTCACGGGCTTGCTTGACGAACATGCCGACTTCCTGATAGTAGCCGGGGTTGAAGATTACATCAGGATTGGCGGCTTTGATCTTAGTGAGGGCGGCGCGGAAGTCGGTGTCTTTCTGCTGGTAGGCTTCCTTGGCGACGATTTTGCCGCCGGCCTTGGTGAAGGCTTCTTCGAAGAACTGAGCCAGACCTTTGGCGTAGTCGGAGCTCATGTCGACATAAACGGCGGCGGTCTTAGCCTTGAGGGACTTGGCGGCGAAGTTTGCGGCAACCGTGCCCTGGAAGGGATCGAGGAAGCAGGCGCGGAAGACGAAGTCTTTCACTTTGCCGTTCTCGACGGTTACTTTCGGGTTGGTGGCGCTGTTGGAAACAACGGCAACCTTCTTATCCATGGCGATCGGGCCGGCAGCTAGGACGTCGGAGCTCGTGACCGGGCCGACTACGGCGATGACTTTGTCCTGGGTGAGGAGCTTGGTCATGGCGTTGGCGGCTTCGGCCGGCTCGGATTTGTTGTCGGCGACGACAAGCTCGAGCTGTTTGCCGTTGATGCCGCCGGCGGCATTGATCTGTTTGAAGAGCAGTTTGACGGAGTTGACGGACGACTGCCCGAAGGTAGCCTGGCCGCCGGTCATTTCGAAGTTGGCGCCTATTTTAATGGTGGCAGGTTTCGCGGGAGCACTGCCGCCGCCGCAGCCGGCGAGTACGGCAACCATGGTGACTACTAATGCCAAGGCAACGAGCGTAAGCCACTTTTTGGACACCAGAATTCCTCCTTCATAAATGCATGTTCCTTCAATAAACCAATAATTAAACTTGTAGTTCCCCCTACCCTCGAGACGTCGGTTTTCCCTTTTCCCCCCTCCGTTGATACTGGATGCTTGCCAATATGAAAAAGCCCAGAAAGAAGCCCTCCGGGGAGGACTTCTCACAAGCCTTTTTCCGCCTGCGGTGTAACCGAATCGGATCAGACCCTCCGGTGGCTGGCGGCAGCGCTGCCGCCCCATAGTACACTAGGCGGGGATGTTTGTCTTTGTGTTTTATTATAGGTGTACTGTTTCCAGCCTGTCAACAACATTTTATTAACAATACGTTGCCCGATGTCCTCGTCACAAGAACAATTGTTGCCATCGTTCGAGAGAATGTAGTTAGTTTTCGGCACGACGGAAAAGATTCCTGCCGGTTGTTCCACTTATTTCCACAAAATTTATACTCCCGGATACGGTCGATACACGGCCAGGCAAAACACGGCCCCAAAAACGAGTTGCCTGCGGTCGCCGGCAAGGCTCCGGCAGGGCGCCGTGTACACGGTACACAGGCGCCGTTCTCCGAAGCGCCGCAGGCGGCGGCAGGCAACCTCGCCTTACGCTTTGTAGGTTTTGTACATGTTGATGGGTTCGGCGTTGTCGTACATCGTCCATATCCCGCAGGGGCAGACGCCGGCGCAGATGCCGCAGCCGATGCACTTTGCGGAATCGCTTACATATTCGAATTCCCCGCCCGGCTTGGCGACGCGGGTGATGGCGTTTTCGGGACAGGATTTCATGCACATGTGGCAGTCGCGGCAGGTGCCGCAGCTGATGCAGCGCAGGTAGTCGTCGCCGGGGGCGGGCAGGTCGCAGCTGTGGCATTTTTTGAAGTAAGCGGTGCTGAGTCGCCCGGCAGGGATGCGCTGTTTCTTCTCGGGCTGGTATGCGCCGCCGGTTAGGTAAGCATCGGCAGCCAGCGCGGCCTGACGGCCGGCGGCCACGGCGTCGACCAGGCGGCCGGGGCGAATGGTGTCGCCGGCGGTGAACACGCCGGGGGCGACGGAATAGTCGGCAGCCGGTTTGAGGCAGCCTCGCTCCAGGGCGATGTCCGCCGGCAGGTAGCTGAGATCGGGGGCTTCGCCGATGGTGATGATGATGGTGTCGCCGGGAATAAGGTCGCCGTTTTTGAGGATTATGCCTTCGGCGGTGATTTCCTTCGTTTCGACCGGCCAGAGAAGTTTGCCGCCAAGTTCTTCGACGTGGGCGATTTCCTTGGTGAAAGCGGCCGGCGCCTGGATGTCGATACACGTGACTTCCTGCGCCCCCATCTGGTATGCGCCGACGGCGGCGTCCATGCCGGAGTTGCCGCAGCCGATGACGATGACCCGCCTGCCGACGGCCGGTTTCTCGCCGCGGTTGACGGCTTTGAGGAAGTCGAGTCCCTTGACGATGCGTTCGTGGCCCGGCCAGGGGATGACCCGCGAAACGTGGGCGCCGGTGGCGACGACAACGGCGTCGCTGGCGCTGCGGATGGCGGCGAATTTGTCTTTGTCTACGCGGATACCGGTTTTGAATTCTACGCCAAGGCTTTCGATGCGGGCGAGCTCTTTGCGCAACGATTCCTGCGGCAGGCGGCCGCGGGGGATGACCTGCTCCATTTTGCCGCCCATGGCGGCGTTTTCTTCGTAGACGGTAACGCCGTGGCCCTGGCGGGCGAGGTGCCAGGCGGCGGTGAGGCCGGCGGCGCCGCCGCCGATAACGGCGATCTTCTTGCCGGTCTTGCCGTTGGGCGGCGCGATCAAGGTATCGGCAGAGTGGCGGCCGAGAAGGCCGATCTGGGCGGAAAGGTCGATCTGCTGGCGGGTACATTCGTCCATGCAGAGGTTGGGACAGACGGCACCGCAGATGGAGGCGGGGAAGGGGGTGTATTCGAGGATGAGACGGTAGGCTTCTTCGATCTTGCCTTCCCGCAGGAGGTTGAACCGCTGCTGGGAGGGTATGGAGGCGGTACAGCCCGCTTCGCATGGCGCGGCGTAGCGGGCGTTCTCCCACTGAGGCACGCGCTGGCGGTTGATGCCAGTGGCTACGAGACCGATGGTGGCGAGGTCGTCGCTGCAGACGTCGCCGAAGATGCCGCCCGGCACCCATTCGGCGGTGCGGAAGGCGCGGATGTCAGTATTGACTTTCTTGGGACGCTCGTCGTAGGTGAGAGGGACGACTTTCCGCCATTCTTCCCAGACGGCGAGGCTTTCTTCAAGCTCCGGACGGCCGATGCTGCCGAGGAAGTCGTTCATCTTGCCGGCGAGGTAGGCTATATCGCCTTCGTCAAGGGGCATGACTTTGACGTCTTTGGCCGATAGGCCGGCCGCCCGGCCGCGGAAATATAGCCGGCCGCCGACCATGCCTACGCAGGCCCTGTCGCCCAGCACCGACTCGAGGTCTTCGCTGTCAAGGCCGCAGACGACGGCGATGCCGCCGGACATGAATTCGAACGAGAAGGAGCCGCAGCTTTTCAGCACCCAGAATTCGGGCGGGGCGTAGAGCGGGTCGTGCTTCATCATCGAGCCGGAGCGGGTGCCGACGCGGCCGCCGACGTAGACGGTGCCGGAAGCGGCGCAGTGAGCGCTGGTGTCGCCGCCGTCGCCCCTGACGACAATGCGGCCGCCGGCGTTGAGCCAGCCGACGTCGGCCGGGGCGGGGCCGTCGACGATGATTTCGGTGCCTTCCATGCACATCGAGCCGACGCGCTGGCCGGGGTTGGTGACGAAGAATCTGAGCGGCTTGCCTTCCGGATGCCAGAGCGGGCCGCCGATGTCGTGCTGGCCGGCGGCCTCGATATGGAATTCGGTCTCGCCCTGGGCGAGGGCGTCGTTGACTGCCTGCAGGAGGTCCTGCGTAGGCATCCGGGTGTTGCCATCGAAGGCTTTGATCTTAAACACTACGCATCCCTCCTAGCAAGAATATGATATCGCCAGCTTGTCGGCGATGGCTTTATCGGTGGTTACGAGGGCGTCGGAGCGGCCGACCGGCAGCGAGCTGTTGCCGATGGGGGCCATAAGTTTCCTGAGTTCGCCGTCGAGGGCCAGCATGTAGTCGACGATGTTCTGGGCCGCCTTGTCGACGTCGAGGCGCCGTACCAGGCGCGGGTCCTGGGTGCAGATGCCGGTAGGGCAGAGGCCGGTGTTGCAGGCGTTGCAACGGCCCTCTTCGTTGCCGATGCAGCCGCACAGCTGGATGAGCAGTTTGCCGAGGAAGACGCCGTTGGCGCCGAGACAGATCATCTTGAAGGCGTCGGCCGCGGCGTTGCCGGTGAGGCCCAGGCCGCCGCCGGCCCATAGGGGTATTTGGCCCTGGCGGCCCTGCTTGACGGCGGCCAGGTAGCATTCGCGGACCTTGGAGACGACGGGGTGCCCGGTGTGGTCGAGCGACACTTCGTTGGCCGCGCCGGTGCCGCCCTGGATGCCGTCGAGGAAGAAGCCGCCGCAGATCTTGTAGGGATCGCGGAGGAGGTTGTTGTAGACGGATACGGAGGTGGCGGAGGCGGCGCACTTGATGGCGACCGGCACGCGGAATTTGAAGGCGGCGTTGAGGGACATGTGCATTTTCTGTACCGATTCCTCGATGGAATAGAGGCCTTGGTGGTTGGGAGGGGAGAGGAGGTCGGCCTTGGGCACGCCGCGGATGGCCTGGATGTGCTCGGCGACCTTGGCGGCGGGCAGCAGGCCGCCGTCGCCCGGCTTGGCGCCCTGGCCGATTTTGATGAGGATCCCGGCCGGGTCGACCTTCATGTGGGGCATGGCCTTGATGATGCGGTTCCAGCCGAAGTGGCCGGAGGCGATCTGGATGATCATGTATTTGAGGTAGTTGGATTTCATCAGTTGGACGGGCATGCCGCCTTCGCCGGAGCTCATGCGCACGGGCATGTCGTACTTCTCGTTAAGGTAGGCGGTGGCAAGGCAGACGGCTTCCCACGCCCGGGTGGAGAGGGCGCCGACGGACATGTCGCTGAAGATGACGGGGTAAATCCAGCGCACGGGCGGCGTCCAATCGGACAGCTTGAGCTCGCCGTCGTCGATGGAGAAGGGCAGCTCGCCGGGCAGCAGCACCCGGCCGAAGGGGGCGAGGATGTCGAAGGTGTGTCGCTCGGAATCGAGCGAGGGGTCGGTCATTTGGGAAATGCGGCCGACGACGATTTTGTCGAGGGTCCGGTCTTTGAGGAGGTTGTTGCGGCCGCCGCGCTTTATGGGGTTGCCGCCGCCGCGGGCGAGCATGTTGAGGCGAGCGTCTTCGTTGCGCACCGGCCGGATGGCCCGGTTGGGGCAGGCCTTCTCGCACATGCCGCAGCCTCGACAGAAATTGGCGACGCTGTTTTTTTGCTTGATGACCGGGATAGCCCGGTGGGTCTGGTTGGGTTCGGGGACGTAGGCGGTGGAGATGGTAACCGAGCGGCGCTCGACCCCGGCTTCGATGGCCTTGAAGGTGCAGGCTGCCACGCAGCTGCCGCACATGGTACAGCGCTCGGGGCTGTATTCGATTTTCCACGGGAGGTCGTTGAAGGTCACGTCCTGGATCTTCGTTACTGTTTCCATCGCTGCACCTCCAGGTCGGGAGTAATGACGACGACTTCCCGCTCGTCGGGGTAGACGTCGCGCGCGGGATCGCGGTCGGGAACGACGACGTTGAGGCCGCAGACTTCGGAGGATATGGCGATGGTGGTGCCGTCGCCGCCGATGACGACCGGCCGCAGCTTCTTGGAGTCGCAGCAGGTTATGAGGCTGTTGTCGGGGAGCATGCCGATGATGGTGTTGGGCCCGTTGATTTCGAGGTGGCCGAGCGACTGGCGGATGAGCTTGAGCTCCGCTTTGTCGGGCCGCTTTTCGATCTCCTCGAAGGGCAGGGGGGTGACGACGTGTTTATAGTATTTAATAGGCCATTTGAGCTGGTGGAGGACGTAGTGGAGGGTATAGAGGAAGTTCTGCGAGTCGGATTCGAAGCCGATATAGCCGCGGTGGAGCGATTTCTGGTATTCCTTGTTCTTGGTGTAGAAGGTGTTCTCGCCGTTGGCGCAGAGGGCGTAGCCCTGGATGAAGAAGGGATGGGCGGCGTAGCGGACGATTTCGTAGTTGGTGTTCTGGCGGCACTGGACGACGACGTTCTTGGCCATGAGTTCGCCGCTGTCGTCCCACAGCCGGAAGTAGACGGCGATGTCGCGGGGGTCGCCGATCTCCTTGAGGGTAAGCACATCCGGCCACAGGGAAAAGGCGTAACCCTGGTCCTCTTTTTCCAGCATCGCCCTGAGGGCCAGCCGGGTGTCGAGGAGCAGTTCTTCTTTGGCCGCCTGGGTAGCGTTTTGGTACTGCTCGGGGTAGTCGTAGCAGCGGAAAATGTAGTGGGGCATGGCTTTGATGTCCAGCCCCGGTTTGCGGTTGAGCTTCGGCACCCATTCGTAGGCGCGGGTGAAGTTGTGGGCCTCCATGTAGTTTTCGACCATTTGCGCGCCCTTTTGGGTGCAGGCCAGCGACAGCAGCGGCTTATCCTTGTACTGGCCGAAAACGCCGTCAAGGTCCTGCATCACCATGGCGAAGCCCGAGTTGTCGTGCCCCTCCTGCTGCGGCAGCATCAGGCGCAGAGCTTGCGACGGGTGGAACGCAACCTTGCTTTTGATCGCCCCTATGCGGCACATGTGAGCCACCTCTCTCCAAACAAATAATAATTAAATCTCTCTAGGAAACAAATGTTACAAAAATAAAAACCGGCGAAGTTCCCAGCCTATCCGGGACCTTCCGCCGGGTATTTTATCCCCACGGTGTAACGCCGACAGCGTCTGTGCCGCTCGGTCCAGGCCGCCGTTGGCGCGGAACCCTAGGCACAGTTTATTCTGATAAATCGCGTAGTTTTGGCCCTGGAAGGCGGTTGTCGCCATCACGTATTGTATATTTATGCAGGTCGAGGTATTCGAGCAGCGGCAGGGCCACCTTGCGGGAAGTGTTAAGCAGGTCGCGGAGCTGCGCCACTGTAAGGGTAGGGTTGGCCGCAAAATGCTGCTGGATAAGCTTTGCAATGTACTGAATTGTTTTTCTGTATACAAGTATATCGCCCACACGGACAAGAATCCCCTGTCGCAGAAGAATATCCTGTGCGGCGCGCGCCTTATCGGGCGGGAGGGCCATTTTCTCCGCAAGCATCTGCCAGTCGACGCCAGCCAGGCCGATACCTTCGAGCGCCTGGTCGGCGCGGACGGCGAGGTCCTGCCGCCAGTCGCTGTGGCGGGCGGCGAATTCTTTGAGAGCGACGTCGGCGCCGCTGACGGCGATGACGCCTTTCGCCCGCCAGTGGTCGAGGAGCGCTTCGTAGGCTCGTTCCTTGACGCCGAGTTTCTGGCGAAGGATTTCTTTGGCCAGACCGGGCCGGTCGGGCTGGTCGCGGTGGTAGGCGACAAGGACGGCGGTCAGCCGTTCGCCTAAAGAGGCGAGGATGTCGGCCGCCAAGTAATGCTCGCCCAGCCGGAAGACCGCGCCGGCGGCGGTGAGCGCCTCGAGTGCGGCGCTCACGGCGGCGTCTTTGGTATAGCCGGCCGCACGCCTGATGTCGTCGCTCTGCACCGGCTGGCCGAAATCGGCGATGACGGCGGCGATGACGGCGGTTTGGGCCCCGCCGGCGAGGGCGTCGGCCAGCGCCTGCCGGGCGGGCCGCAGGCGGCGGCTGTTGGCGCCGGGGGCGACGATGGTCACGCCGCCGAGGAGGTGCTGGGGCGAGTAGAGGCGGATGATGCCGCGGTCGCCGAGTCCGGCGGCGAGCGGCGTTTCGAGGATGAGCCGCGCGTAGCGCGGCGGGCGGTCCTTGAAGTAGTGGACGCGGGCGAGGAATTCCCCCGTGCCGAGATGAAGGCGGACGCGGGTGCCGGCGGCGACCTCGCCACGCCAGTCGGCGACGACGTCCCAGACGGTGCTGAGCAGGCCTCGCTCAGGGGCGCTGAGGACCATGCCGCGCTCGGGCGTCTCGCTGTCAGCCCCGCCGACGTTGATGGCCGCCCGCTGGCCGGCATGGATCTGCCCGCATTTCTGGCCGTGCCACTCGAGGCCGCGGACCCTCACCAGGCTGCCGGCCGGGTAGAGACGCAGGCTGTCGCCGACGCTGACTGTGCCGCTTAGGGCCGAGCCGGTGACTACGGTGCCGTAGCCCTTGACGGTGAAGGCACGGTCGACCCACAGCCGGAAAGGCGCCTGGCTGTCTCTGGCGGGCTGCGCGGCTGCGGCCGCTTCCAGGGCATCGCGAAGGTCAGGCAGGCCTTCGCCGGTGACGGCCGATACCTTGAGGCGGGGCGCGGCGGCCAGGAAGGTGTCGGCGAGGAAGGCGGCGATGTCTTCTTCGACCAGCGCCAGCCAGTCGGCATCGACTTTGTCGATTTTGTTTATCACTACGATGCCGCTCTTGACGCCGTAGAGGCCGAGCATGGCGAGATGTTCGCGGGTCTGGGGCATAACGCCCTCGTCGGCGGCGATGACGAGCATGACGAGATCGATGCCGCCGGTGCCGGCGAGCATGTTTTTGAGAAACCGCTCGTGGCCCGGGACATCGACGACGCCGGCGGTTACGCCGGGGCCGAGGGGCAGGGAGGCAAAGCCGAGGTCGATGGAGATGCCGCGCGCTTTCTCTTCTTTGAGGCGGTCGGTGTCGGTGCCGGTGAGGGCTTTGATGAGGGCGGTCTTGCCGTGGTCGACATGGCCGGCTGTGCCGATGATTACGTATTTCATGGCTTTGCCTCGGTGGTCAGCGCGGCAAACGCGCTGCCGATCTCCGCCAGATCCTCGGATGACAGGCAGCGCACGTCGAGGAGCAAGCCGTTGTCTTTTACGCGGGCGATGACGGGCAGGGCGCGAAGCCGCAATTTTTCTTCGGCGGCAGCGGCACTCAGGGCGCTAGAGCGTGCGCTCACGCCCCAGCCGGGAAGGTCGACGGCCGGCATGGCGCCGCCGCCGGCCTGGGAGACCAGGGGCACGACTTCGGCCCGCCAGCCGGGCAGGCTGCTCAGCAGGCCCGCAAGAGCGGCCGCGCGGTCGGCCAGCTCCCGGCCGTCGGCGTGGAGCATGCGCTGTACGGGGATATCGCTCCCGGGCTCGCCGAGGTGATAGTCGAGCAATGTGCCTTCGAGGGCGGCGAGGGTGAGCTTGTCGATGCGGATGGCCCGCAGCAGGGGGTGGCGGCGAAGCTTATCGATGAATGCCTTTTTGCCGGCAATGATGCCGGCCTGGGGGCCGCCAAAGAGTTTGTCGCCGCTGAAGGTGACGATATCCATGCCTGCGGCCAGCCGCTCGGCCACCGCCGGTTCTCGCCACCCGTCGGCCTCGACGGCGCGGATGGTGCCGCTGCCGAGGTCTTCTACGAGCGGCAGGCCGTGCTGCCGGGCGAGCGCTGCTAAAGCGGCGTCTTCGGGCTGGGCGGTGAAACCGATTATGCGGTAGTTGCTGGTATGGACCTTGAGGATGGCGGCGGTGTTAGGGCCGATGGCGCGCTCGTAGTCGTGGAGATGGGTTTTGTTGGTGGTGCCGATCTCGACGAGGATGGCGCCGCTTTGGGCCATAACTTCCGGCACCCGGAAGGAGCCGCCGATCTCCACGAGCTGGCCGCGGCTGACGATGACCTCGCGCCCGCGGGCCAGCGCCGAGAGCACGAGCATGACGCCGGCGGCGTTGTTGTTGACGACGATGGCGTCCTCGGCGCCGGTCAGGGCGGCGAGACGGGCGGCGACGTGGCTGTAGCGGGTGCCGCGCTCGCCGCTGGCGAGGTCGTATTCGAGGGTGCTGTAGCCGGCCATGACGTCGGCGACCCGTTCGCGGGCCCGCCTGCTCAGCGGCGCGCGCCCGAGATTGGTATGGAGAACGACGCCGGTGGCGTTGATCACCCGCCGCAGGCTGGGCTCGCCGGCGCGGTCGAGGAGGCGGCGGGCGATGCCGAGGACGGCGGCGGGGGCGGCATCGACGTCTTTGCCGGCCAGCGCCTCGCCGCGCACGATTTCGACGGCCTGGCGCAGAAGGCCGACAAGCAGGTCGCGGGGCAGGGCGGCGAGCTCAGGAAGGTCTGCGGCGGCTGTGAGCAGCCGGTCGATCGCCGGGATGCGGCGCAGTTTGGCTGACGGAGTTTCCATAGAGCCTCCTTGTTTGCGGAGTTTCCTAATTATATATTATTATTCCAAATTGGCCGGGCATTTCCTGTCGGGGAATAAAGCAGGGTGAAAAAAGACATACTGGTGGTATCATCTTTGTGCGAGGAGCCCGTATGCTCAACCGCCTTTTCAATCTGCCGGCGCCGGAAAGCGAACGCAAGTTCAGCATCAACAACCCCCTCGGCCGCCAGGAGCTTGCCGCATCCGTCCGCGCGGCCCTGGCGGAGGCTACGACCTCGGGGCGGCCGATCGTCATTCTCTGCATCGGCACCGACCGCTCCACCGGAGACGCCCTCGGGCCGCTCACCGGCACCCGGCTGCGGGCCCTGCACGCCTACCCTCATGTCTTCGGCACACTCGACGAGCCGGTGCACGCCACCAACCTTGCCGATGCGCTGCGCAGCATCGCGGCCGTGTTTGTCAATCCTTACATCGTAGCCGTCGATGCCTGCCTCGGCAGGCTGGAGAGCGTCGGCTGCGTAACCGTCGGCCGCGGACCGCTGCGCCCCGGCGCGGCTGTCAACAAAGACCTGCCGCCGGTTGGCGATACCTGTATCACCGGCATCGTCAACGTCGGCGGCTTCATGGAGCACCTTGTGCTGCAAAGCACCCGCCTCAATCTGGTGGTGAAGATGGCCGACGCTATCGCCTTCGGTCTGGCGAGCGGTCTGGAGGAAATCGAAAAGGGTATCAGCATTTGCTGATACCCTTTGCTCTGTTAACAGCTTGCTGCGGCGTAGCCCGACTTTGCGCAGTCCGTATTCTCAACTGCTACAGGCGGTCGATTTCGTCGAGGACTTCCTCCGCCGATTTGCCGGCAGCGCTGATTACCGGCACTTCGGTAAGGGTCTCCTGGATGTTCATCAGGTTGATGTCCGCGCCGCTGACGACGATGGCGTCCACGCTGTCGAGGTCGGTGTTGTCGAGGGCCACCACTTCGTAGCCTTCGGTCTCCAGCAGATCGATGACATTAGATAAATTCTGCTCCACGGCGATGATACCCTGGATCATTCGTTCCACCTCCGCTGATAGTATCCTTGCTTCGGGCTTCTTTATCCGCGCCGCTCTGTCAACCCAGTTTGTTCTCCAACTGCAGAGCGACTTCTTCCGGCGTCAGCCCGGCAGCGTTGACGAGTACGGTGCTTTCCGCAGCGCCGTGCCGGACTTGGCTAACCTCAAGGGGCGCCCCGCTGTAGATCACGGCTTCCACCGGCCTTACCCAAACACCCGGGTCGACTACCTCGTAGCCCTGACTGCTCAGATGTTCCTTGACCGGGTCGAGGCCTGGCTCGACCGAAACGAGCCTTGCCATAAAAACACCCCCGCATTTATTGTTTGCGGGGGTGCCGTTTTCATGCATGTCAACTTTTTGCTGGGCTTGGCTTCAAATCGCGCGCCTGGTTGGCCGCCTCGGCGGGTTTGTCGCTGCCGTTGCGCATTTCGCAGGCGCCCTTGAAGACCGCGCCTTCGCCGATGATGAGGATGCCGGTCTTAATGTCGCCGTAGAGCTTGGCGCTCGAAGTAAGCTCCAGCTTATCGGTGACGTCGACGTTGCCGTGAACGGTGCCGGCTACGGTGGCGCTACGCCCTTTGATCTGGGCGCGGACGATTCCTGATTCGCCAATGATGATGTCGCCTTTGGCGGTAATCTCGCCTTCCGCCTGTCCGTCGACCCGGATGGTTCCGCCGGCGGAGATGTTGCCTTTTATCTGGGTCACCGGTCCGATGACGGTCTCAATCTGCTCGGTAAATGCGGGGGGGCGTTTGCTGCTGCCGAACATTAGGCTTTCTCTCCTCAGCTTATAAAAAATTTGCCGGGTCAACTGTGGTGCCGTTTACGCGAACCTCGTAGTGGAGATGGGGGCCTGTGCTGTAACCGGTACTGCCCATGTAGGCAATGGTCTCGCCTTTTTTGACCCGGTCGCCGACGGCAACGAGGTTTTCCGAGTTGTGGGCATAGGCGGTGACGATGCCGTTGTGGTGGTCGATCTGTATCATCTTTCCGTAGCCGCTGTACCAGCCGCTGTAAATGACCGTGCCGTCCGCGGCGGCTTCAATCAGCGTTCCGTAATCATTTGCGATGTCAATGCCGGGGTGCCAGTCGCTGCCCCAGCCCCAAGGCGATCCCCGCCAGCCGTAGCGGGAGGTTACGTCGCCGTAGGTTGGCCAGATGGAGGGGGTGGCGGCGATGCGCGCGTTGCGGGCGACAAGCGCTTCCTTTAAGGCGGAGAGGCTATGTTCGCGTGCCCTGGCGGTCGCCTGAAGGTCTTTCACGAGTTCGGTCAGTTCGCCGACATGGGGTTTGACTACCGGGCCGCCTTGTCCACCTTGCGGGGACGGGCGGACGGTTCCGGAACGGGAGGCGGGCAGTTCGTCGCTGCTTACCAGCCGGCGAAGCTCGGCGTCAAGCTTGTTGAGACGGCCGATGTCATCCTGCAGCACGGCGGTAGCCTTGGCCAACTGCTCGATCTGTTTGTTCTGGGCGACGTTCACTTCTCTGAGTCGCTCCAGCTCCGCTTTCTCCGTATTGGCCACGTTAATCGTGTAGCGATAGTGGATAAAGGTGCCGACAGACAGCACCAGCAGGACGCCCAGGGCGGCTGCGGTGATTTTGAGGGCTTTGATGGGTATGCGTAGGCTAAAAGTATTCTTGCCGTGGTGGGGTACGAACATCAAGGTATACTCGCGCCGGTCGGGGGGAGCCTTTTTCGGGGGCAACTCTTTGTGTAGGACGGTATTGATGTGCCCTATTCCGCCATCACCCTGTTTCCAGACAGGCAAACCATTCACCGTCCTTTCGACAAAAAGTGTAGAACCCGATGGGGTGTAATAGTATTCTCTTTCTCGGTTGGATTATCCTGCTAGTGTTTAGAAAATATTTCCCTAGCTTCCGAGATGGCTTTCTTCTCCTCTTCCGTAAGGAAATAGGTGGACTTGCCGTCAGCCACCGGTTTCGCGTAGACGCGCGATTCGCTACGGCTGTATATGCTTGAAAAAACGACGCCGTCGTCGTTGGTGTCGAGGAGAGCGACTGCGAAGCTCAGATCACTGCCGGTATCCTCGAAGGCGTTGAAGCGGACGACACCCAACTTCTGGATGCAGTATTTCAGACGCCCGTCCAGCCGCTGGGCTTCCTGCTCCAGGGCGGCCACCTTGGCGGTCGCGTCCTTGACGGTGTCGATATGCTGGAACAGGATGCGCTCGAGGTTGGTTCCGTCCGTACCCTGCATCATTTTCTGGTAGCGGCGGTTGAGTCTGGCCAGTTTGATGTTGATGTTGATAAAAACAATGAGGGCAATTAGAATCAGCGCGGTCAGGGTAATGATTACATATTGCAGATTTTCTGTCAACCAGACAGTGAATTGGGCCATGTAATCCATGAGCGTTTGCGGATCCCCTTTCTTTCGCCGGCCGCCGGCCGGCAACCATACTTGTGTGTCTTTTCCCGGCTAACCGCCGGCGGCGATGTCCGCCACCGCGGCCAGGGCGGCGGCGATTTCGGCGTCGGTGGTGAAGCACCCGGGGCTGAAACGGATGGTGCCGGTCTTTAAAGTGCCGATGGTCTGGTGGGCCCAGGGGGCGCAGTGCAAGCCTCCCCGGCAGGCGATGCCGTATTCGCGGTCGAGGCGGTGGGCGATCTCGCCGCTGTCCCGCTCCTCGATGATGAAGGAGACGACGGCGGCGCGCGGCACGCCGGGCGGCGGGCCGCAGACGGCGACGCGGGGGATGTTCGCCAGCCCGGCGAGCAGTTCGCCGGTGAGGCGGCTTTCGGCGGCGCGGATGTTTTCCCGTCCGCGCTTGCTTATATACCTGATGCCGGCGAGCAGGCCGGCGATGCCCGGCGTGTTAGGCGTGCCGCTCTCGAGCCTGTCGGGGTAGAAGAGCGGCTGGCGGTCTGATTCGGACAGGCTGCCGGTACCGCCGTGCCGAAACGGTTCGACCATGATGCCTTCACGTACATAGAGGCCGCCGGTCCCCTGCGGCCCGAGGAGGCTTTTGTGGCCGCTGAAGGCCATGATGTCGATCCCCATGGCGGCGACGTCAATCGGTTCGGCGCCGGCGGTTTGGGCGGCGTCGACGATGAGGAGCGCGCCGGCGGTTCGCGCCATTCGGCCGATTTCGGCCAGCGGCATGATGGCGCCGGTGACGTTGGAGGCGTGGGTGACGACAACCGCTTTGGCGCCGTTAGTCAGAGCGGCGCACAGGCTGTCCAGGGGCAGGTTGCCGGTACGGTCGCAACCGACGATCTCCAGGCGCAAGCCGCGATTTTCCAGGGCTCTGAGCGGCCGGGCCACGGCGTTGTGCTCCATGGAGGTGGTTACGACCTTGTCCCCCGGGGCCAGCAGGCCGAACAGGGCGGTGTTGATGGCATCGGTGGCGCTGGCGGTGAAAGCGATGGTGCTGGAGTTTTCGGCGCCGAACAGGGCGGCCAGTTCTTCGCGGGCCGCAAACAGTATCCTGTCCGCCTCCCGGCTGAGCCCGTGCCCGCCCCTACCCGGGCTGGCGGCCCGGCGCAGACAGGCGCCAACGGCCCTGGGGACCGCGGCCGGTTTGGGCCAGCTGGTGGCGGCGTTGTCAAGGTAGATCACGCGATCACCCCATCAGTCGTCGAGAATGAGCCGGGCGGCGGGGAAAGGGGCCAGCGCCCGGGGCAGGATGCCGTGGACATGGGCGATGAGGACGCCGTAGTTGACGATCGGCACGCCGCTTTCGCGCGCCACCGACAACCGGTGGAGCATCTCCCTCCGGTTGAGCATGCAGGCGCCGCAATGGACGATGAGGCTGAAGGAGGCAAGGTCGCGGGGGAAGTCGCCGCCGGACACCCACTCGAAGGCGAGCTCGCCCCCGGCCGCCTGGCGCAGCCAGCGGGGAATCTTCACCCGGCCGATGTCGTCGGCCTGGCGGTGGTGGGTGCAACCCTCGGCGATGAGGACCTTATCGCCGGGCTTTAGGCTGTCGATGGCCTTGGCGCCGGCCACGAGGGTCTCAAGATCGCCCTTGTAGCGGGCGAAGAGGATGGAAAAGGAGGTCAGCCAGACGTCGTCGGGGGTGTCGGCCGCCGCCTTGAGGAATTCCTGGGAGTCGGTGACGACGATGCGCGGCTTGTGGCGCAGGCCGGCGAGGGCCTCGCGCAGTTCCCTTTCTTTGACGACGACGCTGTAGGCGTCATGGTCGAGGATGTCGCGGATGGTCTGCACCTGGGGGAGGATAAGCCGGCCCTTGGGGGCGGCCAGGTCGATGGGGACGACGAGGACGGCGGTGTCGCCCGGATTCAGCAGATCGCCGATGACCGGCGGGCCTTCCCAGTTGTCGGGGGCTTGCTTGATGATGGTCCGTTTAAGCTCTTCGATCCCCTGCCCAGTTTTGGCGCTGACGGCGAGGACGGATTCGCCGAGTTCCGCGCCCCACGCGGCCACTGCGGCCGGATCGTTAGGCCCGAGGTCGCTCTTGGCGGCGACGGCGACGATGGGGATGCCGCGTTTCCTGATGTCGGCGGCGAGTTCGCGCTCGTAATCGGTGACGCCGGCCTCAGGCTCAATCACCAATACGGCGAGGTCGGTCTTGTTGAGTACCTGACGGGTGCGCTCGACGCGCAGCGCCCCAAGGTCACCCACGTCGTCAATGCCGGCGGTGTCGATGATGACCACCGGCCCGAGGGGAAGGATCTCCATCGCTTTGTAGACCGGGTCTGTCGTCGTACCGGGCACGTCGGAGACCAGGGCGATGTCCTGGTTGGTCAGGGCGTTGATGAGGCTCGATTTGCCGGCGTTGCGCCGGCCGAAGATGGCGATGTGGAGGCGCGCCCCCCGCGGAGTGTCTTGCATGGTATCTTCTCCTTATTATTGCTGGTTGCCGCCAGTTTATCCCAACTGCTATTTCCCGGGTTTGCCGCCGGCGATTCCCGGGCGGGTGAGGGCGCCGGGCTCGAAAATAGCGTCCATGGCCTCGTCGGTCAGCAACCCCTCTTCCCTGACGATGTCGCGGACCGACCGGCCGCACACGAAGGCCTCGCGGGCCACTCGGGTGGCCCGGTCGTAGCCGATGTGGGGCACGAGAGCGGTAACCGCGATCAGGCTGGCGTCAAGCAGTTCCCGGCAGCGTTCGGACCTAGCGGCGATGCCCTTTACGCACAGTTCGCCGAACATGGCCATGCAGTTGGTCAGGAGCTCCATGGCGCCCAGCAGGTGGTGGGCGATAAGGGGCAGGAAGGCGTTCAGTTCGAGTTGCCCCGACTGGGCGGCCATGGTGATGGCCAGGTCGGAGGCGATGACGTGAAAGGCCGCCTGGTTGACGGCCTCGGCGATAACCGGATTGACTTTGCCCGGCATGAAGGAGGAGCCGGCCTGGCGCTCGGGGAGGGCGATTTCTCCCAGTCCGGCGCGTGGCCCCGACGACAGCAGCCGGAGGTCGTGGGCGATCTTGCCGAGGTTGACGGCCAGGGTTTTAACCAGGCCGGAGGCTTCGACGAAAACGTCGGCGTTCTGGGTGACGTCGACCATATTCTCGGCTCGCGCCAGCCCGATCCTGGCATACTGGCGGACCCGCTCGTTGACGGCGTGGATGTATTTCGGCGGCGCGTTGAGGCCGGTGCCGACGGCGGTGCCGCCGAGGTTGGTCTGGCGGAGGCGTTCTTCGACCTTATAGAGGCGCCAGCGATCGCGGGCGATCGCCTGCGCCCAGGCACCGAACTCTTGGCCGAGCATAATCGGCAGGGCGTCCTGCAGCTGGGTGCGGCCGACCTTGATGACGCCGGCGAATTCGGCCTCTTTGGCCTGCAGGTCGGCCTGGAGGGCGGCGCACGCCTCGCTCAGTGGCTGGAGCAGCCAGACGGCGGCGATCCTGAGCGCGGTGGGGTATACATCGTTGGTCGACTGATGGAGGTTGACGTGATCGAGCGGGTGGACCGGGCCGGTCTTGGGGCCGGCGAGGAGTTCGTTGGCGCGGCAAGCCAGCACTTCGTTGACGTTCATGTTGGTGGAAGTGCCGGCCCCGCCCTGGAGGGCGTCGACGACGAACTGGTCGCGCCACTGGCCGTCGATAACCTCGTCGGCCGCCCGGACGATCGCCCGGGCGATGTCGGCCGTCAGATAACCCTGCTCGCCGTTGACTTCGGCGGCGGCTTTCTTGATGAGGGCGATGGCGGCGATCAGGCGCGGGTGGACCCGATAGCCGGAAAGCGGGAAATTCTCCACCGCCCGCAGGGTGTGGACCCCATAATACGCCTCGTCAGGCAGGTCGCGCTCGCCGAGCAGGTCCTTGTCACGACGCATGTCGCTCTCACCTCAGTCCACAGCAATGTTTCACGTGAAACAGTTATACCACCAGCGGGCCGCGGGTCTTGGTCGCGGCGGCATATTCCTGTACGGTCAGCGCCTCGATAATCCGTTCGAGGTCGTCGGCCGAGTAAAACTCGATCTCGATCTTGCTGCGCATCTTGCCCGGTTTAATCTTCACCTGGGTGCCGAGGGCCATCTTTAAGCGTTCCTCGGCCTCAGCCAGGAAAAGCTCGCGGGTTTCCTGCCTCTTGGCTTTCGGCGGCCGCGGCGACTTGAGCAGGCGGCGGACGAGCTCTTCAGCATCGCGGGCCGAAAGCTCGCCCTCGATGATACTGTCGGCCGCTTCCTCTTGGAGTTCGGCGTTCTCCAGGGCGAGCAGGGGACGGACTTGACCCGTCGTCAATGTTCCACGTGAAACATGTTCCTGGACGGCCGGGGCGAGATTGAGCAGACGGACGGTGTTGGCGATCAGGGGGCGGCTGCGGCCGATTTTGCGGGCAACCTCCTCCTGGGTGAGGCCGAACTCTTCCATCAGTCGCTTATAGGCGAGAGCTTCCTCGATCGGGTTGAGGTTTTCGCGCTGGAGGTTCTCGATCAGGGCGATTTCGGTCATCTCTCCGTCGGTGTATTCCCTTACGACAGCGGGGATAACCTCGAGGCCGACCATCTGGGCGGCCCGCCAGCGGCGCTCGCCGGCGACCAGCTCGTAACCGGTCGGCGTTTTGCGGACAAGGATGGGCTGAATGACGCCATGCTGTTTAATGGATTGGGCGAGCTCGGTCAACGCGTCCTGATCGAACACCCGCCGCGGTTGAAACTTGTTGGGGACGATCGCTTTGACGGCGATCTCATCGCGCGGCTCGTCCTCGCCGGGAGTAAAAAAGGCGCCCAAGCCGCGCCCTAAACCTCGTTTAGTCATCGCCAATCACCTCTTTCGCCAGATCGAAGTATACTTCCGCCCCTTTTGATTTGGGGTCGTATCTGATGACCGGCTGACCGTGGCTCGGCGCCTCGCTCAGCCGCACGTTGCGGGGAATTATGGTTTGATAGACTTTATGGCGCAGATGGCTCTTGACCTCGTCGACTACCTGGATGGACAGGTTGGTGCGGGCGTCGAACATCGTCAGCACGACCCCTTCGAGGGTGAGGCCGGGGTTGAGGTTTTTCTGGACGAGGGAAATAGTATTCATCAGTTGCGTCAGCCCCTCGAGGGCGTAGAACTCGCACTGGATGGGGATGATGACCGAGTTGGCGGCCGTCAGGGCGTTGATGGTCAACAGGCCTAAAGACGGCGGGCAGTCGATGATGACGTAGTCGTAGCTGTACTTCGCCTTGTCGAGCGCTTTTTTCAGGCGCGTCTCCCGCGACAACACCGAAACGAGCTCGATCTCGGCGCCGGCCAACTGGATGGTGGCGGGGAGGAGGGAGAGGCCGGAAACCTGGGTAGGCTGGATTACCGATTCCACCGGGATGTCGTTAACGAGGGCGTCGTAGGCGCACCGCTTGATGGCGGCTTTGTTGAATCCCAGGCCGCTGGTGGAGTTACCCTGGGGATCGCTGTCGACAAGCAGCACTTTCTTGCCAAGCTCAGCCAGACAGGCGCTCAGGTTAACGGCGGTCGTCGTTTTGCCCACGCCGCCTTTTTGGTTGGCTATGGCAATCACTTTTACCACGATCTTCACCTCAAAAGTTTATGAAAGTCAGGATTATCTCATTCAACAATTTAATGGTAATTTCCTGCCGCTTCCCGGGGAGAATATTTTTGCCGCTGCCAAAATACGACATGCAAATTAACATAAAGCGGAAGTCTTGACAGATATTTTGGGGTAGGCTATGATTAGCATTAACGCTATATTATGCTCTTATCGCGAGCGGCTGAGGGACTGGCCCGATGACGCCCGGCAACCGGCCTTGTGCAGTGGTGCCAAATCCAGCGGGGGTGACCCCGGCAGATGAGAGGACGGACTATTCGGCCTCCTTTCTGCGGAAAGGGGGTTTTCGCTTATGGGAGGCTTAATGCAGACGTACAACCCGCCGCTGACGAAAATTGATAAAGAGGAAGCCCGTCGCTACGCCGGACTAAAAGGCGCGGCCGACTTTCCGGAGCGGCTCCTCGATACCGCCTGTGGCGAAGCGCTGCTTCTCGCCCGGCCGCGCGCGGTGTGGAACATCTACCCTTACGATCCGGCGACAGGCACAATCGCCGCGCCGGCGCCGCTGCGCCTCGCCGGTGGCAAGATCCGCGGCCACCTGGCCGGGGCGGGGGAGGCGGCGGTGCTGGCGGTCACGATCGGTCCGGCACTGGAAGAAGAGGTATCGCACCTCTTCGCCGCCGGGGAATACACCGCCGGCTTGCTGCTTGACGCCGCCGGAACGGCGGCGGTGGAGCAGGCGGCCGACACCGCTAACGCCTATATCGCCGACCATGCCGCCCGACGGGGGTTGGTGGCGAAGAGCCGCTTCAGCCCCGGCTACGGCGACTGGGATATAACCGACCAGCCGGCCGTGGTGGCGCTGGCGGACGGCGGGCATATCGCCCTGACGGTCACGCCCAGTTGCATGCTGGTGCCGCGCAAATCGGTGACCGCGGTGATCGGTCTCGCCCCGGCTGGGGAGCGGAGAGGGGATTCATGCGATAGGCGTGGTTGCGCCGGCTGTTCGCAAAAAGACTGTATTGCCAGAAGGGAGTTGTCGCTATGATTTACGTATTTGACGGCGCGATGGGCACGATGCTGCAGCAGGCGGGGCTGGCCCCCGGTTATTGCCCGGAGCTTTGGAACGTGGAAAATCCGGCGGCGGTGACAGCCATCCACCGCCGGTATGTGGAAAGCGGCGCCGACATCATCGAGACGAACACGTTCGGCGCCAATCGTATCAAGCTCGCCCACTACGGCCTGGAAGGCCGGGTGGCGGAGCTGAACGCGGCCGCGGTGAAGGCGGCGCGCTCGGCCTGCGGCCCGCAAACCAGAGTCGCCGGCTCGGTGGGCCCGACCGGCAAGTTCATTGCCCCGCTTGGCGAACTGTCCTTCGACGCCGCCTACGACGTCTTTTACGAGCAGATCAGCGCCCTTGACGCCGTCGGTGTTGACATTATCATCATCGAAACGGTCATCGACATCCAGGAGATGCGGACGGCGCTGCTGGCCGCCAAAGCGGCCTCCGGCAAACCGGTCGTCTGCCAGCTGTCGTTCGGCGCCGACGGCCGTACCCTTACCGGCACCGATCCGCGGACGGCCGCCGTCGTTCTCGAGGCGATGGGAGCCGACATCATCGGCGCCAACTGCTCGCTCGGCCCCGCCCAGCTTCTGCCGGTGGTGGCTGAGCTGGCGGCGGCCTGCAGCCTGCCGGTCAGCGTCCAGCCCAACGCCGGCATGCCCGAACTTGTGAACGGACAGACGGTTTTCCCGATGACCCCGGCCGAAATGGGGGAGTGGACCCCAAAACTGGTCGCGGCCGGCGCCACCTACCTGGGAGGCTGCTGCGGGACCACCCCCGACCACATCAAAGCGGTCAAGGCTGCCCTCGGCCCGGAAATAAAGCCCGCCCAGCGGACTGCGGACGCGCGCACCGCCCTGACCAGCCGCAGCCAGACCGCCTATCTCGGCGCCGGGCTGCCGACGGTCATTATCGGCGAGCGCATCAACCCCACCGGCCGCAAGGCGCTGGCCGCCGAGATCCGCGAAGGCAGCTTCGCCGCCGTCAAGCGCGAGGCGCTGGAGCAGGTCAAGGCCGGCGCTAAGGTGTTGGACGTCAACATGGGCGTGCCGGGCATCGACCAAGCGGCCGTGATGGCCGCGGCGGTTACCGAGCTATCGGTGCTGGTGGACGTGCCGCTGGCCATCGACACAACCGACGACGCCGCCCTCGAAGCCGGCCTTAAAGCCTTCCCCGGCCGGGCGCTCATAAATTCGGTCTCGGCCGAGCCCGACCGGCTCGAACAGTTCCTGCCGCTGGCGAAAAAATACGGCGCCGCTGTGCTCTGCCTACCGATAGCCCCCGGCGGCGTGCCGGCCACCGCCGACGAACGGGTCAGGATCGCTGGCGACATCGTCGCCGCCGCGTTGGCCGCGGGGTTACGACCCCAAGACCTGCTACTCGACCCGCTGGTGCTGACGGTGGCCGCCGACGCTGGCGCCGCTCGGGAAACGCTGGCGACACTGCGCGCATACCGCCGCCGCTTCGGCTTCCCCGCGGTGATGGGGCTCAGCAACGTCTCATACGGCCTGCCGCGCCGCGACCTCATGAATGCCGCCTTCTGCGCCATGGCCCTCGACGCCGGGCTGGACGCCCCCATCCTCAACCCCTACGACCCTGCGATGCGCGATGTGCTGAGCGCCACCGCCGCCCTCCTCGGCTACGACCCCCAGGGGCAGCGCTACAGCACCGTCAACGCCGGCGTCACCGCAAGCCCTGCGGCCGCCGCGCCGGCCCTGCCGGACGACGTCATCGCGGCCGTCAAACAGGCGGTGACCAGCGGCCAAAAAGAGGCCGTAGCGGCGCTGGTGCGCCAGGCGCTGGCCGAGGGCCACAGCCCGCTGGCCATCACCGACCAGGGCCTGACAGCGGCCATGAACGAGATCGGCGAAGCATTCGGCAAAGGGCGCTGCTTCCTACCGCAGGTTATGCTGGCGGCGGAAACGATGCGGACCGCCTTCCTGACGCTGAAAGAGGTGCTGCCGGCCCATCGCGCCGACAGTCTGGGCACGGTGGTGCTGGCTACTGTCAGAGGCGACATCCACGACCTCGGCAAAAACATCGTCGCCGCGCTGATGGAAAACAACGGCTTCCGGGTCATCGATCTCGGCAAGGACGTACCGGCCGAGACGATCGTGGCGGCGGCCGAAAAGGAAAAGGCCGACATAGTCGGCCTGTGCGCCCTGATGACGACGACGATGCCCCAGATCGACATAGCCGTGGCCGCCCTCAAGGCGGCCGGTGTCCCGGCGCGGACGCTCGTCGGCGGCGCGGTGCTGACGGCGGAGTACGCCGCCCAGGCCGGCGCGGACGCGTATGCGGGGAATGGGGTGGAGGCGGTGAACATCGCCAAGAGGTTTGTAGGCAAATAGGGCAATGGGACGAAAACGCCTGCCTTTCGGCAGGCGTTTATTATTTTCTCCGCTTCGGGATTTTAAGATTGATATTTATGAATTCCTCTTCCATAGTTTGGCTGACCTTGACCTTGAGCCCGGCCTTCTTCATTTCGGCCACGACGGAATTGATGGTGTTAAGAAAGATGCGCACGTCGCGGATGATCTTGACGACGTTCTGCCGCGGCGCCTTTTTCGCCATTTCCCGGGAAATATCGTCAAGAAATCCCTCGACGAGGTCTTCGGCTTCCCGCACATTGAGGGCGTTCTGGCGGATGACGGCCAGCGCTTCCTGCTGCCTGATAGGGTCCTCAAGTTTGAGGAGGGCGCGGGCGTGGCGCTCGGTGAGGCTGGCGGCGACGAGGTCCTGGCGGACCTCAGGGGGCAGGCGGAGCAATCGGAGCTTGTTGGCGATGGTCGACTGGTTCTTTCCCACCCTGCGGGCCAGTTCCTCCTGGGTAAGGCCGAAGTTGGCGAGCAGTTGCTGAAAGCCCTCGGCTTCCTCAAGATAGTGCAGGTCCTCGCGCTGCAGGTTCTCGATCATGGCCAGTTCGGCCATCTCCTTGTCGCCGAGCTCACGCACGATCGCCGGCACAGCGGCGAGGCCGGCCAGCTTCGCAGCCCGCAGGCGGCGCTCGCCGGCGATCAGTTCGTAGCCGGCGGCGGTCCTGCGCACCAGCAGCGGCTGGATGATGCCGTGCTCGCGGACCGAGTCGGCAAGGTCCTGCATGCTGTCGTCGCTGAACGTCTTGCGGGGCTGGAAGGGGTTGGGGACGACAGCGTCTACGCCGAGAAGCTGGATCTCTGTATCGTCGGCAGCCTGTTCCGCGGCCGGTTGCACCGGCGCGGGGCCGCTGTTGAGGCCGAGAAATTTGGCCAGGTTTTTCACGTTGCTCTCCACCGCCTTAACATACTTCATTTACATACATTATATGGTAATTATTCGGCGCCTGGCGGAAATTCTCCTTTCGCTACAGCGGCTTTTTTTCCGGCAGGCCGGGGCGGCGGGGGTACGCGGCCGGAGTCGGCGAAACCTTGCGGGTATAGATGACCGCCCGGCTGTCGTCGAGGCCGGGGAGGCGTACCGGCCTGACTTCGGCGACTTCGCCGCCGAGCGCGGCGATCGCCCGGCCGGCTTCATCCAGCTCCTCTCGGTACTGGGCGCCCTTGAGGGCGACGAAGTGGCCACCAACGGCCACGAACGGCAGGCAGAACTCGGCGAGGGCGTTGAGGCGGGCGACCGCCCGCGAAGTTGCCACCGTGTAGCGGTCGCGGTGGTCTTTCTGCCGCCCGGCCTCCTCGGCGCGGGCGTGGACGACCTCGACGCCGGTAAGCCCGAGGCGCTCGATGACCTCGCGGAGAAAATTGAGCCGCTTGTTGAGCGAGTCGAGCAGGGTGAGGCGGATATCGGGGCGGTATATCTTGAGGGGCAGGCCGGGGAAACCAGCGCCCGTTCCCACGTCTACAACGGCGGCGGCGGCGGGAAAATACTTCTCGTCGTAGCAGGACAACGAGTCGACGACGTGCTTGACGGCCACCTCCTGCGGGGCGGTGATGGCGGTGAGATTGACCTTCTCATTCCAGGCGACGAGGAGGTCGTTATAAACGGCGAAAGCTTCGATCTGAGCCGGCGTGAGGGATAGGCCACTTTCCGCGGCGGCGGCGGCGAGGCTGGCGGCGAACGTCATTGTCCTTCCCCCCTGCGGCGGTGCTGTTCCAGGTAGACGAGCAGAATGGACACGTCGGCGGGGGAAACGCCGGAGATGCGGGCCGCCTGCCCGACTGACAGGGGGCGGATTCTGGCGAGTTTCTGCCGGGCTTCGCGCGCCAGGCCGTGTATCCCCTCGTAGTCGATGTCGGCGGGGAGAAGCTTGGCTTCGAGCTTGGCGGCCCGCTCCACCTGCTCAGCCTGTTTCTTGATGTAGCCGTCGTATTTGACGGCGATCTCGACCTGCTCGCAGACGGCGGCCGGGATATCGGGCAGGCCGAACTGGCTCTGCAGCATAGCATAGTCGAGCTCGGTGCGGCGGAGAAGATCGTAGAGCGTGCTGCCGGAGCGAAGCTCGGCCGAGCCGAGGGCGCGCAGTTTTTCCTGCGTATCGGGGGTGGGCGTAACCGCGGTGGCGGAAAGCATGGCGAGTGTGGCGGCGATGGTGTCCCGCTTGGCGGCAAAGCGGCGATAGCGCTCGTCACTCACCAATCCTATCGCGCGTCCTTTGTCGGTGAGGCGGAGGTCGGCATTGTCCTGCCGGAGGATGAGGCGGTACTCGGCCCTTGATGTCATGATCCGGTAAGGCTCATTGGTGCCCTTGGTGACAAGGTCGTCGACCAGCACGCCGATGTAGGCATCGGCCCGGCCGAGGGTGAAGGGGGGCAAGCCTTTTACAAGCAAAGCGGCGTTGATTCCCGCCACCAGACCCTGGGCCGCCGCCTCCTCGTACCCGGAGGTGCCGTTGGACTGGCCGGCGGAAAAGAGGCCGCCGATTTCCTTGAATTCAAGCGTCGGCTTGAGCTGCGTGGGATCGACGCAGTCGTATTCTATGGCATAGCCGGGACGCATAATTTTGACGTTTTCCAGGCCGGGGATGGTGCGGAGAAAAGCGTACTGGACGTCGACCGGCAGGCTGGTGGACATGCCTTGGACGTACATTTCGGTGGTGTGGAGCCCTTCGGGCTCGACAAACAGCTGGTGGGCCTCCTTCTCGGCAAACCGCACGACCTTGTCCTCGATCGAGGGGCAGTAGCGCGGACCGGTGCCCTCGATCTTGCCGGTGTACAGGGGCGCGCGGTGGAGGTTGTCGCGGATCACCTGGTGGGTGCGGGCGTTGGTATAGGTAAGCCAGCAGGGGACCTGCCCGCGGGTGGCGATATCGCTAAGGAAGGAGAAGTTGTGCGCCTCGTCGTCGCCCGGCTGGATAATCATTTTGGAAAAATCGAGGCTGTGGCGGTCGACCCGGGCCGGTGTGCCTGTCTTGAAACGCATGATGGCCACGCCGTGGGCGGCGAGGGAACGGGAAAGAGTTTCGGCGGCCCGCTGGCCGTTGGGCCCTCCGGGGTAAGCGGCGTCGCCGATGATAACCTTGCCGCGCAGGTATGTGCCGGTGGCAATGACGACGCACCGACAAGAGAATGTTTCACCCGTCTCGGTCGTCACCCCGGTTACCGCGTCGCTTTCCACCAGCAACTCCTCAACCAGCAGTTGCTTGACGTCGAGGTTGGGCTGGTTCTCGAGCGTTTCCTTCATGTACTGCTGATACAGCTTCTTGTCGGCCTGGGCGCGGAGGGCGTGAACTGCCGGGCCCTTACCGGTATTGAGCATCCGCATCTGGATGGCGGTGCGGTCGGTATTGATGCCCATTTCGCCGCCGAGGGCGTCGATCTCGCGCACGAGGTGTCCCTTGGCCGGACCGCCGACGGCCGGGTTGCAGGGCATCATGGCGATATTGTCCATATTGAGGGTGACGAGCAGCGTGCGCACGCCGAGCCGGGCGGCGGCCAAGGCCGCCTCGCAGCCGGCGTGGCCGGCGCCGACGACGATGACGTCATAGCTTTCGGCTGAAAACATAGTTACCAACTCCAGCTAAAGCATAAAGGCTATCTGTGCTACTTCCCGATGCAGAACTGCGTAAATATCTGGTCGATTATATCTTCGCCGACCGTTTCGCCGGTGATCTCGCCGAGCTTCTCCCACGCCGCCCGGAGATCGACGACGATGCAGTCGGGGGGCATGCCGGCGGCGACGGTGGCGATGGCGTCGGCCAAACGGTCGCGGGCCTGCTGGAGGATGCGGCTGTGCCGGACGTTGTTGACGAACGCCCCCTCCGGCCGACTGACCTGACCGCTATAGACCCTCTCGACGATGGCTTGCTCCAATTCTTCGACCCCGGTGCCTTCAAGGGCCGATATTCGTATAACCGGCTTGCCGGCCACGTGGCGGTGGACCTCGTCCATATCTATCACCGCCGGCAGATCGGTCTTGTTTACCAGCACAATCGCCGGCCGGCCGGCCAGTAGCGCCATGACCTCCTTGTCCTCGCAGGCCAGCGGCGCCGACGCGTCAAGCAGCAGGAGGATCAGATCCGCCTGGGTGATGGCCTCGCGGGCCCTGGCGACGCCGATGCGCTCGACGACGTCGGCTGTCTCGCGGATGCCGGCCGTGTCGACGACCTTGATCGGGATGCCGCCGATGTTGACGAATTCTTCGATGATGTCGCGGGTGGTGCCCGGTATATCGGTGACGATCGCCCGTTTCTCGCCGAGCAGGGCGTTCAGCAGGCTGGATTTGCCGACGTTGGGCTTGCCGATGATGACCGTCTCCAGTCCTTCCCGCAGGATGCGCCCGGTCTGGGCGGTGGCTAGCAGGCGGTCAAGGTCGGCGAGCAGCTTGTCCGTCGCCGCGGCGACGTCCCGGGCCGTCAGTTCCTCGATATCGTCCTCGGGAAAATCGATGGCCGCCTCCAGGTGGGCGACGAGACGGAGGATTTCGTGGCGGAAGGCGCGGACCTTATCCGAAAAGGCGCCGGCCAGATGTCCGACCGCCATGCGCAGCGATGCGTCGGTTTTGGCGCGGATGACGTCGATGACCGCCTCGGCCTGGCTGAGGTCGAGGCGCCCATTTAAAAAGGCCCGCTTGGTGAATTCGCCCGGCTCGGCCAGCCTCACCCCGGCAGCCAGGACCAGGTCCAGAACGCGCCGCAGGGGCAGCGGGCCGCCGTGACAGTGAATCTCGGCCACGTCTTCGCGGGTGTAGGATCGGGGGGCGCGCATGACAAGCAGCAGCGCATCGTCCACCGTCTGGCCGCTGGCCGGGTCGACGATGCGGCCGTATGCCGCCCGGAACGACTGTTGGCTGCTGACCGGAGCGCCACTGGCGGCGCGGAAGAGGCGTCCGGCTACGGAGATGGCATCCGGCCCGCTGAGACGGACGATGCCGATGCCGCCCTCACCCACGGCGGTGGCTATGGCGGCGATGGTGTCTTCCTGAAACACCTTAATCACCTGCTTCTGGCTGATGGGGAAACATCTCCATTGTTTCTCCCCGCGGGAATTTTATGCGGGTCTGCCGCAGACGGACGCTCCCGGCGCCTGTATGCGACAAACCCAGTAATACTTCTATTACTGGGCTTGCGGAAGCGAGCTATTTTTTAAGGGTGATTACGACTTTGCGGAACGGCTCTTCACCTTCGCTGAAGGTCGTCACCCGGTAATCGTCCTGCAGCGCGGTATGGATTATCTTGCGCTCGTGCGGACTCATCGGCTCAAGGACGACCTTTTCGCCGCGGAGCTTCACCCTGTCCGCCAGCCGCTGAGCAAGACGAACCAGCGTTTCCTCGCGGCGCTTGCGGTAATCTTCCACGTCGATGACTATCCTCACCCTCTCGTCGCTGTCCCGGTGGGCGGCGAGATTGGTCAGGTACTGGAGGGCGTCAAGCGTCTGGCCATGCTTGCCGATCAGGATGCCGAGATCTTCGCCGCGAAGGTTCAGAGTTACCTGATCGATACCGGTGAGTTTCTCGATCTTGACGTTGAGCTTCATGGCCTTGAAAACGCTCATCAGAAATGCTTTCGCGATTTCAACGGGATCAGTCGCCGATTTGTCAGCCGCAACAGCACGCTCTTTCTTTTCCTTCGGGGCCGCGACAGGAGCCGGGTTTTGAACGGCTACCAATTCGACCCGCACGCGAGCGGGCTTGCCGCCGAGAAAACCGAACAGCCCTTTACTGGGTTCCTCCAATACTTCGTATGCAATTTGCTCCCGGCTTACACCGAGTTCGGCGATAGCGGCCTCGACAGCCTCTTCCACCGTCTTGCCCGTCTTTTCCACACTCGTCATAGGTTCAGCGTGCCCCTCCCTGAGCCGCAGCGGCCGGTTTGTACAGCCACCACTGCTGGACTATTTGCACCACATTGCTTACCACCCAGTACAATCCCAGGCCGGCAGGGAAGGTAATGGTGATATACCCGATGAACAGCGGCATGAACAAAAGCATCATCTTATTTTGCTGCGACTGGTCGGAAGTGGTCTGCTTGGTGGAAATGTAGGTAGTGGCCGCCGCCAGGAACGGCAGGATATAGTAAGGATCGCTGGGGTTGTCCTGCGCCAGGTTCGCCAACCAGAGGAAACCAGGGTTGCTAACATAGGTATATTCTTTTATGGCGAAAAAAATGGCGATGAAGAAAGGCATCTGGATAAGGAGCGGCAGGCAGCCGGCGAGGGGGTTGACGCCGGCTTCCTTATAGAGCGCGGCCACCTCGCGGTTCATCTTATCCTTGTTATCCTTGTATTTCTCCTGCAGGGCCTTAAGCTTGGGAGCGATATCCTGCATCGCTTTCATCGATTTAACCTGTTTAACCGTCAGCGGATAGAGAACCATTTTGATCGCTATAGTCAGCAGGATAATGGCGAAGCCGTAATTCGGCACACCCATCTTTGCCGTGATATTATAAAAGAACGTCAGGGCGGCTTTCATCAAATCGACAAGATAATCAAATCCGGGCAAAAAGCTCACTTCCTTTTATACGATGTGCAAACCTTGTCAGCGAACGGGATCGTAGCCGCTGGCACCGAAGGGGTGGCAGCGCAGTACACGCCTTGCGGCCATCTTTGAACCAACCCAAGGCCCGTATTTTTTGATCGCCTCAAGGGCGTACTCCGAGCAGGTGGGGACAAACCGGCAAGAAGGTGGTTTGAGCGGTGAGATTGCTCTCTGATAAAACAAGATGGCATAGAGGAGCACGGTTTTCATGCGAAACTCCTCCTTTTCAGGCAAGGATTTTGGCCCGTTCGCATAGATGCAACAAAGCGGCGGTCACCGTGGGCAGCTTCTCTTTCACCAACGCCTGGCGCCCGACAATAATCAGGTCAAAACCATTTTTGAGCTTGTGCTGCTGAAGGCGGTAGGCCTCGCGCAACAATCTCTTCACACGGTTGCGGACAACGGCATCTCCCAGCCGTTTGCCGGCAGCAAAGCCGACCCGGCGTTCGCGGCCGTGCTGAGGAAGGAGGTATAGCACCATTTGGCGATTGGCGAAGGATTTTCCACTCCGGTATACCGCCTGGAAGCTCTTGTTCCGACGCAACCGGCCAGATTTCGGCAATTTATACATTTTCATCCCGCTAAATGGAAAAATAGGCCACTCCCAGCGGCCTATGCAGACAGTCTCTTGCGGCCTTTAGCCCGTCTCTTCTTCAGGACAAGGCGGCCACCCTTTGTCTTCATGCGTTCGCGGAACCCATGGGTCCTCTTTTTCCACAAAGTATTAGGCTGGTAGGTCCGTTTCATTTATTTACACCTCCTTAGAGCAAAGACGCGATAGCTCCCCATGTTAAATATTGCATTTTTAACTACCTAAGATTATAGACTAGTCCTTCGCCCAGTGTCAAGAAATTTACTGCGTCGCCCTGTGGATAAAATTGACACGCGTGGCGAGTCGTCAAAACAAACTGTTGATAACTTGTCCGTGTTTTGTTAAGATAAAATAGAAAAAGGTGGTTGCCCGGGTGGGCTTCATTTACTGAATTAACATAATCTTCAAGCCCTCGCAACCAATACGCGGCAAGGGTTTCAGCTTATTGCCGGTGTATTTTTTTTTCGTCAGAATCCTTGTTTTTAGCCGGTTATTCACATGTGTTAATAATACTGTGGATAATTTATGTAGCGTTCCTTTACCTGTGGACATTGCCGACGAAAGGACGGTCTTCATGGATACTGCTCATATGGCTGCGGTGTGGGAACAAGTGCTGAAAAGCATGGAAAAGGAGATTATCAAACCCATTTTTGATACCTGGATCAGATCGACGATTCCTTTGTCGCTAACCGAAACGACCCTGGAAATAGGAACTCCCAGTCAGTTTATCAAGGACTGGATCGAAACCCGTTACACCGCAACCATTCAAAATACCGTTCAGCAAGTCTTGCAAAAACCAATCGAAATCAGATTCGTCAACCTCGACCTGGAAAGCGAAAAAAATCAAGGCGACCAACAGCAGGGGGAAGAGACCTCCAAATCGCTGGGGGAGAAGCTGTCCATGCCCGCTTTCCATGAAAACGAGGCGGAAGAATTGCCGGCTAAACGGGCGTCATCCAATGGTCCCGAAGAAATTCTATCCTCACTCAACCCAAAGTATACATTCGAGACCTTTGTCATCGGTAATTCCAACCGTTTCGCCCATGCCGCATCACTGGCGGTCGCCGAGGTTCCGGCGAAAGTTTACAACCCATTTTTCATATATGGCGGCGTAGGATTGGGTAAAACACACCTTATGCACGCCATCGGCCACCGCATCAGGCAGAATCACCCCCACCTCAAAGTCTTGTATATCTCCAGCGAAAAGTTTACCAACGAACTGATCAATTCTATCCGCGACGGAAATCCGGAAAGTTTCCGGCAAAAATACCGCAATATCGACGTACTCCTGGTCGACGATATCCAATTCCTGTCCAAGAAAGAGCATACCCAGGAAGAATTTTTTCATACTTTCAATACTTTGCACGAAGCCAATAAACAGATTATTATCTCCAGCGACCGGCCGCCGCGGGAAATACCTACCCTGGAAGATCGTCTGCGCTCGCGGTTCGAATGGGGCCTGATTACCGACATCCAGCCGCCCGACCTGGAGACCAGGATCGCTATCCTTCGTAAAAAAGCTATCATCGAAGGTTTTACGATGCCAAACGACGTCATGGTCTTCATCGCCAGCCGCATTGATAACAACATCCGCGAGCTGGAAGGCGCCCTTATTCGGGTTATCGCCTATGCGTCGTTGACAAATCAAAGTATCGATATGAATCTGGCTACCGAAGCACTGAAAGATATTTTCCCCCACAGCCGTCCACGCCAGATAACGATGGAACTTATCCAGCAAATCGTCGCCGTCTATTTTAAAATCAAACAAGAAGACCTTATCGCCAAAAAACGGACCCGCAACGTCACTTATCCCCGTCAGATCGCCATGTACCTTTGCCGCGAACTGACGGAAACCTCTCTGCCCCGCATCGGCGAAATGTTCGGCGGCCGCGATCATACGACGGTTATTCACGCCCACGACAAAATCAGCCGTGAACGGAACGAAGACGTTAAACTCAACAATATTCTCAAGGAAATAACCAAACGGATCGAAAGTGCATAACCTTGTGAATAGTTTATGGATAGTATTATCAGCTTTTTGTTGATACTGTCTTATGAACGATAAAAGGCTCAATATTGTGGTTTTCCTTTTGATATTATCGACACGATATCAACAGCTGCGAAGCCGTTTCGACAATATGTGCGCCATATTATCAACATATTGACAGGCCCTAATACTATTACGGCTATTTTACTATCTTATGATTTTTAACGTTGTAATATACCAATGGGAGGTCAAAGAAAATGAGAATTTTTTGCCCGAAAGATGATTTGCATCATGCGGTACAAACGGTGCAAAAGGCGGTGGCGACAAAAACACCTCTCCCAATACTTACAGGCATATATCTATCTGCGCAAAACGGCGAACTGCAGCTGCAGGCGACCGACTACGAAGTAGGCATCAGCTGCACCATGGCTGCCACCGTGGAAGAGCCCGGAGCGATAGTCCTGTCGGGTCGTTATCTGCAGGAAATGGTGCGCCGCTTGCCGGGCGATACGATTGAAATATCGTCAAGTAAAGAAGACCGGACGATCAAGATAACTTCCCAGAATTCGCAATTCAATCTCCTCAGCCTGCCGGCGGAGGAATTCCCCGTTTTGAAACCGGTCAGCGGCGATAATTCTTTCACCGTCCAGGACGCGATTCTCCGGGATCTCATTAAAAAGACGGTATTCGCCAGCGCCACTGACGAAGCCCGGCCTATTTTCACCGGCGGCCTGATCGAAGTCGACGGCGACGAAATACGTATGGTTGCCACCAACACTCATCGTCTGGCGCTGAAAAAGGCGAAACTGGCTGCCGGCAGCGGAAACGCCAAGATGATCATTCCCGCGAAGATTCTCAACGAACTGGCCAGGCTGCTAACCACGGAAGAACCGCACGACGTATCGCTATCATGGCAAAAGAACCAGGTAGGGATCGTATTTGACGACGTATACATCAATTCCCGTTTGATCGAAGGCCAATTCCCCGACTATAACAAAGTCATCCCCGCCTCGTTCGCAACCAAGGTACAGCTAAATACCGACCAGTTCCTAGATGCTGTTGAGCGTGTTTCACTCCTCGCCAGGGACGGGGAATACAACGTGGTAAAATTCTTCTTTAAAGACGGCGCGGTTGTAATATCCTCAAATAACCCGGATGTGGGTAAAGCACGGGAAATCGTCGAGGCGAAAACGGACGGCAACGAAGTCGAGATTGCGTTCAACGCCAAGTATGTCACCGATATCCTGAAAAATGTCGATAGCGACGAACTGTATTTCTCCCTTAACACCCCGCTCAGCCCTGCCGGCATAAAACCGGTCGGCGATGACAATTATACATATATAATCACGCCTGTGCGCACCGGCTGAGAGGGATAAAACGTGGAAGAGATCGCCATCTATACCGACACCATTCAGCTAGACCAGTTTCTAAAATGGGCCGGTGCCGCCGAAAGCGGCGGACAGGTCAAGGAAATGGTGTCGGAAGGTATGGTGTCGGTTAACGGGATAATTGTCAGCGAGCGGCGCAAAAAGTTGCAACCGGGCGACGTTGTTACCGTAAAAGGCTGCGGGAGTTGGAAGGTCGCCGGCGTTTAAAGGTGGCAGCATGAGGGTAGACAGGCTTAATCTTCGGAATTACCGCAACTATACAACCCTCGAGGTTGAGTTCACCAATAATATTAATATTTTCATCGGTGAGAACGCCCAAGGAAAGACTAATATCCTCGAAGCGATCTATCTCGGTGCGGTGGGTCGTTCTCACCGCACCGCCGAGGACGACGATCTGGTAAAATGGGATCAAGATAGCGCCAGCGTCGACCTTTTTTTTACCCGCCAGGGTGTCGCCAACAAGATGGGGTTTCGGTTAATAAAAGGGCGGAATAAAGAGATATTATTTAATGATTTTGCGATCAAACCCCGCGAAGTGATAGGTTCTCTTAATGCTGTGCTTTTTTCGCCCGAAGATTTGTGGCTGATAAAAGGAGCGCCTTCTTTGCGGAGGCGGTTTCTCGATATTGAGATTTCCCAGGCGTCGCCCCTGTACTATCGCAACCTGCTGCAGTACAACCGGGTGGTAAACCAGCGCAACCATCTTCTGAAGAAGATCTTCGACCGCAGCAAACTTCCTGATCTGTTGCCTTCCTGGGAAGAACAGCTGGCCAAATTGGCGGTATTCATCGTGACAAAGCGCCTTGAAGCGGTGAAGAAGCTGGGAATGTTGGCCAACCTTATGCATCGCCGCCTGACGGGAAGCAGAGAGAGCCTATCGTTCGCCTACCAACTGGCGGGCGGCGACGGTGCTATTCCCGGTGACCTTTATGGATGGTACCGCAGCAAGCTGGAGGAACTGCGGGAGGTGGATATCGCCCGTGGCAGTACTTCGGTTGGTCCTCACCGCGATGATATAATCTTGCGGGTAAATGCCCGGGAACTGCGCAGTTTCGGGTCACAGGGCCAGCAGCGCACAGGAATACTGGCGCTAAAACTGGCGGAACTGGAGTTTCTCAAGTCGGAAACGGGGGAATATCCGGTACTGCTTCTGGATGATGTGATGAGCGAACTGGACGGCTTGAGGCGCGATCAACTGCTTTCATTTATCCGCGACCGTGTTCAGACTTTTATAACGGCGACCGACGCCACCTTTTTTCCGGCGGTGCGGTCCGGACGCTATTTCCGGGTTCAAGACGGGATGATTACGGAGTGAGCTGAATGGATTCTCTGTGCGAAATCGTGCCTCGGATGATGAAAAGCATCGGTCTTGAAAAAAAGTACCGGGATGAGATGATTATCCTCAATTGGCGGCAGATCGTCGGCGAGGAAATTGCCGCCAACACCAGGCCGGGCAGAATAAGCCGCCGCGTGTTGACGTTGGCGGCCAAAAATGCCGTCTGGGCTCACCATTTATCGACCCTTAAGGAAGACATAATAGCCAAGATCAACTTCTACGCAGGGGAAAAAGCGGTCGGCGATTTGAAGTTTCAGGCAGGATATTTGCAAAACGACCAGAATGAAGAAAATAATGACGACGGACCTCCAGCCGTAAATTGGCGAGAGGTCCGCCTCGATAGCGGCGATACGAAGGCGATCGAAAAGATAACGGCTCCGCTGTCCGACGATCTGCTCCGGGCCAAGCTGAAACGATTGCTCGGCAAAGAACTGGCCTTCCGCAAGTTCCGCCGGAGGCAGGAATGGCAGCCGTGCAGACAGTGCGGGGTTCTCAGGCCGGCTGGCGACGAATTGTGCGCGACCTGCGCCGCCGCCGCCAGGGCCGCCGGGCGCGACGAAGTCCGGAAGCTTCTGCGCGACGCGCCGTGGCTCGGCTATGATGAGTGCTCACGCTATATCGCCTGCCGCCGCAGCGATTTCGCCGCCGCCAGGGACGAATTGACCGACGCGCTGTTCGCAGTTGCGGCCCGCGACGAAAATGACCCTGTCGCACTGCCGCTGCTGACGATGCTTTTATATAAGGTCGGCCCCCAGGGCATAACCGAAGAAATGATCGCAAATACGCTCGAAAAAGTCAGGAGGAAAGGCAATGTTTCTGCATCTCGGCGCTGATACGGTGATTCCTCTCCGCGACGTAATCACTATTACCGATATCAAGGCTGTAAGGTCGGGGATAAACGACGATTTTTTGCGGGTGATGCGGGAAGAGAACCTTATCGACGATATTTCCGACGGTAACGCCAAGAGTTTCGTCGTGACCGACAAGAGGGTTTTCCTGTCGGCCATTTCCGCGGCAACCCTTAAAAAACGGGCCAGTTTCCTGGCTGAAGAAGACGAAGAATAAGACGGCAACGATGATTGTCAATATGGGGCAGGAGGTTCTCAATGGCGGTAAATGACACAACTGTAAACGGCAATTATGACGCCGAACAGATCCAGGTGCTGGAAGGCCTGGAGGCGGTACGCCGCCGCCCGGGCATGTATATCGGCAGTACATCGTCCAAAGGCCTGCATCATCTTGTGTACGAGGTAGTTGACAACAGTATCGACGAAGCGCTGGCCGGCTACTGCGACCGGGTCGAGGTGACTGTCCACAACGACAACAGCATCACCGTCGTCGACAATGGCCGCGGCATCCCCGTGGGTATGCACGAGTCGGGACTGCCGGCGGTAGAGCTTGTTCTCACGAAACTGCATGCCGGTGGAAAGTTCGGTGGCGAGGGTTACAAGGTTTCCGGCGGCCTGCACGGCGTCGGCGTTTCGGTCGTCAACGCTCTCAGCGAGAGGCTTGAGGTTCAGGTCAAGCGCGACGGCAAGGTTTATCAGATAAAATTCGCCCGCGGCCTGACGGCCAGCCCGCTTGAGGAAATCGGTACGACCACCGAGACCGGCACAAAGGTATACTTCAAGCCGGACGCGGAAATATTCGAGGAGACGGTCTTCCAGTTCGAAACCCTTGAGCACCGCCTGCGCGAACTGGCATTTCTCAACCGCAACATTTTCATCGCCCTCACAGACGAAAGGACCGGTGTCCGCAAGGAATTCCACTACGAGGGCGGCATCGTCTCATTCGTCAAACACCTCACCAAAAACAAGGACATCCTCCATGAAGAGCCGGTTTTCCTTTCCGGCACGCGCGAGGATACCGTTGTCGAAATAGCCCTGCAATATAACGACGGTTATGTCGAGACGATTTTTTCTTATGTCAACAACATTAATACCCAGGAGGGCGGCACCCATCTCAGCGGCTTCAAGACTGCGCTCACCCGCTCCATCAACGACTACTGCCGCAAATATAACCTCCTCAAGGATAACGACGAAAACCTCAGCGGCGAAGACGTGCGCGAGGGTCTGACGGCGATAATCAGCCTCAAGGTGCGCGAGCCGCAGTTTGAGGGGCAGACCAAGACCAAACTCGGCAACAGCGAAATCCGCGGCATCGTCGACACGATCATGTTCGAAGGGTTGAACGAATTTTTTGAGGAAAACCCAGCAATCACCCGCAAGATAATCGAAAAATCGGTGATGGCTTCGCGGGCCCGCGAGGCGGCCCGCAAGGCTCGCGAACTCACCAGACGCAAGAATGCCCTCGAAGTCAGTTCCCTGCCAGGCAAACTCGCCGACTGCTCGGTGAGAGACCCCGAGCAGGCCGAAATCTATCTCGTCGAGGGCGACTCGGCCGGCGGATCGGCCAAGCAGGGCCGCGACCGACGTTTCCAAGCCATCTTGCCGCTACGCGGCAAAATACTCAATGTCGAAAAATCGCGCCTGGACAAGATCCTCAACAACGAGGAAATCCGGGCGATGATCACCGCCTTCGGCTGCGGCATCTCCGACGACTTCGACATCGAAAAGGCCCGCTATGGCAAAATCATCATCATGACCGACGCCGACGTCGACGGCGCCCACATCCGCACGCTGCTGCTCACATTCTTCTACCGCTACATGCAGCCGCTCATCCTCGCCGGCAAGGTCTACATCGCCCAGCCGCCGCTCTATCTCGTTAAGAAAGGCAAAGAGCACTGGTATCTCTACAGCGACGAGGAGCTCGAACGCCGCATGACGCTGAGCGGCCGCGACGGCACGACGGTGCAGCGCTATAAAGGCCTCGGCGAGATGAACCCCGAGCAACTGTGGGAAACGACAATGAACCCCGAGGGGCGTACCATCCTCCAGGTCACCCTCGAGGACGCCGTCGAAGCCGACGACATCTTCTCCAAGCTGATGGGCGACAAAGTCGAGCCGCGTCGCCAGTTCATCGAGGAATACGCCAAGAAGGTGCAGAATTTAGATATTTAGTGCTGTTTGTCGGATTACCCATAAGTTGAAATTTGTGACCCATATATTGAAATAGTTTCACCCATAAGTTGAAATTTTTTCACCTAGAAACTGAAATAATCGTGATACGGCAGGAAGTAAGGGCAACCTTATTCCCTGCCTTTTTTCTTGAACAGCTTTTGGTGGATCTACCCGTAAAAGCATACCGCTCAGAACCGTTCCACGATGCTTCCTCCGGGCCGGGCTGCTGGGCGAGCACGGTACATGGTTCTTTTCTCTGTCCAAGCCCCCAAACCGCAGAAATTGAAGGATTATAAAGCTATTTGTAGAAAACCCAAAATATACAGGATGAGAAAGCTTTCATATTGATTTCAGTTCGCTACCTTTTCGCTTAGGGAGAAATTTTCAAAACTGATGGAACATGTGACAACATTTCCGCCGATCGATAACCTTATACCGTATTTTTTTATTGCCGCCGTTTTCGAGGCTTTGGCGGTCTATCTTTTTCAGTTCCGCAATATTCCCGGGGCCATGATGCTGGTGTACTGCCAAGTATGCAAGGGCGTCTGGATCACGGCCAGGGCTTTTTGCAGTATGAGCCCCGATCTGCCTGTGAAGCTTTTCTGGGCGAGATTCACGGAATGGGCGCCGCTGCTGCTGATATATTTCTGGTTCGAGTTCATCTTGGAGGTCGGCCAACAAAAAGGCAGGCTGACAACAGCGCTTAAGTATGCCGTCAGGGGAGCAACCGCCGCCCTGGTGGTGATTATCGGTTTCGACAGCTCGCTGGGCTGGTACTACGGGCCAGTGTCGCTGACGGGGAATGTTCTGACAATCGCGTTTGGACCGGCGGCTTGGGTGACGATGGCTTTTTGCTACGCCCTTAATGTCGTGTGCATCATGATGTCGTTGGGCTGGATCTACCGTACTAGGGGGCTAAGACGGCAGCAGGCGATCGTGCTGTCGGTGACGCCGGTATTCAACTTTGTCGGCAATATCATCGGCTACGCCTCTAATTTCCAGGCGGTGCCGCCCCAGGTGATTGGGCTGTTGCTTTCGGCGATCTATGTGACCTGGATTTTTTACCGGTGGCGGGTATACAGCATCCTGCCGCTGGCACAGGACGCGGTGACCAGGAAGATGGACGACGGCCTGATGGTGGTAGACGAGAAAGGGTATATCGTGGATATGAACCCGGCGGCGAAGGCGATATTCACCGGCCTGCCGGCGGCGGTGGGCGACAAGTTCGCGCAGGTCGCCGAGGCTTGGCCGGCGCTGGCCGAGGCAGTCGACGGCCCCGAGGGCGTCGAGGCGTCCCGCGGGCAGGATGAGAGCCGCTTTTACCATATCAGCACGATTCCGCTGGCGACGCCGCAGGGCGACCACTAGGCAGGACGCTGGTTTTCAAGGATATAACCCAGCAGAAGCGGGATCAGCAAAGGCTACTGGAAAGCGAAAAGGCACTGGCCATCCTGACGGAGCGGGATAGGCTGGGGCGGGAACTGCACGATGCCCAGGGACAGTTCCCCGCCTATGTGAAAAACCATACCCAGGCGGCCAGACTGCTGCTGCAGAAAGGGCGGGCCGAGGAGGCCGACAGACAACTGACGCGTCTGGCTGATGCCGCCGACGAGGCCTTCGCCGATGTGCGCGAATCGATTACCAGTCTGAAGACCGCCAGCGGAGAATGGGATTTCTTCAAAAATCTGGCGGTGTGGCTCAGCCGGTTCGAGAAAAGCTCGGGTATCGCCACCGGGTACAGCGGGCCGGAGTCCCGGCCGGCCAAGTGGATTGCGTCGGCGGCCGAGGTGCAGCTGCTAAGGATTGTCCAGGAGGTGCTGGTCAACACCAGGAAGCACTCCGGCGCCGGGCGAGCCGAAGTGGCTATTTCGACCGGCGACGAGAGGCTGACGGTGACAATCGCCGATAACGGTCAGGGCTTTGACAGCGAGCAAAGCAAAAAAGGCGGGTTTGGCCTTAGGATTATCGGCGAAAGAGCGGCGGAAATCGGCGGCAGTCTTGAGATACGGTCGGCGACCGGCCAGGGAACGACGGTGACGGTCGGCGTTCCGCTGCTTAAGGCGCCGGGAAAGGCAGCGCGATGAGGATACTGATTGTTGACGATCATCCGTTATTTATCGACGGCTTGCAGGCTCTCCTGGAGGCGGGCGAAATGACGGTGGTGGGCACGGCCCGGGACGGGGCGGCCGCCGTGGCCGCGGTGCGCGAGCTGCGGCCGGACGTGGTGCTGATGGATCTCCAGATGCCGGGCTGCGACGGCTTAACCGCCACCCGCCTGATAAAAAGCGAGTTTCCGGCGATAAAGATCGTCATATTGACGATGAATGACGACGAGCAAGCCTTGTTCGAGGCGATGAAGAACGGCGCGGCCGGCTTTTTGCTCAAGAACCTGGAGACGACGGAATTCCTCGGGCTGCTGGACGAGGTGGCCAAAGGGGAAACGGTCTTTTCTCCCGGCCTCGCCGACCGGCTGCTGAAGGAGTTTGGCCCCGGCAAAGGGGGAGGCCGGGAGAAAGCGTCTGACGCCGAGGCAGGAGAAAGTTTTAACCCTTATCGCCGGGGGCCTGACCTATAAGCAGGTGGCCGAACGGCTCGGCGTCAGCGACCGCACCGTGAAGTTTCACATGACCGAGATTTTGGAACGGCTGCAGTTGGAAAACCGGGCCCAAGCGATCGCCTACGCGGTCCAGGCCAACCTGACCAGTACAGAAGAATAACGATCACAAGCTAAAGCGCA
Source organism: Sporomusaceae bacterium (assembly GCA_022839045.1). The sequence continues at coordinate 42,370 of JALHDI010000014.1, forward strand.
CTTACCGAGGGACAACACCCTCGGTTTTTTCATGCAAAAAACATGTCGGACCCTGTCCATTTGGACAGTTAAAATCACCGACAAAATTCGTTATGCTAGTAGGTGGTTAGAAGGAAAAGGAAATGGGGCAAATGGCGAAAATGCAACCGGTAATCCTGTGCGGCAACTCGATATTCATGAGCGGACTGGCATTGACGCTGGAACGCCAGGGAGGGTTCCCGGTGCGCCGGGCCGCTAGTCCGGAAGAAGCCGGGCAGCTGCCGCAAACTATTCCGGCGGCCATCCTGGTGGATTGCACCGTTGGGCGACAATGGTTTGAGAGCTTGGTTGATCGCTATCCGGACGCTCTCATTATTACACTAAGTCCGGACAAAAGTACGGTAAAAGTTTATTCGCACGGTCAGGTGAGCAGTATCAACGACTTGGTGGAGATAATCAAGAAACATTTGTCGCCGATGGATGGCAATGACATTACCGGTTCTGGGAGGTAATCTACGAACATGAGCGACATGCAAAATGCCAATATAATCGTGAATCCAAACACAACCAATGCCATCCCCAGCGCGGCGGCCAAACAAAACCAGTCCCAGACCCAGACCGAGGTCCGTGGCGGCCCGGCCGGCGATCAGCCGGGCAAGAAACCCTATTTCGTCATCGACCCCGGTCCCCTCATCTGCAAGACCGATATCGCCGGCCTGGAGTTCGATTTCAACTACGGCCTCCGCGTCAAAGTCCCCGAGGGCGACTGGCGGGTGAAGTTCACCGACCGCGACGCCGGCGTCACCCTCTACGACGCCAAGGCCTCGAACGCCTTCGTCACCAGCACCAAGAAATATTTCGTCAAATTCGGCCTTGAGATATACCTGAAGGACAAGCTCATCTTTCAGCACGACTACAGCCCGGCCGGCAAGAAGGTGCTCATAAAGTTCCCGGTCGGCACCATCGGCGACGTCGTCGCATGGTTCCCCTACGCCCAGGTCTTCAAGCACGTACACGACTGCGAAGTCTACGTCGCCATGGCTAAAAACCTGGCCGACATCTTCGCCCCGTCGTATCCCGAACTCACCTTCATCGGTCCGGACGACAGGCCGGAAGGCCTCTACGCCACCTACTACATGGGCATTTTCTTTCCCTGCGACGACCGCGTCCACCAGCCGGTGGACTTTCGGATAACCGGCCTGCAAAAGACCATACCGCATCTGCTCGGCCTGGAGCCGGAGGAAGTGCGGCCGATCGCCGCCCCGAAAAATATCGAGCGGCTGATCGACGAACCTTACGTCTGCATCGCCGCCCAGTCGACCACCCAGGCCAAGTACTGGAACAATCCCACCGGCTGGCTGAACACGATAAAGCACCTTAAGGAAAAGGGCTACCGGGTGCTGTGCATCGACCGGGAAGTCTGCCACGGGGCGGGCAGCCGCTGGAACACCATCCCCTACGAGGCGGAGGACTTCACCGGCGATCGGCCGTTGCAGGAAAGAGTCGACCTTCTCTACCACGCCGACTTCTTCGTCGGCTTGTCGAGCGGCCTGTCGTGGCTGGCCTGGGCCGTCGGCAAACCCATCGTCCTCATCAGCGGCTTTACATTGCCACTGAACGAATTCCACACCCCCTACCGGGTGATCAACTACCATGTGTGCAACGGCTGCTGGAACGACGGGGCCATCTCCTTCGTCCACGACGACTTCGAGTGGTGCCCGCGCCACAAGCACACCGACAGGCAGTACGAGTGCACCCGGTTCATCACTGCGGAGAAAGTGAACAGAACAATCGACAGGCTGATGGCCGACTTTCATCTTGAGGGGAAAAGGAATGACTGGAAATGAAATGTAAGTCTGCAAAAAAGAAAATATCGAAAAAACAAGCCCTGTCGATAGCCTTGGCGGCAATTAACGGGATTAATACCATGGCGCCGGTGGCGGCCGCCTTTCAGGACCTGTTCAAAGAACGGTATTGTGCGTTTGACCGTTATGTGACCGGTATGAACGGAGCTGGCAACCTGGTTGACCGGCTTTTTTTCAAAACGGCTTATGCCGCCGACAATGAAACCATCGGGCCATCAGATACGCAAAATATCACCTCCGGTCAAGTAAGTACCGGGACTAAAATCAGCGGATTACAGAACGTGTACAGCGGCGGCACCGCTGTTTCAAGCACACTAAACTACTATGGGCAGCAGCAGGTGCATGATGGCGGTATCGCAGATTCAACATTTATAAATAGTTGCGGATGGCAGTATGTGTTAAGCGGAGGCACTGCGAACATTACCAGTGTCAAAGTCGGCGGATTCCAGTACGTATCCGCCGGCGGTACTGCTATCTCAACCTTTATCAGCGGTACCGACGCGCAGCAGTTTGTTTACGGCAATGCGACGTCAGGCAGTATCGCTAACGGCGGCGTGCAGCATGTGTCGGGCGGCGGCACCGCGACTGCCTTCAATATGTACAATGGCGGCACGCAAAGTGTTGAAGGCGGCAGTGTGTCGGGAGGCTTCGTAGATTATAACGGGATTCAGAATGTTAGCGCCGGCAATGTAGTGGGAACCTCGGTAGGTTATTATGGCGTACAGAATGTTAGCGGCGGCAATGTGTAGGGGACGGTGGTAAGTGTTGGCGGCGTACAGAATGTTAAGGGCGGCAACGTGTCGGGGACCACGGTATATAATATAGGCATCCAGAATATTACTGCCGGCAATGTGTCGGGAAGCGTGATAAATTATGGCGCGACGCAAAACGTAAGAGGCGGCAATGTGTCGGGGACAACCGTCGACGGCGGCACGGTGAATATATCCAGCGGCGCCGCCACATCGGGAACAAGGCTCATCAACGGCGGCCAGCAAATTGTATCCCAAGGAGGCACGGCGCATAATACGCAAATATCGGCCGGCGGCCACCAAATGGTATCCGGCCTGGCGTCAGGAGCAACGCTTTCCGGCGGCACGGAAACCGTAGCCAGCGGCGGTACCGCTTCGGGAACAATGATCAGCAACGCCGGTCTGCAGAATGTGATTGATGGCGGCACGGCGTATGGTACGCAAATATTGTCCGGCGGCCTGCAGCGGGTGTCCGGCACGGCTTCGGGAGCGACGGTCTTCAGCGGCGGCGTGCAAACCGTATCCAGCGGGGGAACGGCAACCTCGGCCAGCCTGTCGGGCGGTGTGCAGAATGTACTCAGCAGCGGCTCGGCTGTCAATACCTATGTATATAGCGGCGGCGGGCAAAACGTATCCAGCGGGGGAACGGCAACCGCGACCACCCTATCGGGCGGCGGGCAAAATGTGCTTAGCGGCGGCTTGGCTGCCGGCACCTACATATCGTCCGGCGGCGTCCAGAGTGTATCCGGCGGCGGCAGCGCGTCAGCAACTAACGTTTACAGCGGCGGCACACAAGGTGTTTTGTCCAGCGGCACGGCGACTGGCGCATTCGTGCTATCCGGCGGCGTGCTTGCGCTGGCGGCTGGCGGAACGGCCACCGGCGCAACGCTGTCTACAGGCTATGTGCTGCAGGCCGACACGAGCGCCAGCCTGGAAGCCGGCAGCGTGACCATCGCCAACGGGACGGCCACTAGCGTTACGCTGAACAGCGGCGGATCGCTGACGGTGCTGACCGGCCACCGGGCGAACGCGACGACGGTAAACAGCGGCGGCATGCAGACGGTCTCAGGCACGGCCTCTGGGACGACGGTTTCCAACGGCGGCTTGCAGAAGGTAATGATCGGGGGCTTAGCTACTGGTACATACGTTGCCAGCGGCGGTATGGAGATTGTCTCCAGCGGCGGCATGGCTGTCTCGGCGACCGTGGCGGCGGGCGGCAGCCAAAACCTGTCCGGCGGCTATGCGTCAGGTACAAACCTGTACGGCGTGCAGAACGTAGCAAGCGGCGGCGTGGCATCTGCCACCACTGTTAACGCCGGCGGCGCCCAGGATATCTATAATGGCGGCGTGGCTTCGGGCAGCGTCGTCAGCGCCGGCGGTAGCCAGACGGTGTATAGCAGCGGCACGGCTATTTCAGCGACGGTGTCATCAGGCGGCGTGCAGACCGTGTCCAGCGGCGGCATGGCCTCAGGTACTGTCGTATCCTCCGGGGGCCAGCAGAATGTACTCTCCAGCGGCATGGCTATAGCGGCGACCCTATCAGGCGGCGGAACGCAGACAGTGGCCAGCGGCGGTGTGACATCGAATACAACGGTGCTGGCCGGCGGGGCGCAGAACGTGTCCGGCGGCACGGCCTCGGGTACAGTCGCATCCTCCGGGGGTCAGCAGAATGTACTCGCCAGCGGCACAGCTATAGCGACGACCGTCTCTTCCGGCGGCACCCAGACGGTGTATGAAGGCGGCATGACGTCGGATACGACGGTGCTTACCAGCAGCGTGCAGACCGTGTCCAGTGGCGGGGTGGCCTCAGCCACCAACCTGTTCGCCGGCGGCACCCAGACGGTGTCGGCCGGAGGCACGGCCGCGAATACCCTGGTGTCGTCGGGTGGCGTGCAGAACGTGTCGAATGGCGGTACGGCGTCAAATACCTCGGTTACCAATGGCGGTGTGCAGAAGGTTTACGACGGCGGCTCGGCCGACGCCACTCGCGTTTTTGCCGGCGGCACCCAGGCCATTGCTTTCGGCGGGCAGGTGATCGACGCAGTTATCGACAGCGGCGGCGTGCAGGCTTTGTTCAGCGGCGGCTCGACCATCTCGGCAACGGTCTCGAGCGGCGGCACCCAAGCTGTGCTTGAGGGCGGCATCGCCTACGATACCGCGGTTGTCTCCACCGGCAACCAGATTATCGCCTCCGGCGGCACGGCCTCAGGCACCGTCGTTTCTTCCGGCGGCAGCCAGACGGTGACCAGCAGCGGCACAGCCATAGCGGCGACCCTATCGAACGGCGGCGTGCAGAACGTGTCCGGCGGCGTGGCCTCAGGTACTGTCGTATCCTCCGGGGGTCAGCAGAATGTACTCGCTAGCGGCACGGCCATAGCGGCGACCCTATCGGGCGGCGGCACCCAGACGGTATCTGTCGGCGGCGTGACGTCGAATACAACGGTGCTGGCCGGCGGGGCGCAGAACGTGTCCGGCGGCACGGCCCCAGCGGCACGGCCATAGCGGCGACCGTCTCTTCCGGCGGTACCCAGACGGTGTCTGCCGGCGGCGTGACTTCAGCTACCACGGTACTCGCCAGTGGCATGGAGAATGTCGCCAGCGGCGGCGTGGCCTCGGGTACTGTCGTATCCTCCGGGGGCCAGCAGAACGTTTTCTCCAGCGGCACCGCCATCGCAGCTACTGTATCGAGCGGCGGAGCGCAGACAGTGGCCAGCAGCGGTGTGACGTCGAATACAACGGTGCTGGGCAGCGGGGCGCAAAACGTCTCCGGCGGCACGGCTTCGGGTACAGTCGTATCCTCCGGGGGCCAGCAGAACGTTTTCTCCAGCGGCACCGCCATCGCGGCGACTGTATCGAGCGGCGGAACGCAGACGGTGACAAATGGCGGCGTGACATCAAATACAACGGTGCTGGCCAGCGGGGCGCAGAACGTGTCTAGTGGCGGCATAACCTTAGACACTGTCGTATCTTCGGGCGGGGCGCAGAATATTTTGAGCAACGGCACCGCTGTATCGGCGACCGTGTCGAGCGGCGGCACGCAAACGGTGTCGGCCGGCGGCGTGACCTCAGCTACCACGGTGTTCGCCAGCGGCGTGGAGAATGTCGCCAGCGGCGGCGTGGCCTCAGGCACAGTCGTATCCTCTGGGGGCCAGCAGAATGTTCTCGCCAGCGGCAACGCTATATCGGCGACCGTGTCGAGCGGCGGCTCCCAGACGGTGTCGGCCGGCGGTGTGGCCTCGAATACCGCGGTGCTTTCCAGCGGCATACAGAACGTAGCCAGAGGCGGCGTGGCCTCGGGTACTGTTGTCTCAACGGGTGGTGTGCAGAACGTCCTGTCCAGCGGCACGGCCGTAGCAGCGATGGTAGCGAGCGGCGGCTCCCAGGCGGTGGCAAGTGGTGGTCTGGCCTCCAATACCGTCGTCTTCTCCGGTGGCGTGCAGGTGGTATCCGGTGGCGGTACGGCGATTGCGGCGGCACTGTCGGCCGGCGGCAGCCAGATCGTCCTTTCCAGCGGCACCACTTCCAACAACCTCGTCTATGCCGGCGGCAGCCAGACGGTTTCCTCCGGCGGCGTGGCCTCGGGAACTACGGTGTTTGCGGGCGGCAGCCAGACCGTCTCTGGCGGCGGCAGCGCCACCGCGGCCATTATCGCCGGCGGCACCCAGACGGTATACGGCACTGCCGCCAATACCTCAATCACTAGTGACGGCACCCAGAACATCGAGGCGGGCGGCACGGCTACAGATACCATGATTTTCGCCTGCATTCAGAACGTGTCGAGCGGCGCCCTTTCCTCGATCACCGTCATAAACTCCGGCGGCACCCCGAACGTCCTGGCGAGCGGCACCGCCGTCTCCACCACCGTGTACGCCGGCGGCAGCCAATACGTGTATAACGGCGGCACGGCTTCGGCCACCCTTGTTGCCGGCGGCCTCGAATACGTGGCGAGCGGCGGCACCACCACCGACACCGGTGTCAGCGGCGGCACCCTCGACCTCGAACTTGGCGCCATAGTCGGCGGTACCACTACCCTGAGCGGCGGCACCATCGCCCTCATCGGCGACGGCAGCTACACCATCCCCGCCTTAACGGCCAGCGGCGGCACGGTGAAGTTGGCCTGCGGCACCACCGTCGGCCGCAGCCTGACCATCGCCAACCTCACCGGCTCGGCCAAATTCAGCATCAACACCAACCTGGCCGCCGGCACGGCGGATACCATAACCGTCATGGCCGCGACCTCCTCGACGGCCAACACACTGGCGGTGAATTACGATCCGGCCTACCTTACCGGTACAGGCATCACCGCGGCAACCCCGGTTACCTTTGCCAGCGTGGCCAGCGGCATCACCTTCACGGCAGCGGCCAGCGACTGGGGGGCCTACAGCTGGACGCCGACCATCACCAGCGACGCGGGCGGCACCACCTGGGCGGTCACCGGAATCACGGCCGTCGGCGCCAGCGAAACGGTCAAAACAGCCATTGACGCCGCCGCCGGCACGGCTATGCTGTGGCGGGCCGAGAACAACAACCTCACCCGGCGCATGGGTGAGCTTCGGGCCGCCAGCGGCGAGGCCGGCATATGGCTCAGGACCTACCGGGGCAGGCAGGACGTCGCTGTAGGCGGCCGGACGACCAACCAGCAATACACGGCTATCCAAGGCGGCTGGGACAAGAAGCTTGAAAAAAGTGACGGCGTGGCGTACGCCGGTTTGGCCCTCGGCTACTTGGAAGGCAGCAGCACGTATAGCAGAGGCAGCGGCGACGCTAGCAGCGTAACGGCGGGAGCCTATTACAGCTGGCTGGGCAAGGAGGGGCACTTCCTCGACTTCATCGCCAAGATCGGCTGGCTGAGAAACAGTTATTCCAGCTACCTGAACGACGCCAATAACACCAAGGTTGACGGCAGCTACGATACCTGGGGCGGCAGCCTGTCGGCCGAGTACGGTTACCGGCAACAGCTCCAGAACAACTGGTACCTGGAGCCGCAGGCCGAGCTGATGCTCAGCCGGGTGAACGGCGGCGTCTATGTGACCAGCGACGGTACGAGAATACGCAACAACGCCGTAAACTCCCTCGTCGGCCGTCTGGGAGTGGCGGTGGGCCGCCAAGTCGGTCAGACCCACTACTATGGTAAGGTCTCTTTGGCCCGCGAGTTTTCCGCCAAGGCCGGGATAACGGCCGCCAGCGGCAGTCTGTCGCCGGTGGAGATGAGGCAGGATCTCAGGGAGTCCTGGCTGGAGCTTGCCCTCGGCGTTACCGGCAGGATCGGCGCCAAGACCGACGGCTACCTGGAGATAACCCGCACGACAGGCAACATAGCCAAGACACCCTGGCAGTTCAACCTGGGAGCCATGTGGAACTTTTAGGTAATCAGCAGGGCTAAAAGAAGGCATGGCGAAACGTGGCCGATTTCAACGTTGTACAAGCCTGCCGGCATGGCAAACTGATTTTCAACAAAAACGACATATACATCGGTAAATCGCTTGCTTTATATGGCGAGTATTCCGAAGGTGAGGTCGACCTTTTCCGGCAGATCGTCCATCAAGGCGATACCGTGCTGGAAGTCGGCGCCAACCTGGGAGCCCACACCCTAGCGCTGGCGCAGCTTGTCGGTGAAGGCGGCTGCGTGCATGCCTTCGAACCCCAGCGGCTCGTCTTCCAGACGCTGGCCGGCAACCTGGCTCTAAATAGCGTGACCAATGTCTTTGCCTACCAGAAGGCGGTCGGAGAAGCCCCCGGCCGTATCATGGTGCCGGTGCTCGACTATCGTCGGGAAGTCAATTGGGGCGGTCTCGAACTCGGCGGCTGGGAGCAGGGCGAAGCGGTCGAGCAGATTACCATCGACAGCCTGTCCCTTACGGCCTGCCATTTCATCAAGGTCGACGTCGAGGGAATGGAGCTGAGTGTGCTGAAAGGGGCACGCCAAACCATCAGGCGATTTGAGCCGCTCCTGTATGTGGAAAATGACCGGGCGGATAAAGCCCCGACCCTGATCGCTTATCTGGACGAGTTGGGCTACGATCTGTATTGGCACCAGCCGCCGCTGTATAGCGAAAGCAATTATTTCGGCAATAAAGAGGATGTCTTTCGCCAACTGCGCCGGGATGAAAATGGCGGGGAGGTCTATCTCACGGTAGTTTCCCTGAATATGCTCTGTCTGCCGCGTGCGAGGCATATTAACCCCCAGGGTTTCGAGAAGATCGACGTCGGCCCCAAAAGCGCCAAACGGCAAACGGCGGGAAGCGCGAAAGCCAAAGGAGGGAAATAGGCGTGACAAAGGAAATCTTCGCCGACGGCATAAGCGCGGTTCACGTCACCGGACAGCTGGTGCGCATCGATCTGGTGACAGTGCAGCCACAGCATAAAAGTGACCACGGCCAGCCGGTCCTGGAGATGAGCGCGCGGCTCATCATGCCGCTGGAGGGGTTCGTGCAGTCTTTCGCCGTGCAGGAGAATATCCTAAAGCAGCTCATTGATGCCGGGGTGCTGACAAAAAAGCCTCCGGATCAGGCGGGTGTCGCCAATTTAGCAGAGAAACAGGGCAGATAGAGAGTCCGCGCTGGAGTAAAAATCTATCCATGTAGGCTGCGGGAAAGAGGGTGTTTTTTGTTCACAGTAAAGAAGGCTTTTTGGCTGACCATTCTTTCAACGTTTATTATTGCCGCAGCGTTTGGCGCGGCCCCGGCTAAGGCCGCGCCGGCGGCAACGACCGGCGTGGTGGATTATGACTATGTGGTTACAACCATCCTGATATTGCGAAGGCCAACGACGCCTTTCGCATCGTACAGGAAGCGGCCAAGAAGGAGTTTGAGGAAAAATCGATCGGCCTGGGAGATAAGGAGAAGCAGGATCTCGACCGGCAACTAAGGCAGCAAGTCGAGCAAAAGCGCCGGGAACTGCTGCAACCAATCTTTGAAAGTGTCAATAGAGCGATAAAGGAAGCGGCCGAGGCCAAGGGCCTGACGATGGTGGTGCACAAAAACACCGTGGCCTGGGGCGGGCCGAATATTACCGAGGATGTGCTGAATAAGATGACAGGCAAGTAGGATATGGCGATAGGCTGCCCAAGCAAGTGGGGGCAGCCTATTATGCGGCGGAGGCAAACAAGTATCGGGAGGCACTTATGAGCAGCAGAACGGACAGGATCGAGCAGGAGTACTGCCCGGTTTTTCATAAGCAGGTCAGTATCAGGGTCAGAACCCTGATACTAAGTGGTCAGGGATAAAAACCTTCGCCGATGCACAGATCATATAAGTGTTTGGATACGCGTACTGATGCCGAATGCCTTAGCTGCAAGCTGGTCAACCGTTAGGTGGACGAACGCAAAGAGGGCAACGCAGGATTACCGACCAGAAAAACGAGTATCAGGGTTTTGATGGGATTTGGTCCCGGATCAGGGAAATTTCATATTAGAGGGATGCGATTTATTCGCATCCTTTCTTGGTCATCTGTTCCCTTATATCGTCTTTATAACATTTTCCTATTATCCCCCTTCGTTTCAGTTGCTTCTGGGGCATCTCAGGGAATCAGCTTAACGGTAGATGACGACGACATAGATAGATGAATCAGTCAATATGAGCAAAATCTCGCATCGTGTTTTCTACATCGCGCCGGAACTCTGGATCTGCGGCAGCTTTCTGCATGGCTACACGATATGTCAACCTGTCCAGCTTTCTGACGTATAACTCAAAAGCTTCCCTGGCTGCTTCGTCGAGAGAAGGCATGCCCAAAATGACGGCATGCCTTCTTAGTTTTTCTACTAAGTCTGATGGGAGCAAGAATGTGTAGTTCCTTTGAGTGGTTGCTGCCAATGTGCTCGCCCTTTCTTGTATTTATGGGATGCGTCTAGCCTGCTTTCGACGTATCTTTGGCGGATACAGTCGGCCAAACGACAGAGAATTTACCAACTAGCCGTTCTATATCGGCTTTCTTAAACAGATACTGCCTCCCTCCATCGCAATCTGGGCCGGACACGGGGCTGATTCCTTTATCCAGACAGAGCTTAATAAAGTTATTCGGTGAAGTTCCCAGGTTACGGGCGCTCGGTGCACTGATGACATAGGTCTCTTTGAAGTTCTCCAACTCAAGGGAGAAATCGACCACCATTTTTTCGAGATATTTCCGTCCCTGGAGCCGACAATCAACCCTTTCTTAATCCAAAAGAGCAGCACTTCTTGCTTTACCTTAAGGTAAGCTGCCGCTTCTTCCAAAGATAAACGGCCGTCTTTACTCTTCTCGATTGTCTGCACCAAATACTCCTGCACACGATGTACGGCGATCTGCTGCCCGGAATGTTCAACACCCGGGGATGGGTTTCAAACGGCTGGTTTTCCTTACCGCCTTCATTGAAGAGGGCATCTTCGGCCTGGGTCTCGCGGTCGCTTCCACTTATCTGTTCATGTTCATTCTCTTCGGCGCTTGCAGGTCGCCAACGACCCGCATATCGCCGGCGCCCGCGAGATGTTCGTAAAAGTCGATCATCCTAAAGCTGGCAAGATGAGGATCACCGGAAACCAGATCAAGCTCAGTGGCACTCCCGTGCAAATCACCAACGCTGCTCCTCTCCTAGGGCAGTATACCAAGGAAATTCTCACGGATGTGCTAAATATTTCCGCCAAGGAGTTCGAGGATTTGGTCAAACAGGGGATCTTCTGACACCCTGCCGGAGGCCGGTAACCGGCCTGCTGTTCTGAAGTCTTTAAGGAGGCTAGAGTTACTTATGGGAGAGACATTAGCAGAAAAAATCCTCGCACGCTGCGCCGGCCTGCCCGCGGTAAAACCGGGTGACATCGTCACGGCCAAGGTCGACTGCGCCATGGGCGACGATGCCCTCGGCCCGTGGTTCATCGACGCCGAGATGCGGCGACTAGGCGTGAAGGTATGGGATACCGCGAAAACGGTCCTAATCAGCGACCATCTGGCGCCATCTGGCACCATCCATCACGCCGAGACGGTGGCCTTTACCGCCCGCTGGGCCAAGGAATACAACGTCGACAACTATTTTGAGGGCCTGGGGCCCTGCCATCAGATTCTGGCCGAGAATGGCTTTGACCTACCCGGCACGCTCCTCGTCGGGACCGACTCTCATACCTGCACCGCCGGCGCGTTCGGCTGCTTCGGTACCGGTATCGGCTCCACCGAGCTTATCGGTGTGCTGGTCACCGGCGAAATTTGGCTACGGGTGCCCGAGTCGGTTAAGATTACCTGGGAAGGCCGGCTGCCCCAGCGGGTCATGGCCAAGGACATCATTCTGCGCACCATCAAAGATGTCGGCCACGCCGGGGCTACCTATCAGGCGATGGAATTCTGCGGGAGCACCATACGCAGCCTGCCGATGGACGAGCGGATGTGCATCTCCAACATGGCCGTCGAGGCGGGGGCGAAAGCGGGCCTGATCGCCGCCGACAAGACCACCGAGGAATACCTCACAAAAATCGGCAACACCAAGCCTTACTATATCTTCACCAGCGACGCCGATGCCCGTTACATAGCGGAGCATTCCTACCGGTCTGAGGAGCTCGTGCCGCAGGTCGCCTGCCCCCACGCCGTCGACAACGTCTTCGATATAGACGCCGTTGCTGGTAAACCGATGCAGCGGGCCTACATCGGATCCTGCACCGGCGGCCGGCTGACCGATCTCCAAGCGGCCGCCGAGATACTCAAGGGCAAAAAGGTGTCTCGCGACTGCAAGCTGTTGGTTTCGCCCAGCTCGCAGGAAATCTGGAAGCAGGCGAACGCCATGGGCATCCTCGGCATTCTGGCCGAAGCGGGGGCGACTATCCTTGCTCCGACCTGCGGCGCCTGCGTGGGCCTGCACTCCGGCGTCATCGCTGCCGGCCAGAGTTGCGTATCGACTACAAACCGCAATTTCAAAGGCCGAATGGGCAGCAACGATTCTTTCGTATACCTGGCTTCGGCTGCGACTGTCGCCGCCTCGGCCATTGAAGGCAAGCTTGCAGATCCGCGGGCTTACCGTAAGGAGGGTCAGGCATGAGCACCACGCTTCGCGGCAAGGTCCACAAATTCGGCGATAACATCAATACCGACTTGATTTCCCCTGCCCAGTACATTGGCCTGTCCGACGAAATCATGATCGCCCACGCCATGGAAGGCGCCGATCCGGATTTCCCCCAGAAGGTCAAACCCGGCGACATCATCGTCGCCGGCAAGAATTTCGGCTCCGGCTCCAGCCGCGAAACTGCGCCAATGATTATCAAAGGCAGCGGAATATCCGTGGTGATCGCCGAGTTTTTCGCGAGGATCTTCTACCGCAACGCCATCAACATCGGCCTGTCTGTCCTTACCACCGACAGTGTGTCGGAAATAAACGACGGTGACGAGCTTGAGGTCGACCCCATCGCGGGGACTATCCGCAACTTCACCACCGGCAAGAGCTACCAATGCACTAAATACCCCGACAACATCATGCAGATGGTCAACGACGGTGGTTTGATAAACCACCTGAAGAAAAAGCTCAAGGCCAAGTGAGGATACTTTAGACATGGCGCTTTCGCTTGCGTTTGTACCGGTGCACCTAGCGGAAAGGATCGCAAGAGGTACTAAGGGGCTTGTTCGGGTCGAGGTACCGCCTACCTGGAAAATGGCCACCGACATGGAGCGCGAGGCGGAAGGGCGGCTGCCCGAGTTCATTGAAAAGGTCATGATTCCCATGAACCGCCAGGAGGGCGACAAGCTGCCTGTAAGCACTTTCAATGGATGTGAAGACGGTACCGCTGGGGGTGACTGCCTGGGAGAAACGGGGTGTCGCCATTGAGGCGCCCCGGTGGCAGCCCGATAAATGTGTCCAATGTAATCAATGTGCCTTCGTCTGCCCCCACGCTGTCATTAGGCCCATGCTGGTTACCGACGACGAACTAAAAGGGGCGCCGGCTACCTTTGCCGCCAAATCAGCTACCGGTTTTTCCGGTCTCAATTTTCATCTGGCCATTTCGGCCCTCGATTGCACGGGCTGCGGCAACTGCGTCGATGTCTGCCCGGCTAAAGAGAAGGCTCTCGTTATGAAACCGCTGGCGGATCAACGGCCGATGTGCGAGGATAATTGGCGGTTCGGCGGCACTATTGCCGCCAAGCCTGTTCCCGCCGCCTGGAAACTGACTGTGAAAGGCAGCCAGTTTGCCCAGCCACTGCAGGAATTCTCCGGCGCCTGCGCAGGTTGCGGCGAAACCCCATACGCCAAGCTTATAACTCAGTTGTTTGGTGAGCGCATGATGGTTTCCAACGCCGCAGGATGCTCGACCGTATGGGGGCGCCACTGCCCCCTCTATTTCTTACGCCACAAACGCGCAGGGGCACGGCCCGGCATGGGGATTTTCCCTGTTCGAAGACAATGCGGAATATGGCTTTGGCATGCACCTGGGGGTTACACAGCTTCCCCGAAACGGCTGAACAGCTTTTCACCAAAGCGGAAGAGGACGCCAAAGATCGCCGGGAAACTTATAAGCGGCTGGCAGCCGACTGACGGTGCCGCAGGTTGTCGTGGTTTTGATTTTGGACCGCACATAAGCAGATACTAACCATTATTTGCTAACAGGTAATCACCGCCTCGCGGTGATCTTTTTTTTGCGTAGAAATGGTTCATGCTAGCCGTAACCCGGTGCGATAAGAGTCGGCCAAGAAGAATCTTTACATATTCTTTATACTTTAGCCCTCACCTTTTATACATTTTTTACTGGCGGTCGCTTTATACTGTTGGGTAAGGAAGCGCTAGACGATATTGCGGGGGAGACATTTTTGAAGGACAATTGGAAGCTGCCTGCGTTTTTGGCTATCGGCAAGTGGCGTTTGACGCCGTATCAGACGCTCGTGGCCGGATTCGCAGGCCTGATTTTCGTCGGGTCTTTACTGCTGTCAACGCCGCTGGCCTCGTCGTCGGGAAAGGCGACGGGCTATCTTGACGCTTTGTTTACCGCGACGTCGGCAGTGTGCGTGACAGGGCTGGTGGTTGTGGATACGGGAACGCATTACTCGCTGTTCGGCCAGACGGTGATTCTCGTACTGATTCAGTTGGGCGGGCTGGGCGTAATGACCGCGAGTACGCTTCTGGCAGTGATCATCGGCAAGAAGATTCAGCTCAGGGAGCGGCTGGTTATTCAGGAGGCCACGAATCAACTGAATTTGTCCGGCGTGGTAAGGCTGACGTTATTCATTGTCAAGGCTACGCTGCTGATAGAACTGATCGGCGGCACGGTACTGGCGGCCCGCTTGTATCAGGATTTCGGGGCGCAGGGGATATATTTCGGCTACTGGCATGCGGTATCGGCGTTTTGCAACGCCGGCTTCGACCTGTTCGGCCGCGTCGGGTTCAGCAGCATTACGAGGTACGTCGGCGATCCCACCGTGGTTTTCGTTGTGGCCGGGCTGATTATTATCGGCGGCATCGGCTTCCCGGTAATAGCAGATGTCCTGAATTGCCGTTGTTTTGGCAAAATGAGCCTGCACGGCAAGCTGGCTGTCGCGATTTCCGGATTACTTATCGCGGTAGGCATGGTCTGCGTTACGGCTTTCGAAGGTAGCAACAACGCGACGCTCGGAGAACTGCCGCTGTTTACGAAATTGCTGGCGGCTTTTTTCCAGTCGGTCACCGCCCGGACGGCTGGGTTCAACACAATCGATACGGGCTCCCTTAGAGAAGGTACGCTTCTGTTTATCATCCTGCTGATGTTTATCGGCGCTTCCCCATCGTCGACGGGCGGTGGGATCAAGACAACGACGGCCGGGGTTATCGCCGTATCGATCATGAACTTCATCCGCGGGAAGTCTGAAACGGAGGTTTTTAAGCGCAGCATTTCTCAGTACGCGGTTTACAAGTCGTTCACGCTGGCGTTGATATCGGCGGTTTTGATTTTTATTGTGACGATAGCGCTTACCTTTACAGAACAGGCGCCTATGCTCAAAATCCTGTTCGAGGTTACGTCGGCCTTCGGCACGGTAGGGTTATCGACGGGGATCACGTCATCGTTGTCGCCGGCTGGCAAGGCGTTGATTATCCTGACGATGTTCGCCGGCCGGGTGGGCACGCTGACGCTGGTGATGGCGCTGGCGCTCAAGGGGCGCAACGGCGCGGTGCATTATCCTGAAGGCAAAGTCATTATCGGGTAGAGGAGATTATATGAAGAACAAACAGTTTGCCGTGATAGGCATGGGGAGATTCGGGTCGAGCGTGGCTACCAGCCTTATCAAGCAAGGATACGACGTTTTGGCGATCGATGCGGACAGCGAGAATATCCAGAAGATCAGTGAGGTGGTAACCCATGCTGTGTGCGCGGATTCGACCAGCGAAGAAGCACTTGGGGCGGTGGGGATCAGGAATTTCGACGTGGTAATTGTCGCTATCGGCCACGATGTCCAGGCCAGCGTTTTGACCACTCTGCTGCTCAAAGAGATGGGGGTCGGTTACATCTTGGCGAAAGCGCAGACCGAGCTGCACGGGAAAATGCTGGAGAAGATCGGCGCCGACAGGGTGGTTTATCCGGAGCGGGATATGGGGGTGCGGATCGCTCATAGCCTGATTTCGACGAATGTGCTTGATTATATCGAACTGTCGCCCGATTTGAGCATCGTGGAGGTGGCTGTTCCGCGGCAGATGGTGGGACTGTCGCTGGCGGCTTCGAATTTACGCGCCGACTACGGGATTAATCTTATCGCCATCAAGCGAAAGGAGAAGATAATCGTTTCTCCAGAGCCGACGGAGAACTTCCTGGAAGGGGACACGCTTGTGATGGTAGGTCCCAGCAAGGGATTGCTGAAACTGGAACAGTTGGAGTGATCGGGGGGTTACAAATTGCAAGGCCCGGAGGTGGTTGCGGTGGGCCCCCGTGAAGTTATCAATGTCTTTGCCGAGCTTCGGTGGCTGGTTCTTGTCGTTTTATCGCTTCTATGCTGCTTCGGCCTCACATTTCTCTTCGTGAAGGGAACCTCCCCCAGGAAAAGCTTGATTGACGCAACATGCTTTCACTGGGGCGAGTCTCTGTTGGCAGGCGGGCTGGCTGTCTGGCTTTGGAGGTCGTTGCTCTGCAACCCGGTTTTGCTTTTCGTACCGGTTGTATTGTTTCTTTCCCTTTGCCTGTACGGCAGGGATAGCCGGGGTAGCCCTCCCTCCTAACGCCCCCTCCGGGGCTTTTTTTGCTTTCACGGATAAAGAGAGGAAACGCAGAGACTGAAGGATGGCGGCCATCCTGTGTTGAAAAAAGCACGAAACGGAGGTGGGCGTCATGTCGGAAGAGCCGACCGGGCAACGCGAAGAGAAGATGCGGACGGGCAAGGGCAAACTTACTATTTTTCTCGGCGCGGTCACGGGAGTAGGCAAGACCCGCGCGATGCTGGAGGCCGCCCGCGACCGGCTGGCGGAAAAAACCGACGTAGCGGTCGGGGCGGTGGAAACCCATGGACAGGCGGATCTGGAACGGCTTGTGGCCGAGATGCCGATTGTTCCGGTGAGAGAGGTCGAGCATGGGGGAAAGGCGACGCGCGAGTTGGATGTGGACGCGGTCATCCGCCGCCGGCCGACGCTTGTCATGATCGACGAGTTGGCCCACGCCAATGCTCCCGGTTCGCGGCATCTGCGGCGCTTTCAGGATGTTGAGGAAGTCTTGCGGGCCGGAATCGATGTTTATACTACGCTGAACGTACAGAACATCGAGAGTTTGAATGACGTCGTCGCCCGAATCACTGATACAGTCGTCGACAACACCGTTCCCGACGATATCGTCAAGGGCGCTGCGGTGGTGCGGCTTATCGACATCCCTCCCGAGGAGCTTATGAAGCGGCTCGGGGAGGGAAAGGTCCATCTGCCGCAGGAAGCGGAGCAGGCAATCCGCAAGTTTCTCCGCCCCGGGAATATCAGCGCACTGCGCGAGCTTTCCTTGCGGGTTACGGCTTCCCATGTCGATAAGGACCTGACGGAATACATGCGCGAACATCGGATAAGCGGTCCCTGGCCGGCCGCGGGGAGAGTGATGGTTTGTGTAAGCGCCAGCCCGTTTTCGGCCCAATTGATCCGCGCCGCCCATCAGTTGGCCGACGGAATGCAGGCGGAACTGCTGGCGGTCCACGTGGAGGCGCCTGCCTACCAATTTCCCCGCGGCGAGGAAGAGCGCGAACGGCTTGCCAGGAATTTGCGGCTCGCCGAGGAACTGGGCGGGAAAACGCTCACGGTGGTCGGCCGGGAAGTGGCAGATGAATTGCTGGAGCTGGCCCGGTTCCACAACGTGGGCACCATCGTCGTCGGCAAGCCGCGTCACAACCGACTGTGGGAGCTGATCCACGGTTCGCTGGTCGACGAACTCATCCGCCGTAGCGGCGGTATCAACGTCCATGTGATTCAGGGAAAAACGGAGACGGAAAGGGCGGAAAGACAACAAACGCTTCGCCGGGATACCGTATTCCCCTGGCGATATTATCTTCGCAGCCTCGCGATGGTTGCGATCGTTACCGCTGGCAGTCTGGCGCTGGGGGGCAGGATCGAGATCGCCAACGTGGCGCTGCTATTTCAGTTGCCGGTCGTCCTCAGCGCATTCTGGTGGGGTCGTTGGCCTTCGTACTTCACGGCGTTCTGCGGGGTATTGTCCTTCGATTTTCTGTTCATACCGCCGCTTTACACGTTTTCCGTCACCGATATCCGCTACTTGTGGAGCTTTATCACTTTTCTGTTCGTCGCGTTCGTGATCGGCGGTCGCACGGAGATGCTTCACCTCGAATCAGCGTCTGCCAGCGTCCGGGAAAGGAGTACGCGCGCTCTTTACGAATTCAGCCGCGAAATAGCTGCGGTTATCGATCTCAAGGCTATCGCCGAAGGGCTGGTGAAGCACGCGGCGGAGACGCTGGACAGGCCGGTGCTTGTCCTGCTTCCGGCCGAAGATATTGAGCTTAGAGTCTGGGCGTGCCAGGGAATAAAGGGGGGGTTGAACGCGGCCGAAACGGAGGTGGCTACGTGGGTTTTCCGTCACGGCCGCGCGGCCGGTAAGTCCACGGATACTTCGCCGGCTTGCGGTTTTCTGTTCATTCCCCTGAAAACCCGCGACGGCGTTACCGGGATTTTGGGCATCCGCATCGGTCAGAAGCAATTGTCCCCGGAAGAGAAGAGGCTCGTCGACGCCTGGGCCGGCTTGGCGGCGCTCGCCGTCGAGAGGGGAAAATTCGCCGAGAAGGCGAGGCAGGCTGCTTTATACGAGGAGTCGGACCGGCTACGGAACGCGCTATTCAATTCCATTTCCCACGAACTGCGGACGCCGCTGGCCTCGATAATCGGCTCGGTTTCCACCTTGCTTGATGCGAGCAGGCTGTACTCTGAGGCCGCGAAGCGCGAACTGCTGGAAAACATCCAGGACGGCGCGGCCCGCATGGAACGGCTGGTATCGAACCTGCTGGACATCGCCAGGCTGGAAAGTGGCATGGTTCGGCCGAAAATCGACTGGTGTGACGTCGAAGACTTAATCGGGGCAGCTCTGGCGAGGCTCAGGGATACAACCCGCCACCACGTAATCAGAATCTCCGTGGCTGAAAGGCTTCCCCTGATGAGGGCCGATTTTGTACTGACGATAAAATACTCCCCCCGTGGCAGCAACGTTTTCATCTCCGCGGACCGCACCGAAAATGCGGTAAAGATTTCGGTCGAGGACAGCGGTCCCGGCATCAGGCCCGAGGATGTATCGAGGGTATTCGACAAGTTCTATCGGGGCGAGCGGACGAAAACAGTCGGCGGGACGGGGCTGGGGCTGTCGATCTGCAAGGGTATCGTCGAGGCTCATGGGGGGAATATATGGACGGAGAATCTGCCGGGCAGGGGGGCGGCTTTTTACCTCACGTTGCCGACAGACGAGCCGATAGCAACCGAAGCGGAGGCTGGCACAGAATGAGCGAAAAACGCAACCGTGTGTTAGTGATCGACGATGAACAGCAGATAAGGAGATTTCTCAGGGTGTCGCTCGTCGCCCATGGATACGAAGTGGAGGAAGCCTCTTTGGGGAGCGATGGAATCAGGCGGACGACGGTCTTCAAGCCGGATCTCGTGCTCGTGGATCTGGGATTGCCAGACATGGACGGGAAGCAGGTCGTGAGGGAACTGCGGGAATGGACCCAGGTGCCGATCATCGTACTGACGGTCCGCGAGCAGGAGGACGAGAAGATCGCGGCTCTCGACGCCGGGGCCGACGACTATGTCACTAAACCGTTCGGCGTGGGCGAGCTGATGGCGCGCATACGGGTTTCGCTGCGTCGCGCGCTAGGCGCCGAAAGTGAGCCGACTATTACCTGCGGAGAATTGACGGTGGATTTGAATCTTCGCCGGGTGACGATCAGGAATGAAGAAGTCAAACTGACGCCTACCGAGTATGACGTCCTAAAAGTACTTATCCAGCACGCCGGTAGGGTGCTGACGCACAAGCAACTGCTTAAGGCGGTATGGGGCAACGAATACGGCGAAGATACCCACTACGTGAGGGTGTACATCGGCCAGCTGCGGCGGAAGATCGAGGACGATCCCGCGCGCCCCAGATATATCATTACCGAGTCGGGAGTAGGTTACAGACTGATGGGACGGCACTAACAGAACTGGCAAACAGGCCACTACCCGAATTGTAGCTAGTCTAAAATAATACGAGCTTTCTGCAAGACAACCGCTGCCTAAATACTGCCGCAGCGGTTAGCATAGCTACAGCTAAACCGTGTGCGTGTGTAATCAGATTGGCGCCATAGACACTGTACTATATAACGGATAACTGTTAAAATTAAAGTGGATTTGCTTTATATCCGGAATCCAGTTCGACTTATGTGTCGCAAAAGGGTTCTGGATAGAGAAGCTTTCGTAGGCGCAGTTGCACGATACTGCCAACAGACAAAATAATTTAATGGAGAGACGCCCACCTTAGACAGATCATAAAAGGGCCGTGTTATCCAAACATGGCTT
Organism: Sporomusaceae bacterium; assembly: GCA_022839045.1. The sequence goes on from JALHDI010000014.1 coordinate 62,886, forward strand.
TGCCAGTACCGCAAAGCCATGTTTTTTTATTTTTTTAATGGGTGTTAATAAAATCGGACTTTTAAAAAAAACAAAAAAAGTTCCGAATATTAGCAGGACTTTTTACCGCGCCCATATAATATACAAAATAATATATGAAATAATATATGATCGTGAGTTTGAGATTGTGACTATTAGCTGAGGTAATGACGAGATGATTCAGGCTGTTTCCAGAGCGGTGAAAATTCTCGAGTTCGTGGCGGCAAACAATATGACGCGCTTAACGGACATAAGCAGGGGAGTAGGGCTGAATAAAAGCACCACCCACGGTTTGATTGCGACACTCGAAGCAATGGGCTGCATACGCCAGGACCAGACCACCGGCCGATATTTTCTTGGTCTGAAACTGTTCGAACTGGGCCAGGCGGTATTGGCGAACATGGACATTAGGACCGCTGCCATGCCTTACCTGATAGAGCTGTCCAGAAAGTACGAGGAAACCGTCCACCTCGCAATCCTTTCCGGCGACGAGGTCATTTACATCGACAAAGTGGACAGTCCCCGCTCCATCCGTATCGTCAGCAAGGTCGGCGGCCGCAATCCCGCATACTGTACCGGAGTCGGCAAAGTTTTGCTCGCCGGGCTATCGGACAGCGAGCTTAACCAGTTGCTTGCCAAGATTGAGTTTAGGCCGATTACGCCAAATACCATAACCAACGCTTATACGCTGGCGGAACAGATCAACAAGATACGCCAGGACGGCTATGCCACCGATAGCGGGGAAATCGACGAAGGTCTTTCCTGCTTCGCCGCCCCGATCCGCAACCATCTCGGCACAGTAACCGCCGCCATTAGTCTCTCCGGACCGACGGCACGCCTTATCAACGGCAATTCGTCCCGTCTTGTAGCCGATGTCGTTTACTGTGCCCGACAAATTTCCGGTCAGCTTGGCTTCAACGCCGCTCAGGCCGGCAGCAGCTTTTTTCCCCGCGAAACGAGAACGTTGTTTGACAATATCAAACAACGATAGCTCTTTGCGGTAAAAAGCGGTGCGCATTTGACGATGTGGTCGAACGATATTTGACAATGCCGGATGAGGGTTGTCGGACGAAAGCAAGTTTAGGCTAAAAAAGGAGGGGTAATATGAAACAGATAACCGTAAAACCCGTCGTCGATACGGGAAAATGTATCGGCTGCGGCAT
>JALHDI010000130.1 GCA_022839045.1 Sporomusaceae bacterium
CGCATATACGGGCTGATCTTCTCGTTCTCCGAGCCGGGCAGGAATCCGATATCCTCATCCATGGGGATATTCGGCCGGCAGATGAGGAGGTGGTGATATTCGCGGGGCCGGCAGTCCAGGTGCTTGTAGAGGCCGACGGCGAGCGAATAGAAGGTCTTGGCCGTGCCGGCGGGGCCCTTGATAATGACGAGCGGCGCTTCCTCGGCGTCCATCATCAGGCATTCCTGCATGAACACCTGGCCGATATTGCGGGGCGTAACGCCGAACGGGTTGCGGTTGCGGTACTTCAGGTGCACCACCTTTTCCCCGTCGAAGCGTCCCAAGGCGGTATGGCGGTCGTTATCGGTGGACCGGATGAGCATGAATTGGTTGGTCACGAACGCGCCCGGCCTGAGCGTGTGGTCGGTCTCGTCGTACTCGCCCAGACAGGCGGGATCGATGGCGTTGCCGTCGTCGAGATGGAACTGGTTGATCGTATCCGAAGACGTATAGACAACCGTGCGCCCTGTATACTGATCCTCGATCGCGGCCACCTTATCGTTGCGGAAATCCTCCGCCTGGATATCGAGAATGACCGCCTTGACGCGCAAGTTGGTATCGCGGCTGACCAGCACCGTATGATGGCCGTTATCCGCCAGGCCCTTACAGACCTGCAGGATGCGGTTGTCCGGCTTCGTCCGGTCCCAGTGGGGAGGCAGATTTATCTCCAGGCAGTTTGTCTCGATGCGGAGGATGCCGCCCTGCGCGTTGAGCGGAACGCCGTTAAGCAGGTTGCCCTGGGAGCGCAGCTCGTCGATTATGCGGCTGACCTGGCGGCTGTGGGCGCCGCGCTCGGTCGTCTCGGACTTGAACTTGTCGAGTTCTTCCAGCACCACTTCGGGGATAATCACCGTGTGCTCGCTGAAGGCGAAGATAGCTTGGGGAGAATAAAGCAAAACATTAGTATCGAGCACATAATGCTTGTTCAAAGGAATCCCCCTTTTGACAAAAAGTGCTACCTGCTTCCATTATAAATGAAAACCACAATATCTGCACTAAGTTTATGGCCTGACCATCAACATATTGGGGAAACGCCAGCCGCGCTGTGCTATAATAAACACAGGAACAGTCGGGGGGAAATGCCATGGGTGAACGCCTGCTCATCGCCGTCGTCGTATTTTTCGCCACGGTGTGCGAGATACTCGACGTAACCAGCAAATATATCAGCGACAGAATTCGCCGCAAAATCGCGGCCTGATAGCGGCATGATAAAGGGAGTGACGGCAACACCGGTGTTGCCGCCTTTTCGTTTTCCGGCCCGGGAATCGGCGGCAATATTATGAGAATTAGCAGGGGTTTCCCCGGCCGCAAAGAAAGATATACAACAACGTGAAACTCACCGCTGATGAGGGGGGATGGGAATAACCATACTTCCTGCCGAATCCTATAATGCATATCTGGGGGAATAATAATGCGTGTAAGCAAACACCCCGTCCTGGGCGACGCCTCGCCCGGACGTCAGGTCACAATCTGGCTCGACGGCGAAAAGCTTACCGCCGTCGAAGGCGAGCCCATCGCCGCCGCCCTCCTTGCCCATGGCCGCCGCGTGTTTCGCAAAACCCCGCGTTTCCACGAGCCGCGCGGGGTTTTCTGCGGCATCGGCCGCTGCACCGACTGCATCATGACCGTCGACGGCGTCCCCAACGTGCGGACGTGCGTCACCGCCGTCCGCGACGGCATGGTCATCACCTCCAACCTCGAGGAGGCGACGACCGAATGACCGACAGCTACGACATCGTTATCGCCGGCGCCGGGCCGGCGGGCCTCGCGGCCGCCGTCGAAGCGGCCCGGCGGGGCGCCCGCACCCTCGTCGTCGACGAAAACGCCAAACCCGGCGGCCAACTATTCAAGCAAATCCACAAATTCTTCGGCTCCCACGAGCACAAGGCCGGCATCCGCGGCTTCGCCATCGGCGAAAAACTGCTCGCCGAAGCGGCCGAACTCGGGGTCGAAGTGTGGCTGGGCAGCGTCGTCTGGGGCCTCTTCACCAACAAGGTAGCCGTCCTTAAAGGCGGCGAACAGATAACGGTAACCGCGGCGAAAATCATCCTCGCCACCGGCGCCTCCGAAAACGCCGTCGCCTTTCCCGGCGCCGTCCTGCCCGGCGTGATGGGCGCGGGAGCCATCCAGACGATGATCAACGTCCATCGCGTCCTGCCCGGCAAGCGGGTCGTCATGCTCGGCTCGGGCAACGTCGGCCTCATCGTCGCCTACCAGCTCCTCCAGGCCGGGGCCGAAGTCGTCGCCCTCGTCGAAGCCATGCCCCACCTCGGCGGCTACGGCGTCCACGCCGCCAAAATCCGCCGCGCCGGCGTCCCCATCCTCGTCGGCACCACCATCGCCCGCGCCTTCGGCGACGGACAGGTCACAGGCGTCGTCCTCGCCAAGATCGGCGACGCCGGCCGCATGGTCGACGGCAGCGAAACCACCCTCGCCGTCGACACCGTCGGCGTCGCCGTCGGCCTCACCCCCCTTACCGAACTCGCCTGGCTCGCCGGCTGCCGGTTCGTATTCTCGCCCCGGCTCGGCGGCCACGTGCCTCTCCACGACGCTAACATGGAGACGACCCTCCCCGGCGTCTACGTAGCCGGCGACATCACCGGCGTCGAAGAAGCCAGCACCGCCATGGAAGAAGGCCGTCTGGCCGGCATCGCCGCCGCCGAAGCCCTCGGCCTGACCGGCGGCGCCGCCGCCGAACGCGACAAAGCGGCGGTAACCGCCCGCATGGACGTCCTGCGCTCGGGGCCGTTCGGCCTCGCCCGCCGCACCGCCAAGGCGGAAATCCTCGCCCAGAGGAAGGAGGCGGCAGCATGCCGGGAGTAAAATACAGCGGCCGACTCAGCGACACCGAGCTCGCGAGCGTTCTGCCGCCGCAGGAAAGACTCGCCAGAGGCCCGGTCGCGGTCATCGAATGCGTCCAGGAAATCCCCTGCAACCCCTGTGAAAAAGCCTGCCCCTTCGGCGCCATCACCGTCGGCCAAGACATCACCGCCCGGCCGGTCATCGACCGCGACAAATGCCGCGGCTGCGGCCTGTGCATCAGCCGCTGCCCCGGCCTCGCCATCTTCGTCGTCGCCGTCGGCGAACACGAAGCCACCGTCACGCTCCCCTACGAATACCTGCCCCTGCCCCTGCCGGCGGCCGGCGACACCGTCGACGCCCTCGACCGGAGCGGCAAACTGGTCGGCAAAGCCCGGGTCGTAAAGGTCAACACCGCCGCCAGCCTCGAAGGCACGGCCGTCGTCACCCTCGCCGTACCCCCGGCGCTCGCCAACGTCGTCCGCAACTTCCGGCCGTGCGGCCGGGACGAAGTATACATCTGCCGCTGCAACGAAGTCGGCGAAAGCGAAATCCGCCAGGCCGTGCGCGAAGGCGCCCGCACCGTGGCCGCCGTCAAACTCGCCACCCGGGCCGGCATGGGCCTCTGCCAGGGGCGCACCTGCCGGCGCCTCGTCAGCCGCATCATCGCCGAAGAAACCGGCCAGCACCCGGCCGACATCCTGCCGGCCACCTCCCGGCCGCCCGTCCGCACCCTGCCCCTCGGGGCGCTGTCCGGAGGTGAAAACGATGAATAAAACCTGCGACATCGTCGTCATCGGCGGCGGCGTCATCGGCACAGCGGTCGCCTACTACGCCGCCAAAGCCGGCCGCAAAGTCGTCCTCCTCGAAAAAGACCACATCGCCGGCGGCACCTCCGGGGCCTGCGACGGTTTCATCATCATGCAGTCCAAAAACCCCGGCCCCCACCTCGAGCTCGCCATGGCCAGCGCCGCCCTCTACCGCGGCCTGGCCGAAGAACTCGACTACCCGCTCGAGTACGAGCCCAAAGGCGGTATGATCGTCATCGAAAACGAAATCCAGGCCGCCCTCATGAAGGACCACGTCGCCAAACAAGCCGTCTCCGGCCTGGCGGTCGAAATCCTCGCCGCCGACGAGGCCCGCCGCCGCGAGCCCGCCCTCGCCCCCGACCTGTGGGGCGCCACCTACTGCGCCGCCGACGCCCAGGTCAACCCCATCAAAGTCGCCCAGGGCTTCAGCCGTGCGGCCCGTCGCCTGGAGGCGGAAATCTGTGCAGGCACCGAAGCCACCGGGCTCCTCGCCGATCGCGGCCGCGTCGTTGGTGTCACCACCGCCGCCGGCGACATATACTGTGAGTATGTCGTCGTCGCCGCCGGCGTATGGACGCCGGAAATTGTCCGGCCCCTCGGCCTCGACCTCCCGATCAAACCGCGCCGCGGACAGATCCTCGTCACCGAGCCCCTGCCGCCGACCATCCGCCACGTCCTGCTGTGCGCCTGCTACCTTGTCGCCAAATATCGGCCCCAGGACCTCGACCCCGCCCGGCGCCACAACCGCCTGGGCGTCGGCCTAGCCCTCGAGCAGACGGCCGACGGCGGCCTTCTCATCGGCTCCACCCGCGAATTCGCCGGCCTCGACCGCGCCACCACCCTCGCCGGCCTCGAAGCCGTTGCCGCCCACGCCCGCCGCATCCTGCCCGGGCTGGCCGGCGTCAACATCATCCGCGCCTTCGCCGGCCTGCGCCCCTATACCCCCGACGGCCTGCCCATCTTGGGACCGGCGGAGGGGATACCCGGCCTCATCATCGCCGCCGGCCACGAAGGCGACGGCATCGCCCTCGCCCCCGTCACCGGACAGCGTATCGCCGCCTGCCTGAAATAAACTGCTTTGCTGCGGGGTGAAACTATGCAAGTTGGATTGATCGGCGTAGGCCGCATGGGCCGGGAACTCGCGCGCCGCCTCCAAGACCACGTCGAACTCACCGTCTTCGACCGCGACGCCGCCTTCCTGGCCACCGTCCAGAACGACCTCGGCCTGCCCGCCGCCGGCTCCATCGACGAACTGGCGGCCATCGGCACCGTAATCCTCGCCGTCCCCGACCCGGAAGTAATCAACTGCATCAAAGACTTCAACCAGCTAAAAACCCCCATAACCGTCATCAACATCGCCACCAATGTCGCCCAGCACGTCCTCGAGGAAACGGCCGTCCCGCCCGTACGCTGCATCGGCGTCAAATTCGTCGGCCAGGCCGGGGAAATGGCTCTGGGGCTCGACCCGGTCGTCGTCATCGACAGCCGCCCGGCCGAGCTCGTGCCCGTCGCGCAGGAAATCTTCGCCGCCGTCGGTCACGTCATCATCGGCAAAGCCGACATCGTGAGCCTCGTCAACAACATTGCCGGCGAAAAAGCCCTCGAGGCGGCCGTCCACATCGAAGAAAACCTGCGCCAGCAGGGCGTCACCGACCCCGCAATCGTCAAAAGCGCCATCCGCATGGTCGCGGCCGGGATAATGAAAGCATACGCCGACCAGAATTTGGGGCCGTTCGCGCGCCAGATCGTCCGCGCCATCCGGGCTAAGATGAAGAAATAAAGTCAGGCTGTTGATAGCCCCCATATGCGTTGTTGGCCCTGCGCGTGCTCGCTCGACGTACGTTCGAGTACGCCTCCGCTCGCATGCTCGGTCCGCCTAGCATCTGGGGGCTCTGAACGGCCTGCGTACAATTCGGGTTTTCAAGAACGCCCCTTTTCCGGGGCGTTCTATTTTTTGGCCCCCAAAACTGGTCGGTTCCAAATATAGCAAAAGTGGCGATTGACGACAGACCGGATTAGCGGTATAGTTTCATCATGGCGGAAAATCCGCCCGGAGGTGCCGATGCTGCTGCTCACCGTCGACGAACACAGCCCCGAGCCCATCTATCGGCAGATCATCGCCCAGATCAGGGACAAGATCGCCGGCCGTGTCCTGCTGCCCGGCGAAAAGCTCCCCTCCACCCGCCGGCTGGCCGACCAGCTCGCCATCCACCGCTCCACCGTCGCCACCGCCTACCAGGAACTCTGGGCCCTCGGCTTCATCGACCTCAGCCCCGGCTCCTGCCCGCGCGTCCGCGACCGCATGCAGATAGCCACTGCCGCCGACCGCGGCGAAAAAGGCCTCATCGACTGGCAAGCCGTCGTCTCGCCGGCCAGCGACGCCATCTGGCGGACCTACCGCCGGCTCGACCCGCCCGGACGGGAAAGCTCCCCGGCTCTCATCAACTTCGCCAGCATGAACATGGACAGCCGCCTCTTCCCTCTCGAAAGCTTCCGCGCCTGCCTCGACCGGGCCGTCAAAAACCACGGCGACACCCTCCTCGGCTACGGCGCCAGGGCCGGCTTCCGGCCGCTTAGGGAATACATAGCCCGCCGCCTGCAAAGCCACGGCATCTCCGTCACCGCCGACGAAATCCTCATCACCAACGGCTCGCAGCAGGGCATCGACCTCGTCTTCCGCATGATCGCCGCCCCCGGCAAGACCGTCGCCATCGAATCCCCCACCTACGACTACGTCCTGCCGCTGCTGCGCTTCTACGGCCTCAGGCCGGTCGAAATCCCTGTCCGCCGGGACGGCATGGACCTCGACGCCCTCGCGGCGGCCATCGCCAAAGAGCGGCCCGTCCTCGTCTACACCATGCCCACCTTTCAGAACCCCACCGGCATCAGCACCGGCCAGGCCCACCGCGAACGCCTCCTCTCGCTGTGCGAACAGCACCGCATCCCCATCCTCGAGGACGGCTTCGAGGAAGAGATGAAATACAGCGGCCGCGTCGTTCTGCCGGTCAAGTCGATGGATAAAGGCCACCTCGTCATCTACTGCGGCACCTTTTCCAAAGTCCTCTTTCCCGGTGCCCGCATCGGCTGGCTGGCGGCCGAACAAGAATGCGTCGAGCGGCTCGTCGCCATCCACCGCTTCAGCGAACTCGCCCCCAGCATGATCCTCCAGGCGGCCATCCACGAATTCTGCCAGAGCGGCCACTACGACCGCCACATCGGCAG
>JALHDI010000305.1 GCA_022839045.1 Sporomusaceae bacterium
GGGCCGGCCGCATCACTGCCCTCCGCTCGGCTCAATGCGCAATTCTGTGCGATCACCATCGGCCTGCAGATATTCAATGGCCCGCAGCTGCCCGCGCGAGCCCTGCACCGTGATGCGCAGCACCAATTCGGCAATTTTCATGTCGCGCGGCAGCAGGGTCAGCGTCCATTGGTCCAGCCGGCCGGCAAGGTGCAGGCTGTAATTCTGTTCCAGCGCCTGCCGGTTGCCAGCGAGGATGCCGCGAATGCTGTCGATGAACGCCAGCGCCTGGCTGATCAAGCTGAGGAAGATCCCCAAAGCGCTGAAAACGGTGGAAACCGGCCCGATGGAGGTGCCGTAGGTCTTCACCAGATACTGGGGGATCGTCTCGGTCGAGCCCTCGTAGAACCTGCGGGCGGTGCCCAGCCCCAGGACGGCGCAGGCGATCCCCGCCCCCAGCGTGAACCACCAGGCGGAAAAGCCGTATTGAAAAGCCAACTGGGCGGTGCCGATGGTGGAAGCGCCGCTGACCAAAGTGCCCATTATCGCCCCGGCGACCACCGGCCAAGCGGCCCGCCGCCCGCCGGTGGCGAAGTCGGCGGCCGACTTGACCTTGCTGCCGGCGTACAGGCCGACCGCAACCATCAGTATAAGCGTTGCCGCGATGCCGACGATATGACCGCCTGTCAGAAGCATCACCACAGTCTCCTTTGCAAATAGGCTATGACGGCTTGCGTTCAGCGGCTCTTGCCAAGCTAAAAAAACAATTCGCCCCCGGAGCCCGAAACCCTGTTCCGCCCCCGCGAAAAATCGCCGTCCTCATCTTTCGCCCCGCCGGCCGGCGGATGTATAATAAAGGACAGGAAACACCGCGCCGCGCCATTTGAGGTCGGCGGGCGGCAGGGAGGGGGAGGTGGGACCGTGGCCGACAGGCAACCGACCCAGGAAACGATGGACATGCTGGCCGAACTGTCCGGCGGCACCGCGCAGCTCTACGGCGCCGACGGCGCGCTCATCGCCAAGGCCGGCGCCGGCCCGGCGGACCGCGAACTGTCCCCGGGCGAACTGCGCTCCCTGCTGGGCGACGACGCCGTCCGGGGCGTCTTGGCCGACGGCGTCACCACCGTCGTTCTTCGCCTGGGGGACGCCATCCTCGTCCTCGACAACCGGCACCACGTCAAAAACAAGCTCGAATTCCGCCAGATCATC
>JALHDI010000015.1 GCA_022839045.1 Sporomusaceae bacterium
TATTTCCAGCGGGCCGCGACGGAGATCGACCTCGACGCCTGCCGGGCGCGCGGCATCGACGTGGTGCGCCGCCTGACCGGCGGCCGGGCGGTGCTGCACGATGCGGAGCTGACTTACAGCGTGGTGGTGCGGGAGGATTACCCGGGCGTGCCGCCGACGATTACCGCCGCCTACCGCTGGTTCAGCGGCGGTTTGCTGGATGGGCTGAAGCTGCTGGGGGTCGAGGCCGGCCTGAATATCCCCCGCGCCGCCTATGGGCAGGGGCGGCGGCCGCAGCACGCCTCGGCGGCGTGCTTCGACGCTCCGGCGCACTACGAGCTGACCTGCGCGGGACGCAAGCTGGCCGGCAGCGCCCAGGTGCGCAAGGGCGGGGTCATCCTGCAGCACGGCTCGCTGTTGCTCAGGTTCGACGCCGCCAAGGTCGCGGCTGTCCTCCGGCTGCCGTCCCCCGCCGCGCGGGCGGCGACGGCGGCGGTGCTGGACAGCCGGGCCGTCGGCCTCGAGGAGGTGCTCGGGCGCTCCCCGGCCTGGGGCGAGCTGACCGCCGCGCTGACGGCGGGCTTTGCGGCGGCGCTGGCGGACGAATTCGCCCCCGGCGCGTTGACCGCGGACGAGGAAGCGGACGCCGCCCGGCTGGCGGCCGGTAAGTATGGCCGGGATAGCTGGAATTTGCTGCGCTAAGCGAGGAGGATTATATATGTACGACATCGCGGTCGTCGGCGGCGGCCCCGGCGGTTATGTGGCCGCCATCCGGGCGGCGCAGCTGGGCGCCAGGGTGCTGCTGGTCGAGAAGGAGAAGCTGGGCGGGGTGTGCCTCAATCGCGGCTGCATCCCGACCAAGACGCTGCTGAAGAGCGCGGAAAGGTGGCAGAGCCTGCAGAACTGCGCGGCTTTCGGTCTGCGGGCCGACAATATCGGGTTCGACTTCGCCGCCGTCATGGCTCGCAAGGATCAGGTCGTCGGCCAGTTGCAGGCGGGCGTCGTCCAACTGGTGGCCGGCAACGGCATCGAGGTGCGGTACGGCGAGGTGGCGCTGACCGGCCCGGGCGCGCTGGCGGTGAGCAGCCACGCCGGGCGGGAGGAATTCGCCGCCCGCAAGATTATCGTGGCGACAGGTTCGACGCCGCTGAGGCCGCCGGTACCGGGCGCCGACCTGCCGGGGGTGTTGACGAGCGACGAAGTGCTGGCGCTGGACGAGGTGCCGCGCAGCCTGGTGGTGGTCGGCGCCGGCGCGGTGGGGGTGGAGTTCGCCGCCATTTTCCGGGCGTTCGGCTGCGAGGTGACGATCGTCGAGATGCTGCCGGCCATCCTGCCCAGCATCGACGCCGATCTAGTGAAACGGATGGCGCTGCTGCTGCGCAAGCAGGGCATAAAGATGCTGACCGGCGCGAGGGTCACGGGCATCCGGCCGGGGCCGGCGGGGCTAACGGTCGCCGTGGCGACCGCCGACGGCAGAGAACAGGAGTTATCCGCCGCGAAGGTGCTGGCTGCGGCCGGGCGTCAGCCGGCGGTCGCCGGCCTCGGGCTGGAGGCCGCGGGGGTGGCGTTCAGCCGCAAGGGGATCGAGGTCAACGCCCGGATGGAGACGAACGTCGCCGGCATATACGCCGTCGGCGACGCGACCGGCCGCTATATGTGGGCCCACGCGGCTTCGAGCGAGGGTCTGACGGCTGCGGAGAATGCCCTGGGAGGCGCGACGGAGATGGACTACGGGGCTGTGCCCGGCTGCATCTTCACCGACCCGGAGATCGCCGCCGTCGGCCTTACCGAGCAGGAGGCGGTCGCCGCCGGCCGCCGGGTAAAGACAGGCCGCTTCAATTTCGCCGCCAACGGTAAGGCGGTGTCGATGGGCGAGGCCGACGGCCTGGTCAAGGTCGTGGCCGGCGCCGCCGACGGCAAGGTGCTCGGCATGCACATCCTCGGGCCGCATGCCAGCGATCTGGTGATGGAGGGAGCGATCGCCATCCGCCACGGGCTGCCGGCCGAGGCGATCGGCCAGGTCATCCACCCCCACCCGACCTTGTCGGAGACGGTTATGGAAAGCGTCCACGCGCTCGAGGGCCGGGCGATCCACCAGGCGAGGTCCCCGGCCTTACGGAGAGGGGGCGGCTGATATGCGAGGCTTGTTCGATATCGCCGGGCCGATAATGGTCGGCCCGTCAAGTTCCCATACCGCCGGGGCGGTCAGGCTGGGCGCGATGGCGAGGATTATCCTCGGCGAGCGCCCGGCGGAGGCGCAGATAAAGCTGCACGGCTCCTTCGCCCAGACCTGCCGCGGCCACGGCACCGACAAGGCGCTCATCGGCGGCTTGCTGGGCTTCGCCCCCGACGACGAGCGGATCAAGGCGGCCCTGACTCTTGCCGCCGGGCGCGGCCTGAAGTATTCCTTTTCGACCGTCGAGCTGCCCGACGTCCACCCTAACACCGCCCTGCTCAAGCTTACCGGGGTGTCGGGACAGACGCGCCGGGTGGTGGGCGCCTCGGTCGGCGGGGGCAATATCCTCATCACCCGTATCGACGGTTACCCCGTGCGGGTGACCGGCCAGTATCACACCCTCATTACCATCCACGACGACAAGCCGGGGGTAATCGCGGTCGTTACGAAAAAACTGGCCGAGGAGGGCGTCAACATCGCCTTCATGCAGGTATCCCGTCAGGAACGGGGCGAGGAGGCGCTGATGGTCATCGAGGCCGACGAAGCCATTCCCGCGGAGGCTTTGCCGCCGATCAGGGCCGTGACGGCCATGAAGGCGGTATTGGCCGTGCCGGCTTTGGGGGGGAGCGTATGAGCAGCATCCGTAGTTTCGGCGAATGGATCCTGCAGGCGGAGACGGCCGGCACGACGTTGGCGGCCGTGATCGTGGAGCAGGAGAGCAGGCGCGCCCAGCGGCCGACGGCCGCCATCCGCGAGGATATGGCCCGCAACTGGCAGGTGATGCGCGAGGCCATCGCCGCCGGGCTGGCGAGCGGCGAAAAGTCGCCCAGCGGCCTGGTGGGCGGCGACGCGCGCCTTTATAACGCCCGCATCGCCGGCGGCAGGGCGCTGGCCGGCGATATCGCCGGCAAGGCGATCGCCTACGCGCTGGCCGTCAGCGAGGTGAACGCCTGCATGGGGCGGATCGTCGCCTTTCCTACCGCCGGCTCCTGCGGCATCATGCCGGGGGCGGTGGCGGCGGCGGCCGAGGCGCGGGGCTACAGCCACGACGTGATTATCGACGGCCTGCTCGCCGCGGCGGGCGCCGGGCTGATCATCGCCGAAAACGCTTCGATCTCGGGCGCTGAAGCCGGCTGCCAGGCCGAGTGCGGCGCCGGGGGCGCGATGGCGGCGGCGGCGATCGTCCAGATGGACGGCGGTTCGCCGCGGCAGGTCGGGATGGCGGTGGCGCTGGCGCTGAAGAACGCGCTGGGGCTGGTCTGCGATCCGGTGGCGGGGCTGGTGGAGGTGCCGTGCGTGCGGCGCAACGCCTTCTATGCGGTCCAGGCCCTGGTGGCCGCCGATATGGCGTTGGCCGGGGTGGAAAGCGTCATCCCGGTCGATGAGGTTGTCGACACCATGCGGCTGGTGGGGATGGCCATGCCGGCGAGCCTCCGGGAAACCTCCCAGGGAGGCCTGGCGAGGACGCCGACGGGGATTGCGATCGCGAGGCGCCTGTTCGCGGACGATAAGGCATAGAAAAAGGAAGCGGCCAAGCCGCTTCCTTTCTGTTTTATTCGAGCCTAACGGCCCTCTGGCTTTTTCGCTTCAGAGATCTCGATCATGTTAGCTTCCGGCTCATCTTTCTTGCCGCCCGTTTTGTCGCCGGCGGTCTTTCTAGCCTCTGCGGCCGGGTCGGGGATCTTGATTTTCATCAGCTTGTTATTGCGGAAATACAGGCGGTATTTGCCGTACCGCCATTCGTAGGAATCCTCTTCCGGGCCCGAGGGCACCAGCATGGGCACCATACGCGGCTCGCCCCAGCTCATGATCACCTGCTCGCGGTCCCAGCCGACACGGATCTCCTGTGCCCTGACGAGCTGCCAGTCGGCCTCCGTCCAGTGGGGGAAGAGGGTTCGGGGATCGTGGCGCATGAAGCCGCTCCTGATCATGCCGTAAAACTGGCCGTTGCTGAAAGCGGCCCGGGCGCCCGTCGGCGCTACGGTCCATACCACCGGGGTGCCGTCTGCGCGGCGAAAGGAGAGGGAATAAGCCTCGCTGAACGGACCGGCGGATTTGAAAGCGGTGACGGTGAGGGGGGTGAGGTGGCCGACGGCGGCGGTGAGTTCCCCGGCGGGAATGTAATTGCGGTCGATCCAGAGGGTTGCGCCGACGAGGGAGGTGATTTCGGCGATCGCCTGCCTTTCGGCCTCCAGCTCGCCGCCGAGGGCGAACGGCAGGGCGGACAGCGCGACTTCCGGGTAGTCCCTGACCCACAGGACGGTTCCGTCATTGCCGGTCAGCTGCCAGAAGAACTGCGGCGCGGCGCCCTTTTTCGCCAGCTTGTACAAGCCCTGGACGGTGAAGGTCCGGCCGATGTGCTTGCGGGCGAGGAAGAGCTGATCGACGCCGCTCACGTCCTTGCCGGGCTCCGGGAAAATGAGCAGATAGCTGGAGGATGCGTAAAGCTTGGCGGGAACGATGGTCGCCTGCTGGCCGACCCACGCCGCCTTGGCGGGCCAGACGGGCGCCGCGGACAGGACGGGCCGCTCCTGAGCCGCCTGAGCGGCAAGGGCCGGCTGAGGGGCGGAAAAAGCCTGGGAATGAAGGGCGAACAGCGCTATCAGAAGAACGAGGATTTTCTTCACCGGTTACACCGCCTTGGTTAGGGGATTTCACCTTAACAATTCCACACACGGGCCGATTCCCCTGCGGGCAAGGAGATTGCGCGAACGGCAATAGTTGTAAATACGGAAGAATATGTGATTATGCATTGTTGTGCGACGCCGTCTGAAACAATGTTTTTTTCGCACAAAAAGGCGAATAGTAACAAATTTTGATGATGTTTGCTACTAATATAAAAATACGGTCGGCGGGGCTGGGGAGTATCAGCCGGCGTTTTTGCCGCCGGCGGTGTCCGGGAGGTTGCGGACGAGCGTCACGCCGGCGGCCACGGCGGCGAACAGCAGCGCCGAAAGCCAGAACACGGACGGGAAGCCGAAGTATACCGCCAGGGCGCCGCCGCTGATGGGGCCAAGGACGATGCCCATCTGCATTGAGGCGGTGGTGACGCCGTAGGCGATCCCCCGCTTTTCTTCGGGGATGAGGAAATAGGTCAGGGCGTTGACGGTGGGGAGCATGGCGCCAAGGAAAAAACCGCTGACAGCCCGCATCATCCCGAACAGGAGGACATTGTCGGCGAGGGCCTGGGCGGCGAAGCAGAGTGCCGACAGGGCGCCGGCCACTATCAGGACCGCTCGGTGGCTGAACCGTTTGCTGATCTTGCCCATTGCGGCGGAGGCGACGGCGCTGGTGAGGCCGGCGGCGGCGATGATGGCGCCGGCGGCGCTGGCGATGTAGGTGAGGTTGGGGGACAGGACATGGACGTAGATAGGCAGGATGGGGGCGATGATCATCATGGCGAACTGGATGAGGAACTGGAGGGCGAGCGTCAGCCATAGCCCGGGGATGGTGATGATGGCGCCAATTTCGCGCCAGACGGGCTGTTTGGCCGTGGCGGCCGCGGGCGTGAAGCGCTCGACGACGGCGAGACGGATGATTACCAGCGACAATAGGCAAAGGAGGCCGAAGGAGACGAACGCCCACCGGTAGCCGAAATGGTCGGCGATGATGCCGCCGAACATGGGGCCGAAGGCGCTGCCGGCGATCATGGCCGTCTGGAATATGCCGAGGGTCCAGGTTATCTGGTCGGGTGGGCTCAGCGAGGTGACGAGGGCGAGGGCGGCGGCGGTGAAGCCGCCGAAGACTCCCTGGACGATGCGCAGGAAGAGCAGTTGGTTTACGGACGCCACGAAGCCCATCAGCACCATGACGGTGAAAAAGGCGAACATGACTCTTTCCACCATCCGCTTGCGGCCGTGGCGGTCGGCCACCGCTCCCCAGAACGGGCCGGCCATGGCGGCGGTCAGAGGTGCGGCGCCCATGAGGAGGCCGGACCACACCCCGGCTTCTTCGAGGCTGGTGATGCCGAGTTCGCGGACGTAGAGAGGCAAGAAGGCCATGACGCCGGTTATGGCGCCCATGCCGGCCAGTTGGGCGAACCACAGGGCGGCGAGATTCTTTTTCCATTCGGGTAGCGGGGGCATTGGGGCACCTTCCTTGTCGAAATGGGTGATAATACTATTATAACAGATTTGCGCGGGGAGAGGCGGAAATCATGGCCTTTACGGGGGAAGAAGCCGGCCGGGTTGTGCGCGGGCGGGGCTAATAATATGGCCGGGAGGACAGGGAAAGCAGGGCGGGCGGCGAATATACGTAAAGATCAGTTTATTGGAGGGTGAAACAATGTCGAGGGCCACGCCGCAGGTGCGAAAAACGATCGCCGTCACGATGTTCCTGCTGCTGGCGGCGATTGTTGCCCTGGCCGGGCGCATCGCCTGGGTGCAGTTTGTCGAGGGGCGCGAACTGGCGGCGAAATCCCGCACGCAGCTTCGCGACAGCAAGCTGCTCCAGTCGCCGCGCGGCACCATTTATGACCGGGGCGGTCGCGAACTGGCTATCAGTAGTCTGCGCAAGTCCTTATACGTTAATCCCCGCGAGTTCAACAAGGAACCGGCCGCGATGGCCGCCAAGCTGGCGCCCATCCTTGATATGAAGATGGAAACGGTACGGGACAGGCTGCTGGCGGGCGGGAGCTTCGTCTGGCTCAAGCGGACGCTGGAGCCGGAGGCGGCCCAGCAGGTTATCGATCTCATCAAGGCGGAGGATATCCACGGCCTCAATTTCATCGAGGAGAGCAAGCGCTATTATCCCAACGACGGCCTGGCGGCCCAGGTGCTGGGGTTCGTCGGCACCGACGATATCGGACTGAGCGGGGTGGAGATGGCGCTCGACAAGACGATCAAGGGCGAACTGGTACGGCAGGCGGTGGATACCGACAGCTACGGCATCCCCATCCTGCGGTCGAGCGTGATGTTCAAGCCGGTGAAACAGGAAAAAAGCGTCTTTCTGACGATCGACAGCGCTATCCAGTTCATCGTCGAGCAGAGCCTGGACAAGGTGATGGCACGGACACAGGCGCGGGGGGCCACAGTTATCATCATGAATCCGCGCACCGGCGAGATCTTGGCGATGGCGTCGCGGCCGGGATTCGACCCCAACCGCTTTTACCGCTACGGGGCCGGGGAGTGGAAAAACCGGGCCGTTTCGGTGATCTACGAGCCCGGCTCGACCTTCAAGGCGGTGGTGGCCGCGGCTGCCCTGCAGGAAAAGGTTGTCGGGATAAACGAGCGGTTCGTCGACAAAGGCTATATCGAGGTATCGGGCCGCAGGATCAAGAACTGGAGCGGCGACAGCTACGGGACGGTATCATTGACCGATGTCGTCCAGAATTCGATCAATACGAGTTTTGTCCAGATCGGTCTGCGGCTGGGGGCGGAGCGGTTGAACAACTACGCCCGCGCTTTCGGGTTCGGACAGGCTACCGATATCGAGCTGCCCGGCGAGGAAGAGGGATTGCTGTTCAAGACCCAGGATATGCGCGATTCCGACCTTGCCACGATGGCCATCGGCCAGAGTATCGCCGTCACGCCGCTGCAGCTGCTGACGGCGGTGGCGGCGATCGCCAACGAAGGCGTGCTGCTCAAGCCGTACATAATCAAGGAGATATACAACGCCGATGGTTCGCTGGCGTCGGCCACGCCCACGCAACGGGTGAGGCAGGCGATAAGCCCCGAAACTGCCAAGGTGCTTATCGGCTTGATGGAGAAGGTCATCAGCGAAGGCGGCGGCAAGCGGGCGGCAGTGAAGGGGTACCGCTTCGCCGGCAAGACGGGTACGGCCGAAAGGCTGAAGGAGAGCGGCGGCGGTTATGAGGCCGGGCGCTACATAGCCTCTTTCGTAGGCTTCGGGCCGGTGGAGGACCCGCAGGTGGCGGCGCTGGTCGTCATCGACGACCCCGTGGGCGCGTACTACGGCGGCGAGATCGCCGCACCGGTGTTCGGCGAGATCATGAATCAGGTGATGCGCTATCTCACCATCCGCCCGCATAACGCCGCCGAGCTGGTCAGCGTACCGGCCGCGCGGCCGGCCCTTGCGGCGCAGGCCCCGACCAAGCAGGCGGTGGCGCCGGCCGTGAAACCCGGGCCGGGTAAGGTGGCGGTGCCCAACGTCCTCGGCCGGAGCATGCGGGACGCCGGGGACATCCTGGCCGGGGCGGGACTGGTTTTCGTGCCGGCGGGCAGCGGCGTGGCGGTAAGACAGTCGGTGGCGCCGAACAGGAGCGTCAATCCGGGTACGGAAGTGACCGTTTACTTCGAACCCAGGTAGGAGGTGCCGCATGGCGGACAAGCAGGAACTGGCGCGAATTTTCGCCGAGATTGCCGTGCTGCTGGAACTGAAGGGGGAGAATCCCTTCAAGATCCGGGCGTATGAGGCGGCGGCGCGGATTCTGGAGGAACTGGACGGGGACCTGGAGAGCTTCGTGGCCAGCGGCCGGATGGATGCGACCAAGGGGATCGGCCAGGCGCTCGGCCTCAAGATCCGCGAGTTTTTGGCCGAGGGACGGCTGAAATATTACGAGGAACTGAAGGAGTCCGTGCCGGCGGTGCTGTTCGAACTGGTCAAAATCCCCGGGCTGGGGCCGAAGAAGGCGCTGCAGCTCCATGAGAGGCTGGGCGTCAACTCGATCGGCGAGCTTGAGTACGCCTGCCGCGAGAACCGGCTGGTGACGCTGCCGGGGTTCGGCGCCAAGACCCAGGAGCGGATTCTGCAGGGGATCGACTATGTGAAGCGGTTCCAAGGCCAGTTCCTCCTGGCGGATGTCTGGCCGCTGGCGGAGAAGATCGCCGCCTGGCTGGAGGGCCGGCCGGGGGTGGACCGGGCGGCCGTGGCCGGCAGCATCTGCCGCCGCAAGGAGACGGTGAAGGATATCGATATCGTCATGGCGGCGGCCGAGCCTTCCGAAGCGACGGGGCTCGCCGCCGCGCTGCCCGGGGTGGAAGCGGTGCTCGGCCAGGGGCCGACCAAAACGAGCGTCAAGCTGGCGAACGGGATGAATGTGGACGTGCGCGCCGTGAGGCCGGAGGAGTTCGCCGCCGCGCTGCACCATTTCACTGGCAGCAAGGAACACCACGTCGGCTTGCGGGGCCTGGCCAAGGAAAAAGGACTGAAAATCAACGAATACGGTATCGAGACGACGGCCGGGGAGCGATTGCTCATCGCCGACGAAGCGGCCTTCTACCGGGCGCTGGGGCTGGACTATATCGAGCCTGAGCTGCGCGAAGGCCTGGGCGAGATCGAGGCCGCGGCCGGCGGGACGCTGCCTGCCTTGGTTACTCCCGGGGATATCCGCGGCGTTTTCCATGTGCACACGACTTTTTCCGACGGCAGCGCGACGCCGGCGGAGATGGCGGCGGCCACGCGGGAGCGGGGCTGGGAGTACCTGGGGGTGAGCGACCACAGCCGCACGGCGGTATACGCCCGCGGCCTGCGGCTGGAGACGGTGGACGAGCAGCGCCGCGAGATCGAGCGCCTGAACGCGGCCAACCCCGGTTTCAGGCTGATGGCGGCCATCGAGTGCGATATCCTGCCCGACGGTTCGCTCGATTACCCGGACGAGGTGCTGGCGGCGTTCGATTTCGTCATCGCTTCCGTCCATTCCGCCTTCCGCCAGAGCGAGGCCGACATGACGAGGCGGATAATCCGGGCGATGGAGAATCGCTACGTCGGCGTCCTCGGCCATCCTACCGGCCGGATACTGCTGGCCAGGGACGGGTACGGCGTCGATCTCGGCGCGGTCGTCGCCGCGGCGGCGGCTACGGGTACGGTTATCGAGATCAACGCCAGCCCCTACCGCCTCGATCTCGACTGGCGGTGGTGCCGCAAGGCGAAGGAGGCGGGGGTGCTGCTGGCGATCAATCCCGACGCCCATGCGCAGGCGGAGCTCGATTATGTAGCGTACGGCGTCGCCATGGCCCGCAAGGGGTGGCTTACGGCCGCCGATATCGTGAACACGCGGCCGGCGGCCGAGGCGCTGACCCTGCTGCGGCGCAAAAGAAACTAGCCCGGTTCCGGGTACGGGAAAGGGAAAGCACCGCCAGCGGGCGGTGCTTTTTGCGGTCTCACCGGGTCAAGAGGTCTTCCATATCCCGGGGAGTATTTCTTCACCTGGTTGCGTCCAGCCTTTTTCGCGGCGTACAGGGCTCTGTCGCCGTCGAGTCCTCGGGGTATATTTCTGCATAACCAAAGTGATAACCGTGTACATGACCGCGAGGTCCTGGAGCAGTTCGAAGATCATTTTCCATAGATCGATTTGCAGCAAGGGTATATGCATTTGTTATCCCTGCCGTGGGTACAATTATCACCGCCTGTCGCTATCTTCGTCCCAAGAAGAAGGAAATCCTTCCCGGGGGCCCGCCGCGCGCCCGGGGCGCCGGATTACGGACGGGACTGCCGGGGCGGACGGCGAATATTCCGGCGTCGCCGGTGGCAGATTATTGCATGCCGGACAGCGGCCTGAAAAAACGGCCGCGGCAGGAAATACGCCGCTGCTAGGCTAATACTATAGGTATCGGTGTTTTCATATTTCCGGGAAATAACGGAAACCGGACGGAGGAGGATAATGGGGCGGACGGTTGTTGTCGGCTTCGGCAACTTGTTGATGGGCGACGACGGGGTAGGTATCCACGTCGTGCGCGCGCTGGCGGCGCGGGGGCTGCCTCCCGGCGTGGAGGCGGTCGACGGCGGCGTGGCGTCGCTGGAGATACTGGGCTCCCTGCTCGACGCCGCCAAGGTTATCATCGTCGACGCCCTCGCGGGCGGCGGCGAGCCGGGCGCCGTATACCGCCTGACGCCGACCGACCTCGGCCAGGCGGCTGCGCCTCCCGGTTACTCGCTGCACGAGTTTACCCTGCCCCAGGCCCTTGCGCTTCTGGCTCAGACAGCGACGCTGCCGCCGATCGTCATCTTCGGGGTGGAGCCGGCCGCCATGGACATGGGGCTGGAGCTGTCGCCGCCGGTGGCGGCCGCGGCCGGACGGGTGGCGGACCTGATAGCCGTGGAATTGGGAGGTCGAGACGATGCATGAGATGGCTATCGCCCAGGGGATTCTGGATATAGCGCTGGAGGCCGCGGCGGACAACGGCGCCGCGGCCGTCGTCCGCATCAAGCTGCAGGTGGGGGAGATGACCGAGGTCGAGCCGGAAGCGCTCACCTTCTGTTTCGCCTCATTGGCGGCCGGGACGGCGGCGGCGGCGGCCGAACTCGACGTGGAAGTCATGCCGCTCATCGGCCGCTGCCGGGATTGCGGCCGCGAATTCCGGGTGGAGCGGTTCCGCTTCCTATGCCCCGGATGCGGGTCGGCGGGAGTGGAGATCGTCTCCGGGCGGGAACTCAGGGTGGAGCATTTGGAGGTGGAATAGTGGAAATCAAGGTTATGGCCAATATCCTCGACAAGAACGACCAACTGGCCGCTGAAGTGAACGCGCAGCTTTCGCGCCGCGGCATCTTCGTCCTGAACCTGCTGGGGTCGCCCGGCTCGGGCAAGACAGCGCTCCTGGAACGGACGATCGCCGCCCTCAAGGACGAACTATCCATGGCGGTCATCGAGGGCGACCTGTTCACCGACAAGGACGCCGACCGCATTGCCCGCCAGGGGGTGCCGGTGGTGCAGATCAACACCGGCGGCGGCTGCCATCTGGACGCCAATATGGTCAGGGGCGTCCTGGACAAGCTGGACCTGGAGCGCCTCGAGCTGTTGATAATCGAGAATGTCGGCAACCTCGTCTGCCCGGCCGAGTTCAACATCGGCGAAGACATGAAGGCTACGGTGCTCAGCGTCACCGAGGGCGAGGACAAGCCGCTCAAATACCCGCTGGTCTTCAAGCAGGCCGGCGCCGTGGTCGTGAATAAGATCGACCTGCTGCCCTATACCAGTTTCGATTTGGCCGCCGCTACCGAGGATATCACGAGCATCAACCCGCAGATAACGCTCATCACGGCGTCGTGCCGCACCGGTGAAGGGCTGGAGGCCTGGTACGACTGGCTGCGGGCCCGGGTGGCGGCCAAGAAGGCCGCTGCCGACCGGGAGGGGCAATAAGATGCTGGCTTTGACGGGAGGAACGGTGCTGACGATGGCCGGGCCTGTCCTGCAGGGAGGCACGGTGCTGGTCGAGGGTGGCAGGATCGTCGCCGTCGGCGAGCATGTCGCTGTACCGGCCTATGCTACCGTCATCGAAGCGGCCGGCCGGTACGTGACGCCGGGGATCATCGACGCCCACACTCACCTGGGGGTGTATACCGAGGCCTATGCCTGGGCGGGGGAAGAGGTCAACGAGACCAGTAAACCGACGACGCCGGAAATGGACGTCATCGACGCCATCAATCCTGATGACGCCGGTCTGGCCGACGCCGTGGCCGGCGGCGTGACGACGGTCATGGTGGCTCCCGGGAGCGCCAACCCGGTGGGCGGCCAGTGCAGCATCATCAAGACCCGTCGCCGCACGTCGGTGGAGGAGATGCTGCTCAAGCGCCACGCCGGGCTCAAGATAGCCTTCGGGGAGAATCCCCGGCGGGTCTACGGCGAGCAGAAGAAAGCCCCCGTCACCAGGATGGCGACCGCCGCCCTGGTGCGGGAAACGCTGTTCAAGGCGAAAGATTATCTGGCCCGCGCCGGCGAGAAGGACTGGAATTTCGATCTCGGCCTCGAGGCGGCGGCCAGGGTGCTGCGGGGGGAGATGCCTCTCAGGGCCCACGCCCACCGGGCGGACGATATCGTCACCGCGCTCAGGATCGCGGCCGAGTTCGGCGTGGAGGTGATCGTCGAGCACGCCACCGAGGGGCATAATATCGCCGGGCTGTTGGCCGCAAGGCAGGCGAGACTGGTGGTGGGCCCCAACCTGACCACCCGCAGCAAGCTGGAGCTCAAGGATCGCAGTTTCGCCGCGCCGGCTGTGCTCGCCGCCCATGGCGTCCGGTTCGCCCTGATGAGCGATCATCCGGTGCTGCCGGCGGCTTTTCTGCCCGTGTACGCCGGGCTGGCGGTGAGGTTCGGCCTCCCGGAAGAACAGGCACTCAAGGCGATAACGGCCGAGGCGGCTGACATCCTCGGGGTCGGTGACCGGGTGGGCCGCATCGCGGTCGGCCTGGATGCGGACTTGGTGGTGTGGGACGGGCCGCCGCTGGCGGTGACTTCGCGGCCGCGGCTGGTTATCATCGACGGGGCGGTGGGCGAAGTCGACGCCGCGCAGACGATCGCCGCCTGGCAAAAATGAGTAAACGGCATGACCCGCGCCCTTTAAGGGAGCGGGTCATTTTGCGCTGGCTGGCAACGAAAGATGCCGGAATGTAAACAAATAGTTCCGGAATGCGTAAACAAAAGTTTCCGAAAGGGGCGAGCCTCCTCCTGTTTGGCGCGTTTATGTGCTGGCACAATTATTGCATTATATAATCGTGTTCTAGACATAATTAAGGTGAGCAGGAGGGAATACAAGGATGATTATTGGGGTTGCGAAGGAGATTAAGAATAACGAAAACCGGGTGGCGCTCACCCCTGCAGGCACCACGACCCTTAAAGCGGCCGGCCACGAAGTGATGGTGGAAGCCGGCGCCGGGCTCGGCAGCGGCATCAGCGACGCGGCGTACGAAAAGGCGGGGGCCAAGATTGTCGCCGACAAGCGCAAGCTGTTCGACGACGCCGAGATGATCATGAAGGTCAAAGAACCGCTGGCGCCCGAATACGATCTCTTCCATTCCGGGCAGATACTTTTCACTTATTTGCATCTTGCGCCCGAACCCGCCCTGACGAAGGCGCTCCTCGACAAGCGGGTAGTCGGTATCGCCTACGAGACGATCGAGGGCACCAACAGGTCGCTGCCGCTGCTGACGCCGATGAGCGAAGTCGCCGGCCGGATGTCGGTGCAGATCGGCGCCCAGTTCCTCGAAAAGCAGTGGGGGGGCAAAGGCATCCTGCTCGGCGGCGTACCGGGGGTAGAGTCGGCCCAGGTCGTCATCATCGGCGGCGGCGGCGTCGGTACCAACGCCGCCAAGATGGCGGTGGGCATGGGCGCCAGGGTAACGATTATCGACAAGTCGATCGAACGCCTCAATTATCTCGACGACCTGTTCGGCGGCCGGGTAATGACGATTATGTCCAATAGCTATAACATCGCCTGCTGGGTGCGCAAAGCCGACCTGCTCATCGGCGCCGTGCTGCTGCCGGGGGCCAAGGCGCCCAAGCTGGTCAGCGAGGAGATGGTCAAGACGATGGAGCCGGGCTCGGTGATCGTCGACGTCGCCATCGACCAGGGCGGCTCGGTGGCCACCATCGACCGCGTTACCACTCACAGCGACCCTGTGTATGTCAAGCACGGCGTCGTCCACTACGCGGTGGCCAACATGCCGGGGGCGGTGGCCCGCACCTCCACGTTCGCACTCACCAACGCGACGATCGAGTACGCGCTGCAGATCGCCAACAAGGGCTACAAGCAGGCGGTCATGGATAACCCCGGTCTCGCCAAGGGCGTCAACGTCGTGAACGGCAAGGTCACCTACCAGGCGGTGGCCGACGCGCTGGGGCTGAAGTATACGTCGCTGGCCGAGGCTTTGGGCTAAGCTTTAGGGAAAAAACTTGGCGGCTGATGATAAAGGGTGGTGAATTTTCACCACCCTTTATCATTTCTTGTAGGAAAAGTGTTGGTTGTTGTCGAAGAAAACCAAATAAAGGCACTTATTATGTATAGACACTTCGACGGCGACTAAAGGAGTGGGGACATGGCCAAAAGACGCGGCGGCGGGGGTGGCGGCGGAGGAGGTCACGATGCGGCGGGCATGATGCGCTGGCTGCTGACTTACGCTGACCTGATTACCTTGATGATGGCCTTTTTCGTTATCATGTACGCGATGAGCAAGGCGGACATGGCCAAGTTCAATTCACTCAAGAATTCCCTGGCAGTGGCTTTCCGGACCGAAGGTTCGGCCTCGAGCCTCATTTATACCCAGCAGGGCACCCAGCCGGTCGAACAGGCCATGAGCATAGACGGCAGCAGGGATACGGAAGATTTCCAGGATATCATCCGCAAGGTTCAGGCGAATGTCAAGGATCAGCGGCAGATCGCGTTCATCGTCGACGAGCGCGGGCTGACGATCCGTTTTTTGGATAACGTGCTGTTCGACCTCGGCCAGGCCGCACTGCGCCAGGATGCGCTGACCATGCTGGACGCTGTCGGCAAAGCGATGAAGAACACGCCGCGCTATGTGCGGATCGAGGGCCACGCCGACAACTTGCCGATCAACACGCTGCAGTTTCCGTCCAACTGGGAGTTGTCCGCCGCCCGTTCGATCGCGGTTACCCGCTATCTCATCGACAAGCACGGCGCCGATCCCAGGCGGCTGGCATCGCTGGGCTACGGCGAGTACCGGCCGCTGTACCCCAACACTTCGGACGAGAACCGGGCCAAGAATCGCCGGGTGGATGTCGTCATCCTTCGCGCCGAGCGGTCCGGCGGTGAAATCGGCACCTTCGAGCCAATGAAGAGATAAATGAGCGGAGGCAGCATGGCACAGGACGATTGGGAGCTTTTTAAACAGAAACTGTTCGCCAAATCCAACATCGACCTCAACCAGTACAAGCCGGCGCAGATGCAGCGCAGGATAACCAACCTGATGAACCGGCACGGCGTATCGACTTATATGGCGTTCTTCCAGCTGCTCGAGGGCAATCCCAAGATTTATAAGGACTTCATCGATTACCTGACAATTAACGTAACCGAATTTTTCCGCACGCCGGAAAAGTTCGTCGAACTCGAGGAAAAGGTCATCCCCGACCTGCTGGCGCGCAGTCCGCGGCTCAACGTCTGGAGCGCCGGCTGCTCGACGGGCGCCGAGCCGTATTCGCTGGCGATGATCCTGCTGCATAAAGCTCCCGCGGCTCGCCACCGCATCCTGGCGACCGATCTCGATGTCGAGATGCTGGCCAAGGCCAAGCAGGGGGTGTACGCGGCCGGCGAGCTGAAAAATATTCCCGCGCAGAGGCTCGACCGGTATTTCGTCAAAAGCGGCGACAGCTTCGCCGTCAAGGACGAGGTCAAGGCGATGATCGAATTTCAGCGCCACAACCTGCTGCTCGATAAGTTCGAGAACGGCTTCGACCTCATTCTCTGCCGCAACGTGGTCATCTATTTCACCGAGGAGGCCAAGGACGCCCTCTACCGGCGCTTTTTCGCCGCCCTGAAGCCGGGCGGGGTCTTTTTCGTCGGCGGCACCGAGGCGATCCTCAATTTCCGCGACATCGGCTTCCAGCATTACCTGCCCTTTTTCTACCGCAAGCCGCTATAGCATTCCCCAGCCCGCCAGCAGGCGGAAGGTGCGGAGCAGGCCGTGGAGGAAGGTCTTGACGAGGGTGCGCTCGCTGACTTCGCGGTTGGCGACGACATCGACCGTTTTTTCTGCTTTGTCGCCGACGAAGAAGATAATTTCCCCGATTTTCTGGCCCTGGTATACCGGGGCCTTGATTTTTTTCGGCATATCGACCTCCACCGTCACCCGGGGGTAATCGGCGGCGGGTACGACGAGGGCGGCGGGGGCGGCGGCGACGGCATCGACCGTTTCGGCGAGGCCGCTTTCCACAGGGAGGGTGGCAATCAGGGCGCCTTGGTCGGCGTAGTCGTAGAGGTCGTAGTTATCGAACCCGTATTTTAGGAGCTGCATCGAGTCGTACCAGCGGGAGTGGTCGTGGAGGACGACGGCGATCAGTTTGTGGTTGCCGCGGGTGGCGCTGGAGACCAGGCAGGGGCCGGCCTCGCCGGTAGTGCCGGTTTTTACGCCGTCCGCCTCTTCGAGCATCCAGAGCAGTTTGTTGGTGTTGCGGAGGTTGACGTCCTTTTCGCGTCCGCGGCGGTCGAGCCATTCGATGCTGATTTCCTTGCTGCCGACGATCGAGGCGAAGGTGGGGTCGGACAGGGCGAAGCGGGCGAGGAGCGCGAGATCGAAGGCCGAAGAGTAGTGACCGGGGGCGCTCAGGCCGTGGGGGTTGCGGAAGTGGGTGTCGGCGGCCCCCAGGGCGCGGGCCCGGTCGTTCATCTGCGCGACGAAGGCTTCGCTCGTTCCGGACAGATGCTCGGCGATGGCGACGGCGGCGTCGTTGCCGGACCGCATCAGCAGGCCGGTGACGAGTTCGTGCAGGGAAAGGACCTGACCGGCATAGAGGTGCATGGAGGAGCCCCGGGTGGCGGCCGCCCGGAGGCTGACCCTGACCTGGTCGTCGAGACGGCCGCTCTCGATGGCGAGGATGGCGGTCATAATCTTGGTTGTGCTGGCCGGAGCGTTGCGGTCGCGGCTGTTCTTCTCGAACAGCACTTCGCCGGTTTTGAAGTCGACGAGCACACCCGCCCGGGCCTTTATCTGCGGGGGGGCGGCGGCGGCCTCCGGCCAGGCCGTCAGCCATATGCCGATGAACACGGCAAAGAGGGCAAGGATTGTGCGCTGCCAAGCCATGGTGTCCCTCCTGTGCAAACTATTACATTATATGCCGGCGGGGGCGGTTCATTCCGCCGGATGCTATGGATAAAGGCATACCGGCTATGCGAGAAAGGAATGCCGCTGGGGCAGGATTTTTGCCGCCCGGTACCGTATTTTTTTAACACCAACGTTATTGAGAGGGGCGATTTGACATGATTAAAACTGATCCGCTAGTGATGATTCCCGGGCCGACGCCGGTGGCCGATCCCATCCGGCAGGCGATGGCTACCCAGACGTACGGCCATACCTACGGCGGTTTCGTGAAGGCTTACAAAGAGTGTCTGGCCGGCCTCAAGACCATCTTCCAGGCCGAGCAGATGATCGTCGTCGGTGGGGCCGGCACGCTGTCGATGGAGATGGGCCTGATTAACACCGTACGGGCCGGCGAGGAAATCCTCGTTGTCACCCACGGGGTGTTCGGCGACCGTTATGCCCTCGTGGCCAAGGCGCTCGGCATCAAGGCCGACGTGCTCAGCTGCCCGGTGGGCGAACGGGTGCCGCTGGCCGCGATCGAGGCTAAGCTGGCGGCGAAGAAGTATGCCGCCATGACTCTTACCCATGTGGACACCTCCTCGGGTGTCATGGCCCAGCCCAAGGAAGTGGGCGAACTGGCCCAAAAATATGATACCCTGTTCATTCTCGACGGCGTGTGCGCCAGCGCCGGCATCCCTGAGCCGATGAAGGACTGGGGCGTCGACATGATCGTCACCACCTGCCAGAAGGCTTTCGGGACGCCTCCCGGCCTGACGATGGTGGCTATAGGCGCCAAGGCTCTCGCCCGCCGCGAGGCACTGGGTACGGTGCCGACCTACTACAGCGACTGGAAGAACTGGCTGCCGATTATGGATAATCCGGGCATGTACTTCGCCACTCCGCCGGTTAACCTTATCCTGGCCCTGAACGAATCGGTGAAGATCATCCTGGCCGAAGGTCTGGAGAACCGCTACGCCCGCCACGAGCGCATCGGCCGCAGCGTGCGGGCCGGCCTCGCGGCGATCGGCATCAAACCGGTTACGGCCGCCGAGGCGCTGGCGTCGACCCTGACGGTGGCCTATTATCCCGCCGGGGTGGACTGCGCCGCCTTCCGGGCCAAGATGGAGGACTACGGCGTGGTCGTGGCCGGCGCTTTGGGCGAAATCAAGGGCAAGGCGTTCCGCATCGGCCATATGGGCAACGTTTGCATCACCGAGATCATCAAGACGCTGTCGTCGGTGGAACGGGCGCTGAACGCCCTCGGCGTGCCGGTTCAGTCCGGCGCAGCGGTGGGCGCGGCCTGCGCCGAGTGGGACAAAGCCGCCGCTTCCACCTGCTCGTGCGGCTGCGGGAAATAAGCAAACGTCGAAAGGGCCGGGGAGAAATCCCCGGCCCATAGAATGTTTTGGCCGGAGCCGCTTAGAAGTCCCCAGATACTAGGCGGGCCGAGGAAGCGCGCGAGACAGTACTTCGGGATGTACGGCGAGCGCGCTCCCGCAGGACCAACAACGTAGATGGGGGCTTATCAGCGGCTCCCCTATTTAGGTTTATAAGGCTTAAGCTGTTGCCACTGGCTCGCTATCTGCTGGTCATACCTCCTGATCGTAGCGGTGCGTTCGTTCCTGAGAGACTGAATGTTGCCGAGGATGTTCTGGTCGAAGGCATAGACCTTGGTTTTGGGGACGGTGACGGGCTGGGTGTACTCTTTAAGGCGGGTGGCGGCCTTGATGTTGGCTTTGCCTTCCTTGACGACGACCGCCGGTTCGAGCATGTCGGACCCTTCGTACCGATGGATGAGGCAGTTGGGCTGCAGGTGGTCGATGACGCTTTTGTTTTCGCCTTCGAGCACGACGGGGCAACCGCAGCCGGGGCACGCGGCCGCGTCGAGGGCCAGCCAGGAGTGACAGTTGGCGCATATTATTCCTTCCATGATTACACCTCCGCCTGGGTAGTCTGCCCCATACCCGCCCTGTGTATTAGCGGGCGGGGGAAAATGTGTTGACAAGGGCGCGTCCCGTCTGCTATACTCATACCAAAATACATATATTAGCATCGATGACCAGGAAGAGTACACATGGTAAGAGGGGCACAGCGAGCCAATGGTAGTGGGAGTTTGGCACTGCTCGACATGTCGAATGGGCCTGGGAGATACGGTCCGATCCGCATCTGCGGGGTAGGCGCCGTCGGGATCTTCCCCCGTTAACGGGAAGCGGGTATCGGAGCTTGGCTCCCGTACCATGTAAAGCTGGGCCGCTCAGGCGGCCAATTAGGGTGGCACCGCGGGTTAACCCCTCGTCCCTTTACCGGGACGCGGGGTTTTTATATTTTCGTCGGGAGGCTTGGCGATGACGGCGATAGTGTTCGATAATTTCAGCTATGCATATGACGGCGCCGTGAAAGCGCTGGACGGCGTCGGCCTTACCGTGGCCCGGGGCTCGTTCACCGTGGTGGCCGGGCCGAGCGGCGCGGGCAAGACGACGCTGTGCCTGGCGGCGTGCGGCGTGGTGCCCCATTATTTCGGGGGCAGCATGGCGGGCGGCGTCAAGGTGGCGGGGGTGGATACCGCCGGGAGCAGCATGGGAGAGCTTTCCGCCCATGTGGGCACGGTGCTGGAGGACTATGAAAGCCAGCTTGTAACGATGACGGTGGCCGAGGAGGTCGCTTTCGCGCTTGAGAATCGCGGCGTCGAGCACGGCAGGATCGCCCGCCGGATCGGCGAGGTGCTGGCTCAGGTCGGGCTGGCGAGAATGGAGGACCGGGAGGTCGGCTCGCTGTCGGGCGGGCAGAAGCAGCGGCTGGCCATCGCATCGGTGCTGGCGACCCGGCCGGGGATCCTGGTGCTGGACGAACCGGCTTCGGCTCTCGACCCGGAAGGCGCGGAAGAGCTTTACGCCCTCCTGGCCGGTCTCAACCGCGAGTACGGAATGACGCTGCTGGTGGTGGAGCATGATTTGGCCCGGGTGCTGGCCTATGCCGATAATCTCGTGGTGCTGGCCGGCGGACAGGTGGCCTGCCAGGGGCGGCCGGAAGAGATGCTGCCGCTGCTCAGGCGCAGGGAGGAGCTGGCGGCGATGGTGCCGGCGCTATGGCAGCTCAAGTTCGGCCTGGAGGAGCGGCTTGAGACCAAGTTCGCCCCCTGGCGGCACGAGGGCGAGGCGGTTGACGAGCTGGGCGACTTTATCGGCGCTTCGCGCCGGGAGGGTACGAAAAGTGCTTGAGATCGAAAATGTAAGCTATTGCTATAAACCGGGCCAGTATGCCGTTCGCGATGTCAGCCTGACGGCCGGCCACGGCGAATTCGTCGCCGTGGCCGGCCGCAACGGCAGCGGCAAGACGACCCTGACCCGTCTGGTGATGGGGCTGCTGCGGCCGGCGGCTGGCAGGATAATGCTGGACGGCCGCGCGACGGCCGGGAGCGCGACGGCGACGATCGCCCGTCAGGTCGGTTACGTGTTCCAGAACCCGGACAGGCAGATTTTTCGTGATTCGGTGGCCGAGGAGGTGGCCTACGGCCCCGAGCAGCTCGGCTTCGCCGCCGAGGCGGTCCGCGACGCGGTCGCCTCGGCCCTGGAGGCTACCGGCCTCGCCGCTTTGGCCGCCGCTTACCCGCGGACGCTGTCCAAGGGGCAGAAGCAGCGCCTGGCGATCGCGTCGGCGCTGGCCCTGACGCCCCGCCTGCTGATCCTCGACGAGCCGACCAGCGGTCAGGACGCGCGCGAGAAGGCGTCGCTGATGGAGCTGCTGACCGGGCTTAACGCCAAGGGCATGGCGATACTGCTGGTGACGCACGATATGGAGATTCTGGCCCGCTATGCGCGGCGGGCGGTGGTGATGACCGCCGGCCGGGTGGTCTTCGACGGCGGCGTGCGTGAGCTGTTCGCCGGCGAAGCCGACGTGAGCGCCTGGGGCCTTCGCGAACCGACGGCGGCGAGGGTAGCCAGAGGTCTCAGGGACTGCGGCGTGAAGCCGGGGCCGATCGTCCCGGAAGAACTGAGCGGCGAAATCTGCATGGCGAGGAGGAGTCTGTATGCGTAGGGCGGCGCCCCTGACGAAAATCGTGATGGTTTTCCTCGTGTCGCTGTGGGCGATGCTGCTCGATTCGGCGGTGGCCCTGGCTCTACTGACGGCTGCGCTGCTGGCGATGTTCGCCCTGTCGCGGGTGCCGGCCGGAAGCTACAAGGCGTTGGGCAGCCTGGGCGTCTTCGCCGCTGGGCTCGCGGCCATGCAGTACGCCCTGGGGGCGGAGGCGGAGTTCTCGGCGGTTGTCGGCCTGCGCATGGCGATGATGACCGGCCTGTTCATCCTCCTGCTGGCGACCACCCGCATCCAGGACCTGACCGCCTCACTGGTGCGGCAGCTGCGCGTCCCCTACGAATACGCCTTCATGGTGACGGCTTCGTTGCGCTTCATCCCCGACCTGCTCGCCGAGATCAAGGCCGTGCAGGAAGCCCAGGCATGTCGGGGCTATTCCAACCAGGGAAGCGTGGCGCGGCGGCTGAAAAATTACCTGACGATCGTCCAGCCGCTGGTGCTGCGGTCGGTGGCCCGCTCGGACACGATGGCCATGAGCCTTGAGCTCAGAGGGTTCGGCGCCAGCCGGGCCGGGAGCTACGGCACGAGCATCGCCTTCGGCGTTCGCGACTGCCTGATGCTGGCCGCGCTGGCGGCGGGTACGGCGGCTGTCCTGGCGACGAGGTTTTGTCGGTAGATTTTTAGAGCAAAACTAAAGGCTGTCTAAAAAGCTCCAGATGCAAGGCGCACCGGAAGATACGCAGCGACGACGGCCCCGGATGGGCCTAGTGCCGAGCGCGCCATGGAAGGCGCAGCGCTCGGCCGCGTACTCGGAACGTACGCTAGCAAGCATCTGAGGAACAACGCCGCAGATGGACTTTTTAGGCAGCCGAGTATAAGAGAAGTTGATGAACGGGAATAGTACCCATGCAAGAGAGTCGCAGCGAGCCAACGATGGTGTGAGGTTGGCACCGCTCGGCATGGCGAATGGACCCGGGAGGCACGGCCCGAGCCGCGTGAGCGAGGTAGGCGCCGTCGGCATTCCCCCGTTAACGGGAAGCGGATAGCGGGAGCTTAAGCCCGCATCCGGAAGAGTGAGCCGCGTTGCGGCTAACTTGGGTGGCACCACGGGCAAAGACCCGTCCCTGGCTGGGGACGGGTCTTTTATATTTACTTTTTGAATAACGAAAGGAGAATACAAATGGAAAACCGGGAGAAGCAGGAAATGGTACGCGTGGAGAAAACGGGAGGCAATACCAGGGGCGTGGCGGTGACGGCGCTGCTGTTGGCCATCGGCGTTATTCTGCGGCTTGTCAGCCCGAGCATAGCGGGCATCACCCCCAACTGGCTGATCGCCATGTACTGTTTGGCCATCCTCGTCGTGCGGCCGGGCCTGAAGCAGTCGGCAGGCATCGGCTTGGTGGCCGGCGTGGTCTGCATGGCAACGTCCAAGGCGATCTTCCCTTACGCCAACCTCATCAGCGAGCCGGTGGGCGCGGTGGCCTGCGCCCTCGTAGCCGGCCTCACCGGGCGGCTGAAAATTTTCGGCCTTACCCTCCAGCCGGCGGTTAGCACCTTCATCGGCACCTTGGCCAGCGGCTTCGTCTTCATAACTGTCACCAAGATCGTAATGAGCATCCCGTTGCAAGTTTACCTCTACGGCATGATGCCGGTGGTGCTGACGGTAGGCGCGGTGAACTGCGTCGTCGCCCAGGTTCTTTATTTCCCGGCCGTAAGGCTGTTCGCCGGCAAACCGGCCGTAACTGCGGAGGAGGAGAAAGCATGATCTGGAATTCTACGATGGAACAGGGCAGCCGCACGCAGATCGAGGAGCTGCAGCTCACCCGCCTGCGCAAGGTTGTCGAGCGGACTTATCATAATGTACCGTCCTACCGGGCCAAAATGGAGGCCAAGGGGGTAAAACCGGAAGATATCCGCACCCTGGCCGATATCAGCAAGCTGCCCTTTACGACCAAGCAAGATATGCGCGACGCCTATCCCTACGGGATGCTGGCCGTGCCGATGAAGCAGATCGTCAGGGTGCACTGCTCCAGCGGCACCACCGGCCGGCCCACGGTGGTCGCCTATACCCGGAACGATCTGGGGGTATGGGCCGAGGTGCTGGCGCGGACGTTGGTTGCCGGCGGGCTCACGGATAGCTCCATCTTCCAGGTGGCGGTCAACTACGGGCTGTTCACCGGCGGCTTGGGCTTCCACTACGCCGCCGAACTCGTGGGTGCCTCGGTCGTGCCGATCTCGGGGGGCAACACTGCCCGCCAGGTCATGCTGATGAAGGATTTCGGCACAACGGCAATGATCATCACGCCGTCGTATTCGCTGCACCTGGCCGAGACGATGCGGGAGATGGGCGTGAAGCCCGAGGATACCGCGCTGCAGTCGATTTTTTGCGGTGCGGAGACGTGGTCCGACCGTATGCACGATCAGATCGAGGAGACTTACGGCGTCAAGGCTTTCGACGTCTACGGCCTGAGCGAAATCATCGGCCCGGGGGTGGCGTGCGAGTGCTCCGCCCACGACGGCCTCCACATCCAAGAGGATCATTTCTACACCGAAATCATCGACCCTGAGAGCGGCGAAGTGCTGCCGGACGGGGCGAAGGGAGAGGTGGTCATCACCACCCTGACCAAAGAAGGCATGCCGATGATCCGCTACCGCACCCGCGACCTGTCCGCCCTTCGGCGGGAGCGGTGCGCCTGCGGCCGGACCCAGACCCGCATGGACCGGGTGCTGGGGCGGAGCGACGATATGCTCATCATCCGTGGCGTGAACGTGTTCCCCTCGCAGGTCGAGGATGTGCTGCTAAGCCTCGGCGAAACCGCGCCCCACTATCAGCTGCTGGTCGAACGGGAGGGCAGCCTCGACAAGCTCACCGTGCTGGTCGAGAAAGCCAACGGCCTTGCCGACGGCTCGCCCGAGGCGATGCAAGCCGCCGAGCGCAGGGTTCAGGAGCGGATGAAGGCGGCAACTGGCCTCAGCCCACTGGTGCGGCTGGTGCCGCCGAAAACGATCGAGCGCAGCGAGGGTAAAGCCAAACGGGTTATCGACAAACGGGCGATGTAGCTCTCCGCCTTCTTACAGGCGAATGGCAGCGAAGCTTAATTTATGACAATGCACTTGCCTTTTAGATAGCATTCATACTACGGACCTTGTGTCGACGGCACAAGGTCTTTTTTACGGATGCGAGAAAGGGTCTCTTGCCGAACTTTGCTGCGCCTTTAAAAATGAGCGTGCGAAAGATACGCGGTATTTCATGGAGGAGGAGTCTCCGTTTTCGGAGAAATATCCCGGTACGAGGATCGTTGATGACCGCTTTTCCGGGACTGCTGGTTGAAGAATGGCAGGTTGCCCGAACAGGTCCGGCAACGGAAGGTTATCGTGCGGGAGGTTTATATGAAAAGACGGCTCGATTTATCGATTTTTGAACGGTTTAATTTCGAGTACCAGCCGGTAGGAGTAAAGTTTCTTTTAACAAAGCCGGACGGACTGGAGCGGCTTAATAAGAAGGTGGCCTTTTGCCAAATGCTGAAGGAGGCGCAGGATGGCCGCCCATTCTATACGACAAAAGAAGAACATGAGTGCAAGGTAGGCCCGATCCTCTTGGGTATGGATAAGCCTGATCCGGTTTTTGAAAGCGGGATGATCGGCCCCAAGTTGGGGGTATACGAGGATGCCAGGGCAAACAGGAGAATCTACGATAAAAGGCCGCGGCTGGCGGAAGGCAGTGTTAACTTCGTGGCTTTTGCCCCCCTGACCCAACTGTCTTTTAATCCTGACCTGCTGATTGTTACCGCCAGGCCCGGCCAGGCGGAAGTCGTGCTTAGAGCGGCGGGCTACAAGACCGGAGCCGGCTGGACCGCCAGGGGAACTACCGTGGCAGGGTGCGCGTGGCTGTATATGTATCCTTACGTTCACGGCGAGGTTAATCTTATGGTTACCGGACTGCACCATGGGATGAAAGCGCGCAGGCTATTCCCGGAAGGGTTACTCTTTTTGTCGCTTCCCTTTGATGTACTTCCCGGTATCGTGGACAGCCTTAACATCATGGAGTGGGATTTGCCGCAGTATCATTCTACGCCAGAAGAACACGCGGCGAGAATGAAAGGAATAGCTGAAGAGGTGCGGCGGGAACTCGAAAAGTAGGTGGTAGTTTACCCGCTTGTTGGGATCGTAATTTCCATTACTATACATGAAAAGAAAAATATTTCTACACTTGATTATCCACCCCCTTACGGGGTATACTATCAGGTGTAAGAATGATGTCTAAATGGAGTTGTTTCTTAAGTTAGTTGTTTAAATTCGTAGGCACAGGCTATCAATATTTGTCTTTGGGGCATTAGCTCAGCGGGAGAGCGCTTGACTCACATTCAAGAGGCCGCTGGTTCGAAACCAGCATGCCCCACCAGGAAATACAAGGCTTCGTGGGTTTATCCTAGAAGCCTTTTCTTATTTTGATGCCCAAATTGATGCCCAAAATGATTTGGAATCAAGGTAAAAAGGATAATATGGGATTAGTCAAACCAGAATGAGATGACATATGTTCCCCCACGCCTTCCACGTCGAGGCAGTGGTTCTCCTCGAAAGAAAACACACCACAAGATAATGTGTAATTATGGAAATATAATACCATATATTGCGATGGAAGGATTTTCCAATATATTTCCTCACACAACAGGGGTTGAGTGAGTGAAAAAGACATGTTTGCAGAAAGAAAACACATTGAGTCGGTAGTTTGGCTGCAAAGAAAACACACCTGACCTCGTCAGGTGTGTTTAGGTTTGTGGGCATTTGGACGGATTTGTATATGTTCCCCTAGACATAGGGAGAAAACATTTGATAGAAGCAAATAACAGAGAACGTACTATTCATGCCCGTTGCCTATTTGGCAAAGGGCATTTGTCATGAGAGGACGTTATCGAATAGCCACCTAGTGATTCAGCGGGAGTTTGTTCGTAAAATCATTTAAGAGATCGGAGACAGCCCCGTTAGGAGGTATTCCCGCTAATTGGGAGAATTAGGTAGGTTAATGAAGAATTTGAGCGGAAGAGGCGAGATTATGGTGCAATACGACCCATTTAGTGTTGCCACTGAGATTAGGGAGCAAATATCATCTGATAAGCGGCGTCTTGGATTCCTTATCGGGGCGGGAACTTCCATGGCAGTGGGCCTTCCAGGAATTATTGCTCTCACTGATAAAGTTGAAGATATGCTTTCAGAAAAGGAAAAAACACAATACCAAGCAATAAGAACTAGCCTTGGATCTAAAGGCAATGTCGAAGAAATTCTGAACCGAGTAAGACTTTACCGTGAGGTAATCGGCGACAGCGATGATCGAGAAATCGATGACATAAAGGGAAAAACAGATGCCATGAATCTTGATGCTAGTATCTGTCGAGCAATATATGAGACTGTTAAGATCCAACCCGCATCCGGAACCGGCCCTCACCAGACTCTAGCACAATGGCTTCACGTTCTACATGGAAATAGAGAATGGCCTGTGGAGTTATTTACCCTAAACTATGACACCCTCTTAGAAACAGCAATGGAGGAGATAGGTGTTCCGTATTTTGATGGATTCATTGGCGCAGTTCAGCCATTTTTCTTGCCGGAATCAGTTGAATCTGACGGGTACAAGGATGATGCCGCCGTGTATCCTCCTCGATCCTGGACTCGACTGTGGAAACTTCACGGATCCATTGGCTGGCGCGTTAAGAAGCAGGCCGGTATTGCCACGAGTCGCATAACAAGGCTGGCTGGAGGCGAATTGTTGCCTGGCGAGGAATTAATGATTTTTCCTTCCCGGGATAAATATGCTGACTCCCGCAAGCTACCTTTTTTAACGTTGCAGGATCGTCTCCGCAGATTCCTAATGAGTGGTGAAGCGATTGTTATAATCCTTGGTTATAGTTTTTCGGACGAACATATTAACGAGATTCTTTTTCAAGGATTGCGGTCAAATCCGCGCTTAGCGGTACTTGCGTTTTGCTTTGGGGACTTCCATGACACCTTATTAACTTACGGACAAACTTTCCGTAACTTAACAATCTTCGCGGCCAACAAGGCCTGCATAGGTGGCTTAACGGGGGAGTGGTTCCTTCGCCGATCTCCCGAAGAAGGAGAGGTTTGGCCGTTTTGGGATAGTGCCAATCGTCGGTTTACGCTTGGAGACTTTAAATGCTTTGCGTCATTCTTGGAAGCATTTATCGGATTTAAAATGGAGAAAAGGTGTGGTGGTACTGCAGAGCCAGCTGTGACAGGGGGGGAGACTGGTGAAGCGTGACGTTACGTTCTTAGGTACTGTTCGCCGTGTTGTTGGTGCAAAGGTATATATAGAAATTTGCAGTAGCGTGCCATCCGCCTCGCCAATTATTAACGGACGAACATACCGCGTTGGTCAGGTTGGTTCCTTTGTACGTATCCCTCTTGGTTTTCTGAATGTCTATGGGGCCGTATCTTTGGTTGGGGCGTCAGAGATAAGCGATACAGGCGAACGCATCCCTGGGGTTAAGGAGGGGCAGCGCTGGATAGAAGTTCAGTTGGTCGGTGAATCGTACGCTCATGGCAAATTCCAACGTGGTATTAGCGTTTTCCCGACCATTGATGACGAAGCGCATATTGTTACAGAAGCAGATCTGACAATTATTTATGGCAATCTCGAAGGAGCAATGGTCGAGATTGGGACTCATGTTGCTTCTGACGGTTTGAGGGCATTCGTCGATTTGGACAAGCTAATTAGCCGCCATGGTGCCGTAGTTGGCTCGACAGGGTGTGGAAAATCGAATACTATTGCATCATTATTAAAGTCATTAACCGAGGGAAGCTATCCGAACGCCAGAATCATAGTGGTAGACCCTCATGGTGAGTATCACGCTGCTTTTCCAGATAGGAGCCGTGTTTTTCGTATCAATGATGCTTCTTCTCCCTTGTACATCCCATATTGGGCATTGTCATTTGATGAACTTGCTTGGTTCTTATATGACCGCCGCAGTTCAGGAGAATCTTCCCAAGATGCAACCATTAGGGAAAGGATTTACGAGGAAAAGAAAGCAGTTTGCGGTTCACTTTGTGCTGGTTCCATTCCGGCTGACGAGATCACGGCCGATTCGCCAATCCCGTTCAAACTTCGAGAACTCTTTTTTGAGCTGTATGAGAAAGAGTACGCTACCCTACGGACAAAAGACGATTGGACAACCATTGCTTATAAGACAGAAGCTGGTCGAGAATTGCGTGCAAATATAGCCTCCCTTACCCTTCCTCAATATGAGCCCCCAGGTGCTGGGAGTTTATCTCCTTTTAAGAATCTAAAGCCCCCGGGTGTAGCATCCATTCTAAATAAAATATATGGAAGGCTTAAAGACAGACGATTCAGCTTCTTGCTCGATCCTTCTGACTACGATGGCATCACCAAGGACTTAAATCATTTGGTTGATGATTGGTTAAACCATGACAAGCCCATCACAATATTTGACTTTGGCGGAATTCCGTTTGAAGTAATGGACTTAGTTGTTGGAGTGCTTGTCAGAATTCTGTTTGAAGGAATGTTCTGGGGCAGGGATCTTCCTGGGATGGGTAAGCAACGGCCTATCTTAGTAGTATTTGAGGAGGCACATGCGTATCTACCTAGAGGTACAACATCGCAGTTTGTTGCGGGTTATGCCTGTAGATCTGTTCGCCGGATCTTTAAGGAAGGAAGGAAATACGGCATTGGGGCATTAGTGGTCAGCCAAAGGCCTTCTGAACTGGATGACACCATTCTTTCGCAATGTGGAACTTTTGTTGCTCTAAGACTGACTAATGGAGAAGATCAAGGAAGGGTCCGAGCAACTGTTCCAGACGCCCTTGCTGGCTTAATGGAAATACTACCTGCTCTCCGCACTGGGGAAGCCATAGTGGTCGGTGAAGCCATGCAAGTCCCAAGTCGTATTCGCTTACCCCTTGTAGAACCTAGACCCAACAGCAGTGATCCGGAAATAGCAGATAGATGGGCAGAAAGTCCAGTTGTTTCCCCGGCGTACGATACGGCAGTTACGGGATGGAGACGTCAACAGATGGCACCAGCGCCTGTAGAACCGGCACCAGCGGCCGCTGCCGAAGAAATGACGGTCGTGGAAGACAAAACAAATAAAAAAGCGCCATTAGCCGCCGCAACAATTACGCAAAGCGAATAAGGATATAGCCCACCTTTCTGACAGGTTTAATGGAAGGAGGTGATATGAGTGGAAAGAACTCTGGTAAGCTCAACAGATGTTGCTTCCATTGGCTACTGCCCGGAAACCGCTACTCTGGAAGTAGAGTTCCTTAAGGGTGGAATCTACGAGTATTACAGTGTTCCAGAGCAGTTGTTCTTTGACTTCCTTAATGCCGATTCCAAAGGAAGATTCCTTAACCAATACATAAAAAAAGGTGGCTTCTCTTACGCCAAAGTCGGATAGTTTCGTTACGGGACTTGTTTCGGATTAGCTGCCGATCCCGGAAGGATTTTGGTTAACCCGAAGGGGAAATTCCGGGGTATTGCTAAGGGAGAGGGGCGACGCGTGTGCCGCTCGATCACTATGTATCACAGGTTCATCTGAAAAACTTTTATTCACCTAAACTAAGAAACCGTATGTACGCTATCCGTAAACAAGACTTGATAACATTCACTCCCAAGTCTGAGGATGTATGCAGAACTGAGAGCGGTAGCACAAACCCCTATCTACAATCTGAGCGGGCCATCTAAGTGTTTTTGAAAGGCATAGAGCCTAAATATAATAGTGCAATAGTAAAGTTAGCATCAGGACAGATTGATAGAGAAAGTATATATGTTATTTCGGGATTCGTTGCTTATATAAACACTTGCTCTCCGGCAAGTAAGCGTATTAAATCTGAGTACCTAAAAGGCGTAGTGGAGGAAATGACCAAGATGGCCGACAGGCACGGTGGATTTCCAGTTCCGCCGCCTGAACTTGCAGGTGAATACCTAACTGAGTTATTAACGAGTGGCAAGGTCAATATGGAGATAGACCAAAAGTATCCACAGGCCATTGGAATTAGTTCAATAATAAAGCATACCAGCCTACTCGGTAACTTTTGGTGGGACGTTTTAATTAATCCATATGATGATAGCCCATTCTTTACAAGTGACTTTCCCGTTGCGATCGAAGAGATTAATGATTCGCGTATTCGTAATAGGGTTATACCCCTTTCCCCGAACCTTGCTGTTAGAATGCGGCCAGACCCAACACTTGAAGGAAGCCATACTGACTTTACGTTCTCAAATTTTCGCTATCGTATCATTAGGCTAAGCCGAACAATGGTGACAAGCATCAACAGGCTCATAATTCGTTGTGCGGACAGTTTGGTTTTTTACCGTGACGATTACGAGTGGATACCAAGATTTGTAAAGAGGAATGCGGCTTTCCGCATAGAGTCTAAAATGCAAAAAATACCTGTGGGAGACGGCGAAACGTTGATTTGGGTTTTGGAGGAAGTTGTTCAGATTAAGCGGTAATCAAATAAGGAGTTGGCATATATGTAGATGATTATTTGAAACTGCTTCTTCCGCCTACCCGGATGAGATGCGTATAGCAGAAGCCCTTAAGGATGTTGTTTCTCACGCAAGATGGTCAAGACTTTCCCCAAATTACATTATTAGACATTGAAGTACTAACTTTTCATTTTTGAAGTTATGAGTTTGGTACAGAAATGCTCTTATAGACCCCAGTGACAAGCACCGGACAAAGCCCGGTGCTTGCCATTTGAGTTATTTTATCGTTATCGTTTGCCGAAAGAATACCCTGTAGTCATCCCATTTCTCATCATATTTGACAAACGGCCCAGTCAGATTACCCCCACGCGCACCAATGACATCGCGAACACTTTGAGGTTGTACAGAGGCCATCGGAGATTGGATTGACAGGCTATACGTTCCGGGCGGTAACGCGGAACCCTTATTAGAGAAGGTGGCAGTGGTGAACGTCCCATTACTAACTTTGACTTTATCCTGAGCAGCATAACTTATATTCGGATTTCCCAGAGCTATCATTAATTCCATGCCGCTAGGGAGATTCGTCTTCCCCGAAAACTGAACCCTACCATTGTCAGCCCTTGCCTCAATGCTAAAGTCAACCTCGATCTTTGAACTAGCGGCCACGACTGGTTTTGTTTTTTCGATACCGAAGATTATTGCGTTTTCGCCCTTTGTGCCTCCCGCGTCTTGGACGTAAACGAATTGAAAGTCTATATCGTTCTTGGTTATTCGGCTACGTTTGTTCTGTAGTGCGTTCGAGATACCGTCTTTGATAAAATTCTTATTATCCTTAAACTCGGGGTACATCTTTTCAACAAGTTTATCAATATAAGCCAGGTCTTTGTTGCCAGGGGTGTTGTCACCGTTAAGCCATATGGTTAGCACCACGTTGTCTAGCAACTTATTTTTCTCGGATATAGAAACTTCAATCTGCTTTTTGGGAGATTCCTTCAGGATTCCTCTTGCTGTGATCTGCCCGCTGGAGTTCGGCCCGCTGTCAGGGCTTATATTGAACTTTTCTGCGTCCTTAAAGTATGCCAATAGTTCAGCTTTATAGTTTTCGGTAGTAAATGGGTTGACGGGCTTCTTGACTTCAGGCTTAACCGACGGTTGTCCCCCACACCCCGCTATCAGTATAATCAGTGCAAGTACCACTGTAGTAAGCAACCGTTTGGTCATTAATTAGCCACCTCCTTTTTATGCCACAATTCTACATTTTACATATTTATCCTTTGCAGTAAAACAAAAACAGAACCGAAGGTGCCTGGGGCAAGCGTGAAGCAGGCACCGATCCGGACAATATGCGGCTATCTAATTGTGACATGAAAGGGCGAGATAATTTCGCCCTTTCTTTTTCTGTTGGACGTATCGATTTATAACATAAAACTTGGGGTGATACGAGCCTCATTAAACGATAGTAGAGAAGTGACAATCGCAACAGACCAGAAGATTCGACAGTATTAAAGACACTACCAAACTTTTATTCCACAATTTGGGAGGTTTATTGAGTGCTAATGACGAAAAATAAAATATTTATCAGTACTTTGTCAGTGGAGGAAAATCATTGAAAGAAGGCTTTATTGAAGAACTTAAACCAGGTATCTTTTTTGTTACTTTATCCAAGGCCATGTACGAAAGGGAGGCTGTCTTTGCAGCGGCCTATAAGTTCCGTGACAAGTTTTTCATTAGAATCGAACCTGTTGAAGAAACGCATGTAGGGATTTGGTTTGAAGCCAAGCTGGGGCAAGAACCTAATATCGTCAGGAACAGTCTCGGGGAGTTTTGCAACGAGGTCCTGGACCAGCAGGTCAGGCTGGATTTGGACCAGCGCTTCGGCCACCTTCGGGAAGCCGTTTATGACCAGGCATTTCGGCCTGTAAATGGCAAAGGTTGATTTATATGGGCTACGAAGACGTCACGCTTTTCCCCTTCACTTACCGTATTTTGCCGCAGGGGTTTCTTGTCGTAAACCAGGCGGGAGAATATTTGCTGCTTTCTCATGAAGAATTTGATAAGCTGTTGTCCGGCAACAAAGCACAAATGGGCAGCCTTTATTATCGCTTGAAAGGCAAGCACCTTGTCGCAGACGGCGATGCTGAATTGTCTATTGAAATGCTGGCTACGAAGCTTAGGACAAGAAAAGGCTATTTAACTTCGTTTACAAGCTTACATATGATTGTTGTCACCCTGCGGTGCAACTTTTACTGTGACTACTGCCATGCGTCGAGCGCCGACCAGGATAAACCAGGCCTTGATATGAACTGGGAGACGGCAAAGAATGTCGTTGACACGATATTCAAGTCGCCATCGCCGGTTATTAAGATTGAGTTCCAAGGCGGCGAATCGCTGCTAAATTGGGACGTGGTAAAGGAAATAGTTCTTTATGCCGAGGTCGTAAACCGGTTTGCCAAACGGGATCTGGAATTCGTTCTGTGTACGAACCTTACCCTGGTTACCCCGGAAATCCTATCTTTTTACAAAAAACATAAAGTGATGATTTCAACGTCGCTGGACGGACCACAGCCGCTACATGATTTGCACCGGAAATGTCGCGACGGTAGCAGCGGATACGAGACGTTTAGCCGAAATCTAGAGTTAACACGCAAGCATCTGGGCGAACAGGGATGTTCGGCTTTGCTTACGGTTACCCGGGACCATTTGGACAAGCTACCGCATGTCATTGACCATTACGTGGAAATGGGGTTTAATGGAATATTCCTGCGAGCCTTGAATCCATACGGATATGCAGTGAAGAATGCCAGCAAATTAGATTATTCAACCGAGGAGTTTGTAACGGCCTATAAGTCAGCTCTGGATCATATTATCAATCTCAACTTTGCAGGAACACCTTTCACCGAATACTACGCTTCGCTGCTGCTCCAACGGATATTGACGCCGTTTTCCACGGGATTCGTCGACCTTCAATCTCCCGCAGGCGCCGGGATAAGTGGGGTCATTTACGACTACAACGGCGACGTCTATCCCGTCGACGAAGCGCGGATGCTCGCAAGGATGGGCGATAAGAGATTTTACATGGGGAATGTACTTCAAAATACTTATGAGGATCTTTTCAATGGGCGCTTAATTCAGGACTTGGTTTATAACAGTTGTGTAGAGGTTCTGCCCGGATGCGCCACCTGTGCATATCAAATTTACTGCGGCTCTGACCCGATCAGAAACTACGTGGAATCAGGCGACCTTATCGGCAGCCGGCCGGATAGTGGGTTCTGCCAAAAGAATAA
This sequence comes from Sporomusaceae bacterium, assembly GCA_022839045.1. The sequence continues at coordinate 34,361 of JALHDI010000015.1, forward strand.
AGGAATTCTCGATCACATCTTTGAGCTTTTGCTCCAAAACGACACACGCATAAACAACCTTTTCTGGTCATGGATTACGATGCGAAATCTGAAGGATGTGGAGATATGAGGACGTTCAAGGGAATTCCTTCGAATCTCCATACGCCCATTCTGGGGAGGGTCAGGTTGAATCCTTCAATAATCTCACTGACCCGTGAATCAATATTCGTAACCAATAATCCTCCTTCAACGCTGATTGGCTATACTGCCGTTTTAAGCAGTAATGAGAATCCTGTTAAAAATTTGCCTGCGGTAACCGGCATCCTCGCAGCCGACATTGCCCAGCTTCATGAGGGTGATGTAATCCAACTACTGTCTGACGGAACGGTTCAAATTCTGTGGGAAGCACACTCGCCTGATAATGTACTGTTTACGACAGACTACTGCAACTCGAAGTGTATCATGTGCCCGCAGATAGCAAGCGAGGAGCTTAGGCATCATTACGCGGTGAGTCAAAAAATCCTGGCCCTCGCAAAGAATACGCGAGTTGAACACATAGGCATCACCGGCGGTGAACCTACCTTGGACGTAAATAGCTTGGTGTCCCTCCTAACCACTTGTGCCAGGCAGTTCCCGAAGGCAATGGTTTCGTTATTGACTAATGGCAAGAGACTTTCGGACTTTGAAATTGCGCGGCACATATCTCAATCCCACCATCGTATGGTCATATGTATACCGCTTTACGCGGATAACGACGTTGAACACGATGAAATTGTCGGCGCGCCAGGCAGCTTTAAAGAGACTATACTCGGGCTATACAATCTGGCCAAGCTGAAACAACCGGTTGAAATAAGGGTAGTTATTTTGAAGCAGAATTTTGAACGGTTACCCGACCTAGCTGAATTTATCTATATGAATCTGCCTTTTGCTTGCCATGTTGCCCTGATGGGCATGGAGTGTATCGGTCTGGCCGCCGAGAATTTGGCGCGGGTATGGGTTGATCCGGACGAATACCGGGCTCACCTGGAAAAGAGCGTGCGGATTCTCCACCAACGAGCCATGAACGTGTCAGTGTACAACCTACCGCACTGTCTGTTGCCTAAACCTTTATGGCGGTTCTCAAGGAACAGCATATCTGCTTGGAAAAGAACCTATCTGCCGGAATGTGACGGGTGCTCAGAAAAAGACTGCTGTGCAGGACTGTTCGGTACATCCGTGCTGCAAAGTGGTAATATAAGGCCGATTTAATGTATGTGGGAATTATCATGAAGGGGTGGGTATATTGTGAAAAAGTGGCAGCGTTATTCTTCTTACGCTGGTGTCGCGCTTTGGTGGATGCTATCACAACTCGGTTTGGTGTCGGCGGAACAGTTTAAGATCAAGAACGAATCAGTTGGTGATAATCGTTCCGATGCTTTAAAAAATAGTCCCCTTTACCTTTATCCTGCCTGGACGAGCTTGGAGTCATTAGGCAAGAATATGAGTTATGAAAATAACCTGGAACAAATGGCTCACTACTCTCACCGTTCGCATAGTTCGCACCGGTCCCATAGCTCTCACCGTTCTCACTATTCCTCAGCAACTAGCCCGGCCCCAAGCTCCTCTTCATCTTCCGTAGTTGCGGCGGACCTGATGGATGTCCGGACAATGCAGCGTAAGCTTAATGATTTTGGCTATGAGGCTGGAGCAGTGGACGGCATTAAGGGGGCCCAAACAGTTGTCGCTGTAAAGAAGTTTCAAGAAGACTATGGTTTGTCAATCGACGGAATTGTTGGCAGCGAAACAAAAAAGCACTTAGAGTCGATTAGTCTGTCGGATATCCAGCGGAAATTGAGAGATTTAGGGTACGAGTGTGATACGTTAGGAATACGGGATGCAAAAACCATGGCTGCAATCCAGAGTTTCCAGGGAAACTTTGGGCTAGAAACTAATGGAATTATTAATCTTGTAACCAAACAAAAATTTGATACACTAAACCTGCTTGATATACAGAAGAAATTGAAATTACTTCGCTATGATGTTGACCCCACTGGAATTCGGGATCTAAAAACTGTTAAAGCTATAAAAAGCCTTCAACAAGCTTCTGGTTTACCAACTAACGGAATAATTGATGAAAAGACACAGATGGCATTAGGCATCTAGCCGACTACTTCATCGGTGAAACTTTGTCTATGAAAGTCCGACAAGATGATAACTTAAAACGAAGGATCAGCTAAAGTAACATAATGGATTGTGTTACCTTTACTCTTAAGGTTGAATTACACCTAGATAGGAAATAATGGATATAAAGAGAATACTCCGTATAGAATCGCAATGAGGAGGTACATATGGAATTCAATTTTACGACTTATGAACCCAAGAAGGGGACAAGGGCTAAGCAGGTTGAGCCTTTGGCCGAAGTAAAGACAAACGGGCGGATAACATTTAATAAACCTGCGACTGCTTTACTTGAAAACAAACCTTTCTGTATGCTGGCTTATGACAAGGATAACAAGGCAATCGGGATTTTACCTTCAGAGGAAAAGGGACTAAATTCTTTTGCCATCCGCCACACGAACAGAGGCGCTTATGTCGGCGCCAAGAAGTTCCTAAAGGATACAGGCCTATTACCGAACGCCAATGTCGCCCATGCCCCCATAAAAGCAGGACAATACATTGCAGTAAAACTGTAGTAAAAGGGTGGGAGAGATCCCGCCCTTTTTGCTTCCTCTCTATCAATAATGTTCCCGTAAAATTTATGGAACAGGGACTTACCGCGGAGAATGAGGGGTGGCTAAACTGTCCTTTTCTACACACTCGAAACACATTGAGTCGGTAGTTCTACTGGAAAGAAAACACACCTGATGAAATCAAGTGTGGCGTGGATTTGTGGGTTGTGGTAGGAAATGGGATATGTTTCCCCGAACGTGGGGAGAAAACACTAGGCTGAGTTTCTAAACAAGTAGCTTCTTTAGCTTTGTAGGATAATCATAAATCATAATAGTTAATGCCCCGTTGTCAATCTGACAACGGGGCATTTCATAACTGTTTTTTATCGGATCTATATCAAGTGCCTTATGGAACTAAACGATTATTGTTTTGGTTACTCGGGGTCAGTTCTCAATGCCAAGTCTTGCTTCTACCCCCTGCGTTGAATAATAATGTTTTATTTCTTTCATTTCAGTAACTAGATCGGCTCGTTCAATGAGTTCTCGGCTCGCCCCTCGACCAGTCAGCACTAATTCAGTGTTCGGGGTCTTGCTGTCAATAAGTGCAAGGAGATTTTTCCATTCAAGCAGACCAAAGTATAAGGCGCAATTTACCTCGTCCAGTACCACCAGATCGTATTCGCCGCTCTGCACCGCTTCTTTGGCCCGTTTTAGACCAGCAGCCACGATGTCTAGATAGTCCGCGGGCGGTTGGCCAGGGGGGAAAATTACAATCTTGTCCTGCCATTTTTGGCACTCTTCATCGGATAACATACCTTCCTTAGCAATAAAAAACGGTTTCCCCACCGAGTCCACAATAAGGTTCGGCCCTAACTTGGCCATAACTTTGTGCTCGCTGTACTCAAGAGTTTTCATGAACTGGAGGAATAATACCCGTTTACCAGCTCCCAGAGCACGGATGGCAAGCCCTAGCGCAGCAGTCGTTTTTCCTTTGCCATTGCCAGTATAAACTTGAACATAACCTTTCATTTTCTACTGTCAACGCCGATTTGATTTTGCATGAAAATGGCGTTTGAATTTTGCATGTTTGTGGCGACGGGTTACTGCTGTTTCTGCTCGAACAGCGTGTTGATGA
>JALHDI010000306.1 GCA_022839045.1 Sporomusaceae bacterium
GGATACGGGCGCCGTCTTTCAGAATCCTGTCCGAACCGCATGTCTTGGCCCTGAGCGGCTCAACCGCCATTTTGCAGGTCGGCGAATCAATCGCGGTGCCGACCGAATCAACGTCCTACTCGACGAGTTCAGACACCATGCGAAGCAACTATGAGTACGTCGACACCGGCGTCATCATGACCGTGACGCCGTACATCACCGCAGGCAATGACGTCCGCCTCGAAATTGAGCAGGAAGTCTCAGACGCCCAGGAAGCGAGCAACATCAACCTGCCGCCGACGATTACCAAGAAGAAGATGTCGACCCAGCTGGTCGTTCCCGACAATTCGACGTTGATGATGGGCGGCATGATCAAGAACACCAACAACGACTCCAACTCCGGCGTGCCGTGGCTGAAGGACATCCCCTACCTGGGGCGCCTGTTCCGCTACAATACCCACTCCACGTCGCGCAGCGAACTCTTGGTCCTGCTGACGGTGAATGTGGTCGACAGCAAGAACCCGCAGGAAGAGCTGGTGCGCCGCTACCGCGCCTCCCTTGAGGAAATTGAAAAGAACCGCGACACGACAAGCATGTACTGACGGCTAGCGGCCGCAAACACGGCCCAGGGCCTTTGAAAAGAAACGATGACTATCATGGAAGCAGACAGCAATAAAGCCGCCCCGGCCATCGACGTGACCAGCGGCCATGCCGCCGCGGCGGAGGCCGATGCCGGCCATCACGGGCAGCCGGCCTGGCGACCGGCGCCAGTAGTGGCCGAAGCCGTCCAGAAACTCCTGGCAGCACGGCTGCACCTTGCCGAAGGCGAGCCGCGCGCTGGCGGCACAGCCGAGAGCGACTTGGATTTGGTCGCCGCCGGCAAGCTGGACGAACAGACCCTCCTGGCCGTCTACGCCGAAGCCTCAGGACTGCCGGTGCTGGATGAACAGGAAGTCAGGGACGTCGTCTATTACCCGGAAGTGACGTATGACTTCCTGGCAACGATGAATTGCCTGCCGTTGACGTGGAGCACCGAAAAAGTCCTGATCGCAGTCAGCTCGCCGTACCAGGCCGGCTATTTGGCCCATGTCTGGCGGACGATCTACGAGGCCGAAGCGCTGTTCATTTTAGCGCGACGGCCTTTCATCGAGCGCTTTCTGACGGCGCTGTACGACAACCAGCGGCGCGAAAGCGAAGGCCTCCTGCAA
>JALHDI010000307.1 GCA_022839045.1 Sporomusaceae bacterium
CACCACCTGCTCGTTCACCGAAGTGCAGATATTGCCGGGGAAGCCGTGGTAACCCTTGAAGGCCGGAATAGCGCCGGCGCCCTTGATATATTCTTCGGCAACCTTATCCAGTTCCTGCGTAGTCACATCGGGCCGGGCGGCTTTTTTCACTTCCGCAAGCGTACCCGCCACGATCCTGCCCGCATCGCGCATATAGCGCAGTTCCCGCTCGGACTTTAGAATAATCATTTCCCGTCGCCCCGCAGGCTGACCTCGATGGCGGCCAACACCTCGTCGATGGCCTGACGGCCGTCGATCTCGGTATAAAGCCCCTTCTCCCGGTAGTAGCCGATCAGCGGCTGCGTCTGAGCCTGGTACACCTCAAGACGCTTCGCCACCGTCTCCTCCTTGTCGTCAGCCCGCTGGAAAATCTCGCCGCCGCACCTGTCGCACTTATCGGCCACCGCCGGCGGGTTGAAAGCGACATGATAGGTAGCGCCGCAGCCCTTGCAAACACGCCGGCCGGTCATCCGCCGGAAAAGCTCATCGTCCGGCACAGTGATGTTGACCACCCTGGTAAGCTTGATACCCAGCTCGGTCAGCGTCCTATCGAGCGCGGCCGCCTGCTCCAGCGTGCGGGGGAAACCGTCGAGGATGAACCCCTCCTGGCAATCGGGCTTCGCCAGGCGTTCCTTCACGATGCCGATCGTCACGCTATCCGGCACCAGACCGCCCGCGTCCATATACCGTTTGGCCTCGAGGCCGAGGGGCGTGCCCTCTTTCACCGCCGCCCGGAACATGTCGCCCGTGGAAATATGCGGAATACGATACTTCTCCACCAACAGCGCCGCCTGGGTGCCCTTGCCGGCCCCTGGCGGACCCATAAGCAGGATAAACACTTAGCGCACCTCCTACTTCATGAAGCCCTGATAATGGCGCATCAGGATGACCGCCTCGATCTGCTTCATGGTATCGAGCGCCACGCCAACGACAATGAGAAGCGCGGTGCCGCCGAAGTAAATCCCCTCGATATTCGTCGCCCACACCACGATATTGGGAAGAATGGCGATGAATGCGAGGAAGATGGCGCCGGCGAGAGTAATCCTTGTCATGACGCGATCTAGATAGTCGGCGGTCGGTTTGCCCGGACGGAGGCCGGGGATGAAGCCGCCGTATTTTTTCATATTCTCTGCCATATCCGATATG
>JALHDI010000308.1 GCA_022839045.1 Sporomusaceae bacterium
TCTGACCGAAGGGCAGTTTGAAAAACTGCACGAGAAATTCGATGCCGTCGTGATCGCCGTGGGGGCGCAGAAGCCGCGGAAAATCCCCATACCCGGCCGGGAAAGGGCGGTAGCCGCGCTCGATTTTCTCCGAGCCAGCAGACTCGATCAGGCCAAAACGGGGAAAAATGTCGTGATCATCGGGGCGGGAAATGTCGGCTGCGACGCCGCGGCGGAGGCGTTCCGGCTCGGCGCCGGATCGGTTACGCTGATCGATATCCAGCCGCCGGCCTCCTTCGGCGTGGAACGCAGGCACGCGGAGGCCGCCGGGGCAAAGTTCCTCTGGCCACGCGTCACAAAGGCGATCGCGGAGACGTCCGTGGAGCTGACCGACGGGGCCTCCCTGCCGGCGGACACGGTGATCATGGCCGTCGGCGATCAACCCGACCTGGGCTTCCTCCCCGGAAGGATCAAAACGGAAAAAGGGTTCATTGCCGTCAATGAGACGTTTCGGACAAGCGACTCGAAGGTGTTCGCGATCGGCGACGCCGTCCGGCAGGGACTCCTCACGGACGCCATCGGCGCGGGCCGTGTGGCGGCCCGGGCGATCGACGACAGGCTTCGGGGACGGGAAGAGACCTACGACCGGCTTCCCGTGATGGACGCAAACAGGGTGAAACTCGAATATTACGACCCGCGCACGTCCCGCTTCGAGGATCCCCAAAGCTGCGCCGCCGGCTGCGCATCCTGCGGCGCCTGCCGCGACTGCGGCCTCTGCGAGGCCCTCTGCCCGCAGAACGCCATCTCGCGGAAAGAGGGGGAAGGAGGGGCTTTCGAGTACCTCGCGGATGCGGACCGCTGCATCGGCTGCGGATTCTGCGCGGGGGCCTGCCCCTGCGGGATCTGGCGGCTGGTCGAAAACGATCCGCTGGAATAGGTTTTTAGCGCAGGCGTTGCTGGATTTTTGCCGGCAAGGGATATATCATCAAACCACAAACCAATTTGCACCAAGAAAGGATCAGGCCATGTACGAACTGAAAACGAAGAAAGATGTGTTGAAAACAGTCAAAGAGAGGAATGTCAGCTTCATCCAGTTCTGGTTCACCGATGTCCTTGGGGTTCAGAAGATCTTCAGCATCACTCCCAGCGAACTGGAGTCCGGGCTCGAGGAGGGGATGGGTTTTGACGGCTCCTCCA
>JALHDI010000131.1:0-4677 GCA_022839045.1 Sporomusaceae bacterium
GGCTCACCGTCCAGCGCACCACCACCGGCGCCATCAGCCACGCCACCGTCCAGGTGGCACACGAACTGGGCGCCGGCGCCATCATCACCATCTCCGAATCAGGCTTCACCGCCCGCATGGTCGCCCGCTACCGGCCCCAGGCCGCCATCGTCGCCGTAACCCCGCGGGAAAAAACCCTCAGGCGCTGTCAGCTCTACTGGGGAGTGCACCCCGTCCTCGGCTCCGGCACCCAGAACACCGACGAAAAAGTCGCCAACGCCATCACCCTAGCCCTCTCCGCCGGCTTCGTCAAAGAAGGCGACCTCGTCGTCATCACCGCCGGCGTCCCGGCCGGCACCAAAGGCACCACCAACATGATCAGGGTCGTCATCGTCGGCAGCATCCTGCTTCGCGGCACCGGCATCGGCCAGCGGTCCGTCACCGGCAAAGTGTGCGTCGCCCGCACCCCCCGCGACATCGTCGAAAAATTCGTCCCCGGCGACATCCTCGTCGTCAGCAGCGTCGACGAAGAAACCGCGCCCTACGCCGCCAAGGCGGCCGCCCTCGTCACCGAAGAAGGCGGCTTCACATCCCACGCCGCCATCATCGGCATCAGCTACGGCCTACCTGTGGTCGTCGGCGTCGACGGCGCCACCGGCAAACTTGGCGACGGCACCGTCGTCACGGTGGATTCGGCGCGCGGCGTGATTTACAAAGGCCAAATCAACGCCAAATAAGAGCTTTTTATAAAGTCCAGCTGCTGCGTACTCGCAAGGAGCAGGCCGCGGTTCTAAGGCGCTGAAGCGCCAAGACCCGCGCACTTGCTCCTCAGCTGCCATCCTCAGCGTACGTACGTGTACGCTTCCGGTGGCAGCTTCCGATGCGCCTTGCATCTGGAGCTTTCTAAAAAGCCCTAAGTACTATCTGGGATAACCTGTGAATAAAAAAGTAGGGGAGGGGAGAGGCATGGAAATACTCGCGGCCATCGAGCCCGTCTGGCTTTATGGCGCCGCCACGGCCGCGCTTGCCGTTCTCCTGCTCGCCGCCTGCACGTATAAGCGCGCCCGCGGCCTCGCCGGGCGGCATCGCCGCCTCGCCGCCAGAGTCGCCCGCCTCAAGCGCGGCCGCTTGAACCCCGAAACCCTCGACCTCCTGCGGCAACTCTTCGCCCTCGCCCACGCCGCCGTAAGCGCCAAGGACGAACAAGGCGCCTACCAGGCCGTCGACCTCATCAAAACCGTCTACGGCCAAGGCGTCGCCCGGCCGGACGAAGCCGTCCAGCTCGCCGCCCTGGCCATCCGGGCCGCCCGCGCCAAACAGCCCGACACCGCCGCCGCCGCCCTCGACGCCTTCCGGCTGCTCCTGAGGCGCCTGCCGGCCGCCGCGGTGCCGGCCGCCGCCGAACAGATCACCACCATCGCCGCCGTCGCCCTGCGGGAAAAATACAACTTTTTGGCTGCGAAAGCGGCCGAAATTATTTTTGCCCTCCTCGAAAAGACCGGCTGGGAAGACGACCGGGCCAGCGCCGTCGCCGCCCTCAAAGTTCTAGGGACCACCGGCATCCTCGTCCTCCGCCGCCGCGACGGCGACCTCTTCCGCGAACTCGTCACCCGCCTCGACGCCGTCCTGCCTGCCGGGCTCGCCGGCGAGCCGGCGGCCGAACTCGTCGCCCTAACCGGTGCCTGGCTGCACCGCATCGTCCAGAACGACGACGGCAACATGTTCGCCATCCTGGCCGAATTCACCGCCCGCCGGGGCGAAAGCGGCCTGTGGCCGCCCGCCGACCGCGCCGCCCTCGTCAAAGAATGGCACAACCTCGCCGGCACCGCCAGCCTCCGCCCCCGCAGCACCCTCGCGCCGGCCATCGGCGAATGCGCCCTGCGCCTCGCCCTCGCCGCCGCCGACCTCAAACACTGGGAAGCCTCCGTCGCCGGCGCCGGCCAAACCGCCAGGATGGCCATCCAGCGCCACGGCCTCCCCGAAGGCTTCGTCCTCGTCCTGCCCCTCCTCGAAATCGGCCGCGAACTGCTCGCCCTCGAACTCAAATTCGGCTCCGCCGACCACGCCGCCGACTTCCGTCCCCAGGCCCTCTACCTCGTCGTGCGCGAAATCCTCGCCGTCGCCGAATTCGCCGCCCGCCAGGACATGGTCACCACCATAGGCGACATCCTTACCGAATTCCTCCGCTGCTGGGCAGCGGCCGACCGGGCCAACCCCCGGGCCGCCAAACGCTTCTGCCAGCTCCTCGCCGCCTACTGGCTGCGGACCAGGGGCCGCCAGGCCAAACGGGCCGTCATCAGCGACGAGCTCGCCGCCCCCGTTCTCCTCACCGACGCCGACAAACAAAGGCTGGGATTCCTGCTATGAACGCCAACTACTTCCAAGAACTCGCCGCCAAATACGACGCCTGGTTCGCCACCCCCCACGGGCGCTACGTCCACCGCTTCGAGCGCGAAGCCGTAATGGACCTCGCCGCCCCCGCGCCTGGGATGAACATAGCCGACATCGGCTGCGGCACCGGCATCTACACCGACGAACTCCTGCAGGCCGGCGCCCGCGTCACCGGCGTCGACATCTCCCCCGAGATGCTCGCCATCGCCGCCGCCCGCACCGCCCGCCACGGCGACGCCGTCGCCTTCCTCCGGGGCGACGCCGCCGCGTTGCCCTTCGCCGCCGCCAGCTTCGACATGGTCACCAGCATCACCGCCATGGAATTCTTCGCCGACCCCCGCGCCTGCCTCCAGGACATGTTCCGCATCGTCAGGCCCGGCGGCCGCCTCGTCGTCGCCACCCTCGGCAGCCTCAGCCCCTGGGCGTGGCAGCGCCACCTCAAAACCTTCTTCAAAAAAACCGTCTTCCGCCACGCCACCTTCCACAGCCTCGCCGACATGCGCGCCTACCTCGTCCCCCACGAAATAACCGCCTGGCGCGGCACCATCTTCGTCCCCCCCTTCGCCCCCGACAGCCTCATCCGTCACCCCGACCCCTTCGAACGCTGGTGCCAGCGGAACATCCCCTCCCTGGGCGCCTTCCTCGTGGTAAGAGTCGACAAACCCGAATAATAAGCCTGAATATAAAAAACCCGGAACATCACGTTCCGGGTTTTATCCTGCGCGGCGCCGTCCCCGTCAGCAGCCGCCCCAAAGCAGGCGCATGCTCCAGCCCTGCCGCCAGCAGCAGGCTCAGCCAGACGGTGACCGCATAGAACCCCGCCACCACCGGCGGCGTCATCGCCGCCCCCGCCGCCGCCAACCCCGCCGCCAGGTGGAACATCACCAGCGGATGCACCAGATACACCACGTACGAACGACGCGCCAGCATAGAAAGGGGGGAGGAGAGCAAGGCCGGCAACGGCCGGTCGAAAACCGCGAACAGAAACAGGCAGGCCGCCAGCGTATACACCACACCCTCCGGGGAGAGCTGCTGGACGGTATTCACCGCCTGCTCCGGATCTTTGCCGGCGCCCAGCAGCCAGTAATAACGCCCCAGCATCGCCGCCAGGGCAAGGGCGAAGAACGCGCCGGCCTCTCGCCGCCGCCGGGCTGCGAACGCCCGGAAATCCTCCAGGCGCACCGCGCACACCGCCCCCAGCAAGAACACGAACACATAATGCACCACCCAATAATTCAGGCGGTGCTTGAGCGCCAAGTCGACATAATAATCATCTGCCCGGAAACTCAGCACATCGCACGACCAATAATTGAACGCCACCTGCGCCGTCAGCAGCGCTCCCAGCCACGGCAGCGGCCGCGCCGCCAAAACCGGCACCACCGCCCGCCACAACGGCATCAGCGCGTAAAACCAGATCAAAATAACCAGGAAATACAACTGGTACGAAGCCAGGCCGAACAACAAAAACTCGTAAATATGCGGCGGCTCCCAGATATGCCCTTCGCCCGTCGTCCACGCATAATGCGCCATATACAAAAGCGACCACGCCAGATACGGCACCAGCACCGTCGCCGCCCGCCGCCGGAAATAATCGCCGTAATCCATCGGCGCCTCCGGGCGGTGCTGGCGGAAAAGACCGAACGCCGACACGAAAAAAAAGATCGGCACACTGAAACGCGTGAAAATCTCCAGCAGCGCGAACAGATGGACGTTCACCGCCGGGCCGGTCAGCGAATAGGCGCCCGTATGGATGCCCACCACCCCCAGCATCGCCGCCCCGCGGATATACTCTACCGCCGTCACCCGTCCCCGCATGACTCGCTCCTTGCCCGCGGCGCGCTCCGCCGCGCGGCCATATTGATCACATACACCCCCGCCAGCACGATCAGGCCGCCGGACACGACATACACGCTCAGCGTCTCGCCCATGAACAGCACCCCCACAATCGCGGCGAACAGCGGATTGAAATACGAAAACGACGCCGTCTGCACCGCCCCCAGCCGCTCCACGCCCAGGTACCACACATAATACGCGTACACCGAGCACAGCAGCGCCAGAAAAAGGGCGCTCGCCACCGTCGACCACGTGATGCCCCCCAACTGTCCGGCCAGCGGCACCGGGGCCAGCGGCGTCGCAAGAAAGGCGAACGGCACCAGCAGTAGCGTCCCGTAAATATGAATCCAGGCCATCGTCAGGAAAGGGGGGTACTTCTGCATGATCTCCTTCCCGTACAGCGTGATCCCGGCCCACGTCAGCGCATTCACGAGAATCAGCAGATCGCCCGGCAGCGTCGCCGACGACAGCAGC
>JALHDI010000131.1:4699-11298 GCA_022839045.1 Sporomusaceae bacterium
ACACCGCCGTCCACACCGGGATCGTCGCCACGATCAGCGCGGCGTTCACCGTCGTCGTAAACGTCAGGGCGGTATACTGAATATAAAAATACGACGTCACCGTCAGAAAACCGAGAACCACGAACCGCCACACATCGGCCCGCTCAATCGTCGACCTCTCCCGCCGGACGAGCAGGATAACGGCGAAAACCGCGGCCGCGATAACGAACCGCAGCACAACGAGATTAATCGGCGCCAGCTCGGCCATCCCGATCTTGGCGACGGCGAACGAGGCTCCCCACAAGAAAGCCACGCTCAGCAAAGCGGCATACATAACCCGGGGCTTGGCATCGGTCATTTTATCAGATCCTCCATGTGACTAGCAAAGTTGCTTCATGCTATACTAAACATAGTGGGAAATTATAGCGAAAGAAGGTAATAAAGTGAGCGAACTCGGCATAGGAACGCCGGCGCCGGACTTCACCCTCCCGGCCACCGGCGGGGCGTCGGTAAGCATCAGCGCCCACCGCGGCCAAAAAATCATCCTCTTCTTCTACCCCAAAGACAACACCGCCGGCTGAACTGACGAAGTTCGCGAGTTTCGCGACATCCACCCCGAAATCGTCGCCGCCGGAGCCGTCATCTTCGGCGTCAGCCGCGACAGCCTCGCCTCCCACGAGAAATTCAGCGCCAAAGTCGCCCTGCCCTACCCGCTCCTCAGCGACGCCGACGGCGCCGTCTGCCGGCTCTACGGCGTCATCAAGGAAAAAACCATGTACGGCAAAAAAGTCCTCGGCATCGAACGCTCCACCTTCATCATCGACGAAAACGGCCGTCTCGCCCACATCTTCCGCGGCGTCAAAGTCGCCGGCCACGCAAAGACGGTATTGGAGGCACTACAAGCATAGCGAGCGGCCGAACCTAGGGCTTACAAATGATTTCAGCTATGTAACTATCAAAAATATTCGCCGCGTGCGCCGGCTTTATCACCACCGCCGTATCCGCCCCCTCGCCCGTGCCCGCCACCGCGATCACCTCGCGGCCGTACGGGATCAGGCCGGCGTCCAGCGCCATCACCGCCACCTCCACGCACACCTTCACACCCTGGCCGAACATCCGCAGCGTATGGGCCATAATCTCCACCGGGTACGTCCCGCCGAACCTGCGGCTCATGCCCCGTTCCGCCCCCGACAGCACATGCGTCGTCGTCAGCACCTTAACCCCGCGGGCTGCAAGCTCCTCGCGCACCTCAGGCGGCATCTCGTTCTCCCCCGCCGCCGCGAACCCCTGGGCGTGGGTCACGCACACCACATTCGGCGCCCGGCCGGCCAGCAGGCCCGCCGTCGTCCCGCTGCACGACGCCACCACGATATCGCCGATACCGGCGGCTCCGGCCTTGGCCAGCGCAAGCTCCACCGTATCCGCCATATGCGACGGCCCCGACGATTTCCAATACATAAACTCACCTCTCCACGGCAAACTCTCCGCTAACTTCCCCGCCGGGCGGCTCTTTTCCTGCCGGCGGTGGCCGGCTGGCAGGAATATCCGGGCCGGCGGGGAATAAAAACTAAACAACCGGAACAGAAAGGATGAATCGACATGGGACCCATCGGACTGATTGACGGCCGGATAATCGACCTCAAAGAAAAAATCGTCGAAATGGAAGACCGCGGCTACCAGTTTGGCGACGGCGTATATGAAGTAACCCGCGTATACAACGGCAAACCCTTCGCCCTCAAACCCCACATGGACCGGCTCTACCGGTCGCTGCGCGAACTCAAGATCCCCGCCGTCTACACCTTCGAAGAACTCGCCTCCTTCCACGAGCGGCTCATCGCCGAAAGCGGCTTCGCCGACGCCGCCATCTACCTTCAGATCACCCGCGGCGTCGCCCCCCGGGCCCACGCCTTCCCCGAAAATATGGTACCCCGCCTCACCATGTCCATACGCCCCGCCAAAACCAACGTCGAACTCCAGGCCAGCGGCGCCAAAGGCGCCTTCGTCCCCGACGAGCGCTGGCTGCGCTGCGACATCAAATCCATCAACCTCCTCGGCAACCTCCTCGCCAAACAGCGGGGCAAGGCCGTCGGCGCCTTCGAAGCCGTGCAGATCCGCGACGGCATCGTCACCGAAGGCTCCAGCAGCAACTTCTTCATCATCAAGGACGGCGTCCTCTGGACCCACCCCGTAAGCAACCTCATCCTCCGCGGCGTCACCCGCACCATCATCGTCGACCAACTCGCCCCCAAACTCGGCCTCACCGTCATCGAAAAAGGCTTCGACCAAACCTTCGCCCTCAAAGCCGAAGAAGCCTTCGTCTGCGGCACCACCACCGAAATCATGCCCCTCATCCGCATCGACACCGCCACCATCGGTGACGGCCAGCCCGGCCCCGTCACCCGCAAACTCATCGAAGCATACAACGCGCTCATCATCAAGGAATGCGGCGCCAAATAATATTCCCCAAGCCAAATCCGCGAAGCCACCCGTCCGGGTGGCTTCGCTTTTTCGTCTGGTAAATAGTCACAACCAACAACACGTTTACATATTATGTAGCAAAACCCTATTATCACGAAAGGAGCATAGCCCATGAGAAGACCCGTCTGGGATTACCCCGAAATCGACGAATGGGACGACGATCCCAGCAGAGACGACCGTCAGCTTATCATCGGCGCCGGCTTTGGCACAGGCTTCGGCTTCGGTTTCGGCTGCTTCCCGCGCCGTTTCTGCTTCCCCCGCCAGTTCTTCTTCGGCTGCTTCCCGCGCCGCTTCTGCTTCCCCCGCCAAGGCTTCTTCGGCTGCTTCCCGCGCCGCTTCTGCTTCCCGCGGCAGGGCTGTTTCCCGCGTCGCCCCTGCTTCCCGATCTAATGCTCTGAGAAAACCAGGATGCCGGGCTCTCACAGCCCGGCATCCTTCATTCTTTCCTTCGTCCGTCCCGGCAGCAGCAAAACCAGGAACGATCCGGCCAGCACCAGCGCGCTGCCGGCCAGCATCGCCGGCACCAGCGAGCCGGTCGTATCGCGCAGATACCCCGAAACCGTCGGCGCCACGATCGCCGCCGTCATCACCACGAAATTGAACACCCCCACAGCCGCCCCCATCAGCCCCGGATAGCGGTGGCTCACGATATCCCCCGTCCAGGCCGCCATAATCGGCGTGAACGCCGAATTGCTGAACAACCCGAAGGCCAGCAGCGCCGCCACGATCGCCGGCGCGCTCGTCACCTGCGACAGCATCCCCAGCGTCAGCGCCGCGCAGGGCAAAACCAGCAGCGCCAGCGGCTTGCGGCCATAGCGGTCCGACAGGCGGCCCCACACCAGCCCCGCCGGCAGGGCCGTCAACGCCACCAGCCCCGTGTAAAAGCCCGCCTGGCCCAGGCTGAAGCCGCGCTCCAGCTTCAGAAAAGTCGGCCCCCACGTCACCGCCACCCAGAAACCGTACAAAGCCGTAAAAGTAATGATATTGATCAGCCACAGATCGCGGTCGGCCAGGATCGCCCGGTAATCGCGCCACGACGACGCGCCGGCGCTGCGCACCGCCGGCACCGCAAAATGGAAAAAGCCCAGCATCAGAAATGTCGGGATGCTCAGCAGCAAAAATGGCGCCCGCCAGCTGCCCAGCCAATCGTACACCGGCCCGCTCATCGCCAGCCCGGCCATCAGACCGGCCGCCATCCCCGTACCGACCACCGCCGCGCTGATCCCGCGTCGCTCCGGCGGCACCACCTGCAACATCGTCCCGTACGCGGCCGGATAATATCCCCCCGCGCCCAGGCCGTGTAGCCCCACGAAAAACAGCAGCCAGGCATAATTCGCCCCCGCCAGCCCCAGGCCGAGGACCCCCGCGCCCGCCAGGGCGTAAGTCGCCAGCAGCACCTTCTTCAGGCCCCAGCGGTCGCCGGCCATTCCCGCCGGAATCTGCAGCACCAAATAGAGGAGGAAATACGTGCTCGTCAGCAGACCGGCCTCGGTCGACGACAGCGCGAAATCGCCGGCGATAACGGTCAGCAGCGGATACAGCGCCGTGCGGTCGGCGTACACCACCGCCCAGCCCGCCGCGAAAGCGGCCAGCATCAGGCCGTTGCCGCCCGTCCGGAGGCCCTCGTTCCTATTACAGTCACAACAATTGCTCATCGTTTCTCCCGTCATCCATGTACCGCGGCGACAACCTCGCCGGGCATGGGCGATAATAATTACTTATGGCGTACGGACAAGTTAAAACTCGTAATTCCCTTGACGGTTACTGGGCACCATATTACAATAAAAGAAATCACCCTCCCCCTGGAGGGGGGCCTTGAGAAAGGAGCTGCTGACCCATGAACCTAACGATCAGCCCCAAGGCGCAGACCCTGATCGCCGAAGAGGGCAACATCGTCACCGTCAAAGTCGAGAAAAAAGTAACCTTTGGCTGAGGCGGCCCGCAGGTGAGAACCATCCCGTCCGTGCGGCGGGGCACACCCGAAGCCTACGAAGCCAACGAATACGAACAGCAAACCCTCAACGGCGCCACCGTTTACGTACACAGCTCGCTGCGCGACCTCGGCCGCGTCGAGATCGACGCCGCCGTCTCCGTCTTCGGCAGCAAACTCGTGCTGCGCGGAGTGCAGACCGCGGGCGGCCAAGGCTGCTGCAACTGATAAATATTCAACACTCCTCGGACGGGACTAGATCCCGTCCTTTTTTTTGGCATCGAACGTATCCAGATGCACCATAGCGGCGAAATCCCGCCGCCACTGGCGGGGATAGGGGGGCTCCTTCGCCCGCCGGCCCAGCGTCACCAGCATCACCGGCAGATAATTAGCCGGCACGGCGAACTCCGCCATAATCTTCTCTGGATAAAACCCGTCCATCGGCCCCGAATCGAGGCCCAGCTCCTGCGCCGCCAGCATCAGCGCCAGCGCCGCCAGCGCCGCGTTCCGCGTCGCCCACAACTCGCGGTAGCGCACATCGCCGTCGAACCTCTTCACATAGCGGCGCGAGCCCTCGACCCGCTCCGGCGTCGTGCCTCCCAGCGCCAGCAGATCGGCGTACACCGGCTCGAAATGCGCCAGCATATCGGTGTTGCCCATCACGATCACCGTCGCCGAAGCCAGCTCGATCTGGTACTGATCCATCGCGCAGGCCCTCAGCTTCTTCTTCGCGGCCGCATCCCGCACCACGATGAACTCCCACGGCTGCAGATTCATCGCTGACGGGGCGAGCTTTACCAGCGAAAACAGGCGGGCCAGAACATCGTCGCCGATCGCGAACCCCGGATCGTAATCGCGGATCGCGCGGCGGCGGGCGAGCGCCTCGGAAACCAACATTTCGCACCCCTCCAACCCAAGATAATCGACACTATTGACCCAAGGTATAACCGGCATTCCAAACAGCTATTTTACCGTCAAAACGCCGTGAGATACAATACAATCACAACCATCATATTTCCCCCTCGCCCCGGCCGATTCCTGCCACCCCGGCCGTTCCCCGGGCGCGCCGCCGAATAAAAAAACCGGCCGGCAGCCCCCCGCGGGAGACTCCGGGCCGGTCGCGCGCTTTTCAGTTGGGGAGCGGCGGCGCCGTCCGCGGCGTCGGCTGCGGGACAACCCTCGCCCCCGGTCCGCCGGAAGGTGAATTCGTCCGCACGGCGAATTTTACCTCATAAGCCTCCTCCGCCTCCTTCAGCGGGAACCCCGGCTGGCTGACCGGCCGCCACTCTGCGGCCATCGGCGAGAACAGCGCCAGGAAACGCTCCCGGCTCGAAGTCTGACGCCCGTAAATATCCGGCAGCACCTTCAGATACAACCCATCCTTCTTCTCCACCAGCAGCAGCGTCTCGTACACCACCGTCACCGGCGTGCCGATAGCCACCTTCCCGTAAAGCTCGCGGGCGTCCGCGTCGTGCATGCGGATGCAGCCGCCCGACACCGGGTAACTTATCGACCAGTCGACATTCGTCCCGTGGATGCCGTACGAAGGCGCGAACTCCATCCAGCGGCTGCCCAGCGGATTATCCGGCCCCGCCGGCACCGGCGTGCGGTCGGCGAACTTCGCCCCCGGGTACCAGGTCGGGTGCTCCAGCTTCAGAAACACCGCGAACCTGCCGACGGGCGTCTGCTCGTAAGGCGTGCCCACCGCGATATCATAACTCTTCACCACTTGTCCTTTGTCAATCACCATGAGCTTATACTCGGGAATGTTGATATAAATCTCGGGACTGGCGTGACTGCTGCCGCAAAAAATCGTCAAAAGCAGGCTCAGGCAAAGGACCAAGCGCAAACCATCACCTCCCTTCGCCGGGAAGATAAACCTTATCTGTCAAACCTATTATCAGATAAGGGACGGACCAGCCATACCAAGTAACTTGTGGACAAAGAGGCAGCCCCTGCAAACGCAGGGAAACAAACCATAAGGAGTGATTTCATGGAACTCAAGGGTGTATATCCGGCGATGGTAACCCCGCTCACCCCGGACGAGCAAGTCGACAAGACCGCCTACCGGCGCGTCGTCCGCTACTGCCTGGACGGAGGCGTCCACGGCGTCGTCGTCCTCGGCACCACCGGCGAATTCCCCGCCATGACCGACGCCATGCGCCACGACGCCATCGAAACCGCCCTCGACGAAGTCAAGGGAAGCGTCCCC
>JALHDI010000132.1 GCA_022839045.1 Sporomusaceae bacterium
TCCGCCTGGCGCTCCAACTCCGCGGCGCTCGGCAGGCCCATCATGCTCCCGGCCGCCATCACCTCGTCGCCCGCCTTCACCTCATAACCCAGCTCGGTCAGCGCGTCGGCCACCTTGGCGGCGGTGCGGAACTCCGTCCAGGCGACCTCGGCGTAGCGGTGGAAATCGCGCCGCCGTTCAATCATCTTATCCTTCAGCTTATTCGTCAACTCGATGATCTTCCTGTCCATCGTCGGGCCCCTTTCCTGTCTCTCAGAGAAGAATGAACATCACCACGAATGCTGCCAGAACCATGCCCAAAGCGTTGCGCTTCGTAATCTCCATCGGGTTCACGCTCGCCAGCGCCGCGCACACGATCGCCGCCCCGGCCACCGGCGACATCGACCGGCCCAGCGCGCCGGTCAGGAACGCCGTCGACCCCATCGGCAGAATCTCGAACCCGAACTGCTTCGCGTGAGGCGTTATCGCCCCGTTGAAAGCCAGCGTCGCCGCGTCGCCCGACCCCGACAGCACCGCCACAATGAACGGTCCGAAAGTCGCCGCGATCTTGGCGATGCTCTCGGAATGCTTCATGAAATCGATCAGCGCGCCCGTCAGGCCGATGAGCTTCATCCCCTCGTTGAAAACAGCCGCGCCGATGATGATGCCGATAACGCTCGCATAAGCCTCGCCCATACCGGAGAAAAACTGTTTCGACACATCCGTGGAATTGATATCCTTTATACTTACAAGAAAACCGAGGAACACGCCGGCGACCATCGCCTCCGGCACCGTGAACACATGGATGGCCTTTAACGCCGCCACCTTGGGAAACAGCTTGCCGAGGCTGCCGGCCACCAGCAGCAGCAGCGGTACGACCGGAACAACCGCCTTGACCAGGTTCACCTCGAACTTCGCCGTCTCGCCCTGGGCAAGGGCCGCGCCCTCGTAGCCGCGGTCCTCCTTGCGCACGATCGCCACCGCCGTAAGCGCCGCCGCCACCACCACAGCCCCGGCCAGCGACGCCATCGTGTGGCCGCCGATAACCACCATCGGATCGGTGATGCCGGCCAGCTTGGCGATGAACGGATTGTGCATGTTGCCCGGGTTGAACGCGCTCCCCCACGTGCCAGCCAGCACCGCGCTCGCCGCGATCGCCGGATGCACGCCGGCGCTCATCAGCGTCGGGATGAGGATCGCGCCCACCGCCGCCGCGCAGCCCGCCGCGCTCGGCAGGGCGATATTGATAGCAAAGGTAACCAGCACCGCGCCCGGGATCAGGATCGCCCGCGCCTTCGTCAGCGGCGCCGCCAGCAGATGGACGAGATGCGCATCGCACTTCGTATACTTCATCACGAACGCGAAACCCATTACCGTACAGATTACCGGCACAAGGCCGCTGTTCACCATCGCTTTGCTAAACGCGACAAAGGCTTCCGGCAGCTTGCCTGACAACAGCGCCATCAAAGCCCCCGACAAAAAGAGCACCATCCTCGTCTCATACCGTTTGATGATTGCCGCAAACGTAAGAATGACAATCAACCCGCCGAGCCAGACCATCAATACACCTCCTAAATAAAATAAAGCATTGCAATTCTTATATATTCAAGCGCCTTGCTTCTATTCCTTCTTCTCCCTTTTCCCACACCAAACAAAAACCATTAACATATTATGTAATATATTGACCTCATCAAACCCGCCCAGGTAACCGACCGCCCCCCCACCCCGTCCGCGGTTCGAAGCCTAAACCCGGCCCTGTACACCGTAACCTCCCACAGCAGGTAAGCATATTATGTAAAAATAATGCAAACTTCAACCGAAGGAGGTGCTCGCCTTGTACCCGCGCCGCTATCCCGTCTGGGAAGACCCCGAAATCTACGAATGGCGTGACGACTACCCTGACGACTATTCCCGCCTCTGCTTCCCCCTGGCCGCCATCGGCACCATCGGCATCGTCGGCGCCCTCGCCTTCTGCCGTCCCCGCTCCGGCTGCTTCCCCTACGGCTGTTTCCCCTACCGCTGCTACCCCTATCGCTCCTGCACCCCAACCTACATCTGCTATCCCCGCCGCTCCTGACTCCCTTCCGCCGGTTAACCTAATCGCCCTGTCCGTGTTACAAAATCGACATCACCGCCTTCACCGACGACTCCGCGACCTCCTCAACAGCTACCACGTCCGCGGCCATGGCTGGACCGCCGGCGCCAACATCGAACTCGACGGCCAGCCGCTCGTTTGCAGCGAGCAGCCGGTAAAGACAAAAGACCGTTCCTCACGGAACGGTCTTTTTATGTGCACACCCGGTTGCGGCCCTGCTCCTTCGCCCGGTACAGCGCCTCGTCGGCCCTCTTCAGCACCTGGGCCGGCGGCCCCTGCTGCACTCCGCCCTCGGCCGCCCCGATGCTCACCGTCACCGCCACCCGCTTCGCCGCCCCCGTGCCGCGGACCACGAACGCGCGCCCGGCGATCCGCTGCCGTACCTCCTCCAGGCACGGCCGCGCCTCCTCCAGGCCCATCTCCGCAAAAACGATCACGAACTCCTCGCCGCCATAGCGAAAAGATCGTCCGTCCCCGGGCACCTCCATCACCATCGCCGCCACCAGCCGCAGCACATCGTCGCCTACATCGTGGCCGTACTTATCGTTCAGCTTCTTGAAATAGTCGACATCGACCATCGCGATCGTATACCTCTCCCCCAGCCGGGCCAGCTCCTCCTGCAAAGCCCGCCGCGAAGGCAGGCCGGTAAGCTCGTCGCGGTACGCGATCGCATACGAATCCTGGATCGCCGCCACCGTCAGCATCGCCGCCGCCGCCGCGAAAAACAGCGGCAACGCCGCCGGATCGCGGAAATGGAACGCCGCCGCCACCGCCGGCAGCGTATAGAACAACGCCCCCTCCACCGGTGCAGGCCGCTTAAGCTGCTTCAGCGCCAGCAGCACCGCCGCCGCCGCCAGCAGCACCACCGCCGTCCGCGGCAGCGGCGTACCCCCCCCCAGCGCCAGCGAATCGCGGCTGATAAACGCGGCCGCCTCCCCGTCCTGGGAAACCACCAGCACCGCCGCCACCAGCAGCTCAGCCGCCACCAGCGCCAGCCTGGTCCTGCCCGCCGTCGTAAGCAACCCCTTCTCCCGCAGCAGCGAAAACATCAGGATATTGAGCGGCAGCAACACCGCCGCAAAATAAAAAACCGCAGCCTCGTACAGGCGGGCGTCGAGACCGGCCGGGGCCGGCAGGCCCAGAACCGCCTCCGTCAGCGCCAACAGCAGCAGCACGACGAAAACCCGGCTGCGGTTGAAGCCGGCGCTCAGCGCCATCCCCACCGCCGCCAGGATAAACGAAGCCATCGCCAGCATACCCGGCGCCGCCTGCGGCAGCGCCGCCCGCTGCCCGAAAGCCAATGCGGCTGCCGCCAGCAGCGCCAGCGGCACGGTCAAAAACCGCCCCGCCAGTCCCCGCCCCTTGTTCCGTTTAATGTCCGATATACGCCTCTTCAACTCTTTCGTCATCTCTACCCCCGCAACCCGGCACGCTCTGGCCTAATCTTTCCCGTATTTCTCGACGGCGGCCGCCTATTCCTGCTCGCCGTCCTCCTCGCTGACGATCGCCGAAGCTCCGGGATCAAAAGGATTCACCCACACCGCCCACACCGCCGTCAGCAGTAGCCCCATACGCACGAACCAATTCTTATGCCGGTCCATACAAGACACCCCCAACAAGTATCTTGATACTATTTCCATACCGGCCCATTCCCCCCCTCCGCCGCCTCGCCCCGCCCGTCGCCTCCCGTCTCCGCTCCGCGCGAAAAACCTCAGTATTTGTTAGATTATTTTTGCGTATTTGTATTACATTCTCTGGCACTACGTCATAATTTTGTCACAAATACTGGCTACAATTAGTAACAAAGGAAAGGGGGCGGCAAAGTGAAAAAATTTTTCCTCCTGACTCTCATGGTCCTGGTTCTTTCCCTGTCGGTGACCGCGAGCGCCGATGCCAAGCAACACCCCAGGCGCGGCCACGACTGGTCCCACGCCAAGTACAAACACAGCAGCTGGCATCGCACCCAACACAGCGCGGTCACCATCACCTGGCACAAGCACCGCAACTATTACCCGCCTGCCAGATACCGCATGGAGCGCATCCACGACCGCGGCTGGCACGACCGGTTCCCCGGGCTGCGCGCCTACCGCTGGCACGACAACCGCGGTGAAGGCTTCTGGTACCGCGGCCACCGCGTGACCAACGGCGTATTCTTCTACAACGACGCCGACGAACTCGTCAGCATCGGCTTCATGCACAACGGCACCTTCATCTTCATCCGCGACGACCACAGCGGCTTCGAAAACCGCGACAGCTTCTTCATCTCCTGGTGGAACAGGCGCTAACGAATTCTTTTCCCTCCGAAAAATATTCCCCTTCGGGAAGGCCGGCGCCTTCCTTTTTCCTTTATCCGCCAAAAAAGGAATTTCGCCGGCATATACAGAATATTTAGATAACACCACTAAACGGAGGTGATCGCCCGTGAACCTCATCTATGCCCTGATCGGCCCTCCCTCCTGCGGCAAATCCACCATCGCCAGGGAACTGACCAAACACGGCGTAAGCGAAATCATCAGCTACACCACCCGTCCCCCCCGGCCCGGCGAACATGACGGCGTAGACTATCGCTTCATCGACAAGGACACCTTCGCCAAAATCGAGCTTATCGAAAAAGTCGCCTACTCCGGCCACTTCTACGGCCTCGGCAAAAAAGAAGTCATGAGCAAGCTCGAAAAAAACCCCGTCTCCGTAGTCGGCGTCGACCGCAACGGCTTCGACAAGCTCAAAAAACTTCTCGGCCAGCGCATCGTATCCATATACATCCTCATTGACGAAGCCACCATCATCGACCGCGCCATCGAACAGGGCTGCAATCCCGACGCCGTTCAGGAAAAAATCAACTACGCCAAAGCCACCGGGGAATTCGACAACTGGCAAATCGCCGACCATGTCGTCAAGAATACCGGCCCCCTCGAAAACACCGTCCTTCAGACCCTGGCGATAATGAAACTCGTGGACATCCGGCCGATAACGCCTTCCCGGCAGCAGCAACAATAATTGTTACAAGATAATTTTTAATAACCATCGAAAAAAACATTCCCCCTGAAGGTTTTTCCATTCCGTCCGCATAATAATTATCAGCATAACATCAGAAAAGGGAGGCTAAACCATGAAAGGCAACCCGAAACTCATCGAAACCCTCAACTCGCTCCTCGCCGACGAACTGACAGCCATCAACCAATATATCGTCCATTCCGAAATGTGCGCCAACTGGGGCTACAGCAAACTCCACGACCAATTCGAAAAACGGGCCATCGGCGAAATGAAGCACGCTGAAATACTCATCGCCCGCATCCTCTTCCTCGAAGGCACCCCCATCGTCTCCAAACTCAACGACATCCACATCGGCGCCGACGTACCCAAACAGCTCGCCAACGACCACGTCGCCGAAGAAGGCGCCATCGCCGCCTACAACGCCGCTATCCAGCTCGCGGGCGAAGTCGGCGACTTCGCCACCCGCGAGATCCTCGAGCACATCCTCAAGGACGAAGACGAGCACATCGACAAAATCGAAGAGCTCCAGACCAGGTCGGCCACATGACCCTGCCGATCTTCCTCACCACCCAGGTCTGATCCCCCCAATAAGAAAGCTCCCGAAGAATAATCTTCGGGAGCTTTTTTATACCGCCGCATACCCGCTCAGCGGCGGATCGTGAAATGGTGCGAAGAAGGCCGCCAGCCCTCGCGGCCGAGAAAAATCTCGTCCGGATTCGCCTGCACGTTGTCAACCGTCAGATTGAACACCAACTGGCTGCCGCCCGTAACCCGGAAATCCAGGCCGTCCATCGCCCCGGCCGCGCGAAATTTGAAATGGATCGTCTTCTTGCTGCCATCCAGCCAGTAATGGTCCCCGTACTCCAGCTTCTTGCCGCGGACCGCGGTAAACTGTCCGTCCGTCCTGATCGTCCCGCTGAACGGCATCGCGAACATCTTCGTATGCGCCCGCATATGCATGCCGTCCCCGTCATGCCAGATGAAATACCCCCGCGCATTCCCGTGCTGCAGCGCCGCCGGCACCCCTTCCACCGGCGCGTGCCAGGCCAACGCCGTCCCGGCCACAAGCACCAGCGCCGCCAGGAACGCCGCCACCGTTGCCAGCCTCTTCACCATCCATCACCCTCTCGCCATTTTGCTACTATACTATACGTCACCCCCCCGTTTTAGTACGGACCCCGCGGCCCCCGGCAAAAAAAGCGGCGGGCCTGCCCATCCTCCCCCGCCCCCCTGTCCAAACTCCGGATAATTTAATCGCCGGCAGGATAATCGCCCCAAAACATCGAATTTAGCCATAAAGCGCAAGCATACGCGCAAAATCGCCCAAATTTGTCGAAATATCGCCGGCATGGAGGCCACATGTTCACCCCCCGCAACACTCTGCTCGCCGTCGTCCTCAGCCTCATCCTCGTCGCCGGCTGCTCGGGTCCAGGCAGCGCTCCGGCGCCCGCCAAACCCGGCGGCGACGCCAAACCTTCCGGAACCGGCCGCTTCGTCGTCGCCGGCTCCGGCACCAACCTGCCCATCACCGGCAAACTCGCCGACGCCTACAACAAAAAAACAGGCGGCGCCGTCGTCGAAATTCCGAAAAGCATCGGCACCGACGGAGCCGTCAAAGCCGTCCAGGCCGGCACCCTCGAGCTCGGCCTCGCCTCCCGCCCCCTTACCGCCGAGGAAAAAACCTCCGGCCTCGCAGAGATCCCCTACGCCCGCGTCGCCATAATCTTCGCCGCCCACCCGGGCGTCCCCGACAACGACGTAACCCCCGGCGACATCGTCAAAATCCACCGCGGCGAAAAAACCGCCTGGCGCGACGGCCGGCCAATTCTCGTCCTCATCCGCGGCATGCACGACAGCTCCAACCTCACCCTCTTCCGGCTCATCCCCGGCTACGCCGACGCCATAAAGGAATCCCTCGACCAAAAACGCTGGCAGGTAATGTACCACGACATCGACATGGCCGAAGGCCTCCGCACCAAGCAGGGCGCCTTCGGGCACACCGACTCCACCGAACTCAAAATCAACGCCGGCATCAAGCCCCTCTCCGTCGGCGGCGTCGCCCCCACCGACGACAACATCAGGAGCGGCCGCTACCCCTACGTCAAACCGCTATCCTTCATCTACAAAGGCTCCCTCACCGAACGCGCCAAAGCCTTCGTCGCCTTCGCCGCCTCGCGCGAAGGGCAGGCCATCATAACCGATAACGGCGGCACGCCGCTCCAATAGGTGGGAACCAAGTGATAGACCGCATCGGCTTCTCCCGTCAATTCGCCAACCGAATGCGCATCCTCGCGGTGGTGACATGGGTCATCATCAGCATTGCTATGCCCGCCACCTACCTCGTCCTCAGCTACGACGACCGCCAGCGGGAGGCCAGCCTGCGCGGCCAGTTGCTCGCCGACACCATCAAAAACGCCATCTACGCCAACCCCGAACTATGGTACTTCGACATCCCGCGCTTCGTCGAAGTCGCCCGTCGGTTCCCCGACGCCGAACCCATCGTCTCCTTCCGGGTCTACACCGACACCGGCATACTCGCCTACGAAACCAAACCCGGGCCGGCGGCCATCCTCGACATGACCACCCGCACCCCCATCAGATACAACAACCGTCTCTACGGCACCCTCGAAATCGTCGAAAGCATCGACCACCTCTTCCTCTCCTCCTTCCTCTCCCTATGTATTTTCTGCCTCCTCGGCGCCGCCCTCGCCTACACCCTCTACCGCTTCCCCCTCGGCATCGTCCTCGACGCCGAACGGAAAATCTTCGGCGTCGTCGACGAACTCGAAAGCTCCCGCGACAACCTGCGCCTGCTCGCCAACAAAGACGCCAAAACCCATCTCTACAACACCGCCTACATGATGGAGCAGCTTAAAGCCGCGATCGGCCACGCCGCCGAACGCGGCGAACCCTTCTCCATCCTCATGCTCGACATCGACCACTTCAAAAAATACAACGACAAATACGGCCACGTCCAGGGCGACGTCCTGCTCACCCAGCTCGCCGACCTCCTCGCGCGCCTCATCCGCAGCCGCGACACCCTCGGTCGCTTCGGCGGCGAAGAATTCCTCATCCTCATGCGCGGCGCCGGCGAAGAAGAAGCCCGCGAAGCCGCCTTCCGCCTCCAGCGGGCCCTATCCACCCACGGTTTCCCCGGCGAAGACAGCCAGCCCGGCGGCCGGATCACCGTCAGCGTCGGCATCGTCGCCTACCAGCCAGGCATGACCGCCGAGCAAATGGTCCACCACGCCGACGGCGCCATGTACGCCGCCAAAGAAGCCGGCCGCAACCAAGTCTGCGTCAGCGACGGCCAAACCATCACCAGGGACGGCGACAAAATCATCCGCGTAGCCGACATCGCCTTCGCCAGCCATACCGTCGGCCAACTCATCGAAAAACTCGACCACGCTTCCCTCCGGCAGATCCCCTCCGCCCACGTCGCCACCCTCATGAGCTTTCTCAAAGCCCTCGACTCGCGGGAAAGCAACACCGCCCAGCACTCCCTCCTCGTCAACAAAATCGCCATGTCCATCGGCCAAAACATGGGCCTGTCAGACAAAGAACTCCTCCAGCTCAACTGGGGCACCCTCCTCCACGACATCGGCAAACTCGCCATAGCCGACTCCATCCTCCTCAAACCCGACAAACTCACCCCCGAAGAATACGAAGCCGTCAAACTCCACCCCAGCTTTGGCTACGACCTCCTCAAAAACAACGACTACCTCG
>JALHDI010000309.1 GCA_022839045.1 Sporomusaceae bacterium
TCTGTGGCCACAGATTTATCTTCTGGACCGGGGAGAGCGCCTGGGCCGCACCATCACCGCGTATCGCGACCGCTACTTCGAGCCCGACAAGCGAAACGGTCATATCGTCTATTCGTGGCGGCCGAAGCCCGGAGCGGAGGAGGCCATTTATGCCAAGATTGCCGACATCTGCGTCAGCATGAAGGCCAAGGATTGGCTGCAGTTGCCGCCTCGGATGGATAACGTCATCAAAGTGTCGTTGGAGCCTACGGTCAAAAAGTTGTATAAGCAGTTGGAGCGCGATCTCCTGCTGCCCTACGCCGGCGGCGATGTCGTCGCTGGCCAGGCGGCCGACCTGTCCAATAAACTGCTGCAGCTGGCGAACGGCGCCGTCTATGATGAAAACAAAGCGGTACGCGTCATCCACGATTCCAAGCTGGACGCACTGGAGGAAATCATCGAGGCGTCGGCCAACGGGAACCCGGTCATGGTGTTCTATTGGTATAAGCACGACCTGGTCCGGCTGCAGCAGCGGTTCCCGCACGCCCGCACCCTGGACAGCACAAAGGATGTGAAGGCATGGAATTCTGGAAATATACCGCTGCTGCTTGTGCATCCTGCCTCCGCTGGGCACGGGCTAAACTTGCAGGCTGGCGGGAACATCATCGTCTGGTTCGGCTTGACCTGGTCGCTGGAGCTGTACGAGCAGGCGAACGCGAGGCTGGACCGGCAGGGGCAGACAAAGTCTGTCATTGTCCACCATCTTGTCGCCGCCGGCACAGTCGATGAAGATGTGATGAAGGCGTTACAAAATAAAGCCACCGGGCAAGACGCCCTGATGGCTGCGGTCCGATCGCGAATCTGCGAGGTTCAGAAAATAAAGGCTGCCTAACGGGGGAGGACGCACTAGTGAACATGCTACCTATCAACAAAGAGTGGGACCGGCGTATCCGGTGGGCCGACAAGCAGCGGGCGGCGCAGAAGCAAAAAACCAAGGGAGGGGACACAGGTTGCTTGACTATGCTGGGCAAAACCGCTGCGCTACAAAGTGGCTCTTGGAATATCCGGAAAGGCGACTAGACTTCCTGGACCGGATGGGGGAGTTCACCACGCTGTCGGCCACTAAACTGACCGGGATGCCGATGGGCACCGACGTCGGCCGGCCGGTCGAG
>JALHDI010000310.1 GCA_022839045.1 Sporomusaceae bacterium
TACGAGCTTGGCTTGAAGGCGGTCAACGCCGGCTCTGCCACGTCGCCCAAGTATGCGTGGAAGCCATACGTCGCCTTTACCAGCGCTGTGTTCGGGTCGGAAGCACCGGCTATCCTCTCTTGCGAGGCTGCGGTCGCCCTGGCTGAAGGCACCTGGTCGCATGTCGGCGGCATCTACAACCCTGGGGAGCAGAGCCTCACCGTGTTGGTTGACAATAAGAATCCGCGCGTCAAGAGCGTGGCTGGGGTCACGCCGGTTGCTGACACCATCGGCGTCAGCCGGGTGCGGGTCGGCGCCGGGTTTGTCGGCGCGGTCGACGCAGTGCGCATCTGGAACATTGCCAAGGCTGATTTCAGCGATTACCTCCAATCGTCGACCTCGACGTTGCCGGCCACGCCTACGCTCAGCCAGGGCCTGGTCGCCTACTACCTCTTTGACGATGGCGGCGTCACGGCACAGGACTTCGCCTCGCCTCTGGATGACTGGAACCTCGGCTGGCTCAACGCTGCCAAGCCGATGCTCGGCGCCGCGATTGCGGCTGAAATCAGCCCAGTCACTCCTTCGGATGTTGACACTGACGGCGACGGCATGCCTGACTGGTGGGAGACGCTCTACGGCCTCGACCCATACAACCCGTATGACGCTGACGAGGACCTCGACGGCGACGGCCTGACCAACCTCTATGAGTACTTGGCCGGCACGAATCCGACGATTCGCGACACCGACGGCAACGGCATTTCCGATGCCAATGAGGATCCGGACGGCGACGGCCTGACCAACCTGGAAGAGCAGGGCTGGGGCAGCCATCCTGCCTTGGCTGATTCCGATGACGACGGCATCAACGACAAGATCGAAGTCATGTTCGGCGCTTCGCCGATCCATCCGATGAGCATCATCGTTGACGGCGATGGCAACAGGCTTACTGACGCGGTCATAGCGGCGTTGCCGGTTTCCGGCGTACTGGTGCCGCAGGTTGGCGCGGATGTGTACGGCTACGTCATCGCCAACAACATCGACACCTCGGAGTGGAGCTACGCCCAGGCGCCGGCCATTTCGCTGGCTATTGGCAAGGGCGCTGCTGATGCGTCTATCGAGACGTATCGCCTGCCTGAGCCTGACCGCTTTGCGGTGGGCAAGGGTGACTTCACG
>JALHDI010000133.1:0-4508 GCA_022839045.1 Sporomusaceae bacterium
ACCGGCACATTATGCACGTCGCACACCCTCAGCAACGCCGTGATATCGGGCTCGTGCGGCTGGGCCGTCAGCGGGTCGCGGAGAAAAATAACCGCATCGGCCGCCTGGCAGGCAATCAGCGCCCCGATCTGCAAATCGCCGCCCAGCGGGCCGGACAGATACGCCTTCACCGCCAGCCCCGTCTCCTGCGACACCAGGCCGCCGGTAGTCGCCGTGGCGATCAGCTGGCAGCCTTCGAGCGCCTCGCGGTGCGCGGCCACGAAAGCGAGCATCTCCTGCTTCTTGCGGTCGTGCGCTATAAGAGCAATCGTTTTTTTCATACCATACCCCGATATATTTTTTCCCTTGACATAACCATAATACTCAATTTTTGCCGTAACGTAAAGAAGCGTAGCCCCCAGCTACGCTTCCGACACGACCCCTATTACTGGCCAGGGCTGATAGCTCCCACCGGGCAGACCGCCGCGCAAGAGCCGCAATCGACACATTGGTCGCCGATGACGTATTGAGCGTCCCCCTCGGTAATCGCGCCAACCGGGCAGGTCGCTGCGCATGCGCCGCACTTGATGCACTCGCTGCTGATTACATACATGAGTACTTTTCACCTCCTGAAACATCGCTGAAAATATTATACCAAATGAATGGAAAAAAAACCATGGACAAAATCAGCAAATCATTCCTTATGGGAAAATAACCGCTGCTCGATCTCGTTGCGGTAATAATAGACCAGGAAACTCGCCAGGATCAGCAGCGTCGTGATCACGATCGCCCAGCGGATGCTGCGGGTCAGGTGCTGGCCCAGGAACGAATACAGCACGATCGCCGGCGTCTGCCCGACACCCGTCGCCAGCACATACTGCTGGAGGGTTATCGCCGTCAGTCCCGCCCCGTAGCTGATCACCTTGAAAGGGATAACCGGCGTCAGCCTGGTCACGAACACCGCCAGCACCCCGTGCCGCTTGAAAAACTGGTCGGTCATATCGAGATACTTCGGCCGCACGAACTTCTCCACCACCGGCCGCCCGTACCAGCGGGCGATGCCGAAATCGAGGACGGCCCCCGCCAGCGCCCCGATCCACGAATACAGCGCCCCGTACTCCCAGCCGAAAACCCAGGCATTCGTAATCGTGATCGCCAGGCCCGGCACCAGCGGCACCATCGACTGCACCGTCATCAGCGCGATCGACGTCACCGGCGCCCACACCCCGTACGCGAGGATAAACAATCGCAGCCCCTCGAAATCGCGGTGATGGAGATAGCCGACACCCGTCGCCACGAACTCCCTCACCCCTGGCACGAAAAAATACGCCGCCACGGCGCCGGCCAAAACCGATCCCTTCATCAAATACAAGCTCCTGCACGTCGGTTCGGCCATACAGCGCCGCCCCCCAGCTTCGCCTTCCGCTATATATTAGTCGCCGCCCGCCGCTACGTGCCACCGGCGGGCAACTAATCTAGCATTCGCCAAACACCGCGCCGCTATGTGCCCCTATTTGCCGCGCCCCTTCTTGCCCGCCGGACCCTTCGCGTCCTTCGGCATGCTCCGCCGCCTGGCCCAATTCGTCATAAACAGCGCCAGGCAGCCGATCGCGAAGCCAACCATCAGCAGCCACGGGATATTCACTCCGTCGCCGCCCTGCTCGCTCGCCCACAACGCCAGCCCGCCGATAATCACCGTCGCGATACTGACGATAAAATTCCGCAAAACAACGTTCACGCTATTGTCTCCTTTACCCGGATGTCCTAACATAGTTTATCCGCAGTAACGGCAAAATCCTGCCGGCATTCGGCAAGAAATCCGTAAGAAAAAGAAACCGAGCGCCCTACTCGGTCTCTTCTTCAGCTTCACGGGCCGCGGCAGCGTTCCTCCGGCCGCGCGTGGCCGCCACCGCGCTCGGGATGGCGTCCGTCCGGTCCTCAATCCCCTGATGCTCGTTGCTGTTCGGCCACAGCGCCTTGTAATCGTATGACCCGGGGATATCCTGCGGCGTATCCGAGCTCCCGTACTTCAGCGCCGCCTGCAGCGCGTCCTCGCCGTCGAAGCCCACGAAGTCGAACCGCGCCGAATCCAGGAACGTGCGGTGAAAAGGCGGCTCCAAAATCTCCTCCTCCAGCGGCCGCGGCGTAGGATCGGCCACCTCGTCCCGCCGCTGGCAGTCGATGCAGTGGGTCGCCCACGGCAGCGCCTCCAGCCGGTCTTCATCGATCGGCCGGTCGCAATGCTCGCACACCCCGTACGTCCCCCGCGCCATCTTGTCCAGCGCCGCCTCCACCTCCTCCAGCAGCACATGGGCGTTGTCCCTCAGCGCCACATCCTTGCCGCGCTCGAACACCGCGTCGCCCACATCCGCGGGGTGGTTATCATACACCGACAGCTCGCCCAGTGAATCGCTCAGCGTATCGCCGAGCCCCGTCTCCTCCAGGCGGGAAATCGTCTTCAACAACCGCTCCTTCGTATCCTCGAGATCCTCGCGGAAATGCTCCAGCATCTGCCGGTCCAAGCCAATTCCCCCCTAATGTAAAATCGTCGTCACATCCGCCACCCGCAGGCGTTCCTTCGCCTCATCGCCAGTCTGCTCGTTACTGTAGCCCAGGCAAACGATCGCCACCGCCCTTAAGCACGGCGGCGCCTCCACCAGCTCCTGCACCCGGCGCTCGTCGAACGCCCCCACCCAGCAAGACGCGATCCCCAGCCCCGTTGCCGCCAGCAGCATATTCTGGGTCGCCGCCGCCGTATCCTGCAGGCAATAAAGCTGCGCGCCCCGCTCCCCATAGCGCTCGTTCGCCCTTGCCGGGTCGGCCATCACCACCACCACCGTCGGCGCCTCCGCCACCTGGTGCTGGCCGTGGCACGCCTCCGCCAGCCGCCGCTTCAGATCGGCGTTCTGCACCACATAAAAATACCACGGCTGCAGATTGCCGGCGCTCGGCGCCCAGCACGCCGCCTCCAACAGCCGCGTCAGCGTCGGCTCCGGCACCGGCACCGTCGTGAACTGCCGGACAGAGCGGGCCTCGCGCATCGCGTCAAAAACGTCCTTCGTCATACTGCTCTTCCTCCCGAACCTAAAATCGACCCTTGCCGTTCGTCTCCTCCACAATCCTCATAACCTCGGCCACAAATTCGCCGATACCGGGGATATTCAAAAGAATAACCCGGCGCATCAACTCGAGCATCAGCGCGAAAATCAGCGTCGCCCCGATCGCGATCCCCAGTCCCCGCGCCAGCCCGGCGGCGAAATTCAGGAACAGCAGCCGCGCCGGCCGCTGCATCAGCTCCACGTAACCGGCCACGTTCATCTTTTCCAGATACTGCGCCAGCCGCTCCAGTTGGGCGGCGATCACGTCCGCCTTGCCAGTATCCTGCGCCATCGGCATACCCCCATATTGCCTAGTATCTCCACGCCGCCCCAAAAAATAAGGCCCTCATACCGCGTCAGCCGAGCCGCCGCGCCTGCTTGCCGGCCGGCAAATTCTCTTTTTCCCGCTAAAGGAACGACGCCCTTTCCACCGAAATATCAATATATTTACACCCGATCAAACATGAGAGAAGGAAAGACCGTGCCTGCAGGTGCAACTTCCCCCGAATTCGCCATCCTCTCCCTTCCCTGGATCGACGCCGCCGCCCCCTCCCCCTGGGAAGACGTCCTGACGCTGGCCATCAGGCGGACCTACCGCAAAAACGAATTTGTCATCCAATCCGGCCAGATCCTCGAACACCTCTATTATTTACGGAGCGGCGAGCTAAAAACCCTGGCCGTCGGCAGCGACGGGCAGCAGAAAACCCTCTGGTTCCTGGCCGCCGGCAGCGTGTTCGGCGAAACGCCCCTCTTCAACCGCAAGCCGTGCGCCTATCTCTTCCAGGCGGTCACCGACTGCGAGATATACCTCTTCCCCAGGGAATTGCTGGACGAACTGTTGACAAGCCGCCCCAACCTCGCCCAGGCGCTCATCACCATCCTTACCCGCAAGGTCCACATCCTTTCCTGCCAGATCGAAGACTCTCTGTTCTGCAAACCGGTCATCAGAGTCGCCAAACTCATCTACCTTCTCTATCAGACAAAACAAAAGGCAGGGAGTAACTCCCTGCCCATCACGCAAGAGGATATCGCCGCCGTCCTCGGCCTGCACCGCGTAACCGTAAACCAGTCGGTACGGGCGTTGAAGCTCGACGGCATCCTCGACATCAAAAACCATCACATTGTCGTCAAAAGCGTCGAAAAACTGCAGTCGCTGGCCGCAGGGGAATAATCCCCCTACCGCCCGTCCGTCATCGTCTTTCCCGGCCCGCGGACCGGGCTGCCGTCGGAACGCCAGATGCCGATGCCGGTATAAGCCAGCAGAATCGAAAACACCGGCACGATCCAGTTCAGCAGTGCATACGGGGCGAACTCGTACGCGCTCACGCCGAGAACCGCCAAGATATAAAACGCGTGCACGCTCCAGGGAATCAGCGGACAACCGAGCGTGCCGCCGTCCTCGCACGTCCGCGACAGCACCCTTAGGCTGAT
>JALHDI010000133.1:4538-14934 GCA_022839045.1 Sporomusaceae bacterium
CCGGAACACCGGCACGAACGCCCGGCCGGGGATAATCACCGCCACCATCTGGCTGCCCGTCCCCAGCAGCATGATATAGCCTGCCGCCAGCACGGAAACCACCAGGCGGCCCGTATTGGTCGCCCAGCGGGCGGCGGCGTCGATCAGCACTTCCAGCGTTCGGATCTTCTCCAGCACGCCCCCGAACGCCACCCCGCTGATCAGCAGCACCAGCGTGCCCATGATGCTGTTCAACCCGCCGCGGCTTAACAGCGCGTCCACCTGCTTCACACCGGTGTTCGCCTTGTAGCCTGCTGTCACCGCCTGGATCATCTCCTTCACCGAGCTCCCCTGCAGCGCCCAGGCCGTCACCAGGCCCACGGCCACGCAGAAGAACAGCAGCGGCACCGCCGGCATGCGCCGGTAGGCCAGCACCATCAGCACCGCCGGCGGCAGCAGCGTCCACAGCGAAAGATTGAACTTGCCGGCGATCGCCTCCAGAATCACCGGTATGTTGCCCTCCGTCCCCGCGCCGGTGTGCTGCATGCCCATCACCATATAAATAATTGCCGAAACCACGGCCGCCGGGACCGTCGTCCACATCATCGAAGCGATGTGCGAGAAAAGATCCACTTCGCACACCGACGCCGTTATATTGGTCGAATCCGACACCGGGGACATCTTGTCGCCGAAATACGCGCCAGCCACGATCGAGCCAACCACCATCGGCAGCGGATAGCCGAGCGCCTGGCCCACGCCCGCCAGCGCCACCCCCACCGTGCCTATCGTCCCGAAGGACGTACCGGTGGCCGTCGACGCGATCACGCACAGCAGGAACGACGTCATCAGGAAACTGCTGGGGGAAATGAGCGTAAGGCCCCAGTAAATAATCGTCGGAATCGTCCCGGCGAGCATCCAGGCGCCGATCAGCATCCCCACCGCGACCAAGATAAGAATCGCCACCAGCACCCTGGCGATAGCATCGAACATCCCCTTCTCCATCTCGTTCCACGAATAGCCTAACGCCGCCCCGAAACAGCAGACGATAGCTGTCGCCAGCACCAGCGGCAGAATCGCGCCGACCTTCAGCACCGCCGTCCCGTAGAGAATAACCGCCACCGGGATTGCGAACGACAAACCGGCCAGCCAAAGCGAAGGTTTTTTATCAACGCTGTTCATCCACGGTCCTCCTCACGCAAATAATATACGAGCACTACACGATCAGGCAGGGGAACTCCATTTTCGCGGCGCCCACGGGGCACTCCAGCTCGCACACGCCGCAGTACCAGCAGTCGTTCTTATACTTGTTGTAAGGGCGCTTCTTTTGCGGGTCCATATGGATAACGTCGCCCGGGCACTCCTCAGCGCACCGCCCGCAGCCGATGCACCTATCCTTGTCCACCTTTACACCCACAATACCACTCCTTTCGCGCCGTTACTCCCGGTAGGCCGGCACCGGCCTGGCACAAACGGCCATCCCGCCGGTCGCCTCATCCTTCGCCACCACGGCGTATTTTTTTTCCCAGGCCGGGGCCTTCTCGGGGTAATCGAGCCGGTAGTGGCCGTAGCCCCAGCGGCTCTCCCTGCGGGCCAGCGACGCGCGCACGGCCATCTCCAGCGTGTCGATGATCGCCTCGACCTCCACGACCTTCATCACCTCGTGGTAATCGCGGGCCCTCACCCTGCCCATATCCTCCCGGAACCGCTCCACGGCGCCGAGCGCCGCCGTAAGTCTGGCCTCGTTCTTCGGCGACGTCAGGTGAGGCTTGATCATCCGCCTGACCTTATACTCCATCTCCTCGGGGTCATAGCCATCCTCCCGGTCGAGCGGCGCCGCCAGCCGCGCCAGCTCGCGCGCCGCCTCTTCATCGCCCGGAGCTTGGAACGCCAGGCCGTCCATCCGGCCGGCCGCGTCCTCGGCGGCCACCGTTCCAAATACCCACGCCGCGCCAACGAACCCCCACCCGGTGGAGGCAACATCGCCGGCGGCATAAAGATTGCGCACCGCCGTCTCCGCGTTGACGCCCACCAGCGCCCCCGTCGGCCCGTGCCCGCCGCACATGTTCGGCCCGGACAGCGTCAGTTCGATCAGGTCGCGGCCGATATCGATGCCCTTGAGAGCGAAAAACTCCTTCTCCGTCGGGCGCTCGGCGGCGAAAATGCCCTCCTTGATAAGTTCGATCGTCTCCGCCGGCAGATGGCGGAGATCGTAATAGATCGGCCCGCGCCCCTCCTTAAGCTCGGTGCGCATCGCCTGTTCGCGCACCCCCGAAGGGGCCCGTTCGAGAAACTCGGGCGAATACTTCGTCATGAACCGTTCGCCGAGCGAATTCACCAGATACCCGCCGTGGCGGATGAAGGTCGAATGTCCGGGACCCTCGTAATCCTTCAGCATCGGCGAAACATCGTTATACTCCATATTGGCCAACTCGCCGCCGGCATGGTACACCATCGCGTACCCCTCGCCGGCGTTGTACGGGCAGTCGAACGTGCCGAACAAATAGCCCGAATCCGGCAGGCCGAACCGGCCCTGCCCGCCGGTGCAGAGAATAACCGCCTTCGCGGTGCACACCTGGAAAACGCCGCTGCGGATATTGAACAGCGCCGCCCCCGTCACCCGGCCGCCGGCCGTGAAAATGCGGGTGGCCATCGTCCGGTTCAGCACCTTCACCCCGTGCTCCTCCAGCAGCTTCGCCATCGCCGGCTTGATATCGCCGCGCATCTCCGCCAGAAAAGCGCCCTTCGGGTGAAACTTCTGCACCATGTAATACCCGTTCTCGTCGCGCGGGAATGTCGCCACCCCCCAGTCCTCCAGCTCGCGGAGAATGGCGAAACTCTTCTCCGCCACCACCCGGCTGATATTGGGGTCGGCGATCCCGTCGCTCATCAATTCGATTGAATCGACATACTCCTGCACCGTCGCCACGCCGGGCACGGTAACATTGTTGAACGCATCCATCCCCCGGCAGATCGAGCCGCCGCGGCGGACCGTCGCCTTATCGACGATCAGCACCGACAGGGCGGGATTCTTCTTCTTCGCCTTCAGCGCCGCCATCGGGCCGGCGGTCCCGCCGCCGATAATCAGCAGATCGACCTGCAAATCCTCTTTACGGGTAATCTTCACGGCATCTCCCTCCTTGTCACCACAATATACCAATATATCCGCCGGAGTCTGTAGTCCCATTTACATTTTGACCTCCCAGCGGCGATTTTTTCATACGGAGTGTAATCCGCCCGGCCGGCATTTTTCCCCCGCGCCGCCCCTTCTACCCCCCGTCCTCCCGCCGCCATCATCCCCCGATCCTTACACTACAAGGCTCAGCATCCCCAAAACCGCTCCATTTTCGATATTAGTCGCAAAAATGGGCTGCAAGCCCTTCTGCGCCGTCCTCCGACAGCATTTGTATCTGTTAACATAGCCAAACTTCGCACCAAAACACCGCCTATTGCGCATACTAATCCCATCACACTCACAAAGGGGTGCAGTCAAAATGCCCGACATCCGCTTCGTCACCGGCACCGGCCTCGCGGATTCGCACGATCCCGCCACCGCGCCCGGCTACGTCATCACCCCGCCCGCCAAGGAAGACCTCCTCGCCGACCCCCACGCCTGCTACTACCCGCCCGGCTACTGACCCACATCCTCATAAGCTTCCTTACAAACCAAAAACCGGGGCCGCAGCCCCGGTTTCATCCTTCCAGATACTTCTCCTCGATCCGCGAAAACACCCCCCCGGCGATGAGCCCCGCGCCGAGAATAATCATCGTATTCGCCACCGACCAGTCCGCCAGCAGTCCGATGAGCGGATTGACCGCCACGATCGCCAGCGTCCGGCACATCGACGTCGCCGACAGCACCGTCGCCCGCTTGTCGGACGGGATGTGCCTGTTCATATACGCGCTGAAGATCGGCACCCGCGGCAGACTGAAAGTGAAACCGACCCCAGTAGCACGAACGCCCCGCCCGCTATTAGCACCGACGTCGTCAGCAACCGCCGCTTCGACCCCAGCAGCCCCTCCAGCCGCTCCACATTGCTCAAAAACGCAATCTGCCCGAAACAGGCCGCCGCGTGAACCACGCCGTAGTAAGCCACCGGCAGGCCGGCCGCGGCCAGCAGCGGCTGAAAGAGCCATATCAGCCCCCACGCCAGCGCGTTGGTCACGGCCAACTCCGCCGTCAGCACCAGCAGCACCGGGTTGGTCGCGAAAAACCGTCCCCCCTCGCGGAGGATGGCCGTATAACCCGGTCGGGGCGCGCCCGCCTCCCGCACCGGCGGCTCCCGGAGCGTACAGGCCAGCGCGAACGCCGCCAGCGCCGGCAACACATAGAACCGCATCGGCGCGTCGAACCCGAAATACCCGGCGATGAACCCGCCTGCGACCGTCCCGGCGACAACGCCCCCGAGCTTGAACGACTCCATCGCCGCCAGCGTCCGTTTCGCGCCGCTCTCCAGCCCCGCCGCCTTCAGGCTGTCGTAGGCCAGCGCCTCGTCCGCCCCCGAATGGAGCGTATACGCCGCGGCGAACACCACCTCCGCCGCCAGGAAAACGTGGAAATCAGGCTTGCTCACGTATAACAGCGCCGCCGCCGCCGCGATGGCGCTCCCCGCCATCAGCGACGCCCTGCGGCCGAGGAAGTCCGCCACCGTCCCGGTCGGCACCTCAAGGAGGAAATTCCACAGCATGAACCACGAGTTCAGAAACAGCACCTCGGACAGCTTCAGCCCGCCCCACTCGGTGAAAAAGGGGATCATCACCGCCGCGAAAAAATGCATCCAGAACAGCAGGCGGATGCCCATCAGCTTCCACAGGTTAGCCTCATATCCACTCCGCGAGGACATCTTTCCCTCCTCCTCTCCGCAGGGCAATTTTTCCAATTATAGCCTCGAATCCCCTCCCCCGTCAACACTATTCCCCCAAAACCAAAAACCGGGGCCTCCGCCCCGGTTTTTCAATAATCGTCTGTTTATTAATCCTCCGTGAACTGGTACATCTTCAGCGACGCATCCTGCAGATCCCGGGCGAGCGTGGTCAGCTGCTCGCTCTCCTTCGCGATCTCCTGAACGGAGGACGCCTGATCGACGATATTCGCGTCGATATCGTCCACCATGCCGCCGAGGTTGCCCACGCCGTCCTGGATGCGTTTCAGCGACGCCGTGATGCTCTTCACCGACTCGGCGCTCACCCCGGCCAACTTCCGCACCTCCTCGGCCACCACCCCGAAGCCCCGGCCCATCTCGCCGACCCGCGCCGCCTCGATGGCGGCGTTGAGCCCCAGCAGGTTGGTCTGTTCGGCCACGTTGCGGATAAAGCTCACGATTTCGTCCGTCTCCTTGGTGAACTTCAGCAACTCGCCGCTAAGTTCCTCCAACCTCTTGCTGGCCGTTGAAAGCTCGCTCGATTTCGCCGCCAGCTCCTCCAGATTGGCGTTCATCGTCTCCGAAGACTGGGACAGCTTCGCCGCTCCCCCCGTCAGCCGCATATAACCGTCCACCGTCCCGGTCGTCGTCACGACCCCGGCCGTCCTGTCCCCGTCCACGATCGGCAGCGCGCAGACCACATAAGCCACCCCGTGGGCCGACTTCTCCTGCGGGACCAGGCGGACGATCCGCCGCCTTTTTTCCATCGCCTCGGCGGACACTTTGCCCTTCATCGTCTCACCGGCATTATACTTGAGGTCGAGGCCCCCGCCTGCGGAGTACGCGATAATAGTCCCGTCCTTCACCACCGACACTCCCAGGCTCAGCGGGGTAGCATCGTCCAGATATGGAGCCACTATTTTGAATGCCTCCAGCACCTCTTCAGCCGTATACTCTTTTTCCATACTAGCCTCCCGTACACACGTAATACTCGACATAATTCGGCATTCATTTCCATCCTCCTGCCAGAAATACACAAAAAAAACGAGAAACCCCGGAGCCTCCGCTCCGGGGTTATTTCTTCTACAGCTGCTTCACGACCGCCGCGCACCTGGGGCACAGCGCGGCGTGGTCGGCGTCGTAGCCGACGCTCTCGCTATACATCCAGCACCGCTCGCACTTCACGCCCGCGGCCGGGACCACCGCCACCGCCAGCGCCAGTTCCTCGGCGCGGTACGCGTCCTGCGGGGCTCTCTGGGTCCCCTCCGTCACCTTCACCTGCGACACGATCAGGATGGTCGCCAGATCGTCCTTCACCGCCATCAGGTGGCGGTAATCGTCGCCGTCCGCCCACAGCTCCACCGCGGCGTCCAGCGAATGGCCGATCGTCTTCGCCCGGCGGGCGCTCTCCAGTGCCTTCGTAATCTCGCCGCGCAGCGCCAGAATCTTATCCCACTTCGCCTCCAGGCCGGCGTCCAGCCAGTCGCGCCTCTCCTGCGGCCACAGCACCATCTGCACGCTTTCCGGCATGCCTTTGGCCTTCGGCATATGCTGCCAGGCCTCCTCGGTCGTAAACGACAGCACCGGCGAAAGCATCGCCACCAGCGTCACCAGGATATCGTACATCGCCGTCTGGGCCGCCCGCCGCTCCACCGTGCCCGGCACCGACGTATACAGGCGGTCCTTGAGGATATCGAGGTAGAACGCCGACAGGTCGACCGTGCAGAAATTGTGCACCGTATGATACAGGAGGTGGAACTCGTAATCGTCGTACGCCTTCGTCACCTTCTGGCGCACCTGCTCCAGGCGCAGCAGCGCCCAGCGGTCGATCTCCAGCAGCTCCTCGTACTCGACCCGGTCCTTATCGGGGTCGAAATCGGCCAGATTGCCGAGGATGAAGCGGAAGGTGTTGCGGATCTTGCGGTAAACCTCCGCCAATTGCTTCAGGATATCGTTCGAAATGCGGATATCGGTCTTGTAATCGGCCGACGCCACCCACAGCCGGAGGATCTCCGCCCCGTACTGCTTGATGACCTCCTGCGGGTAAATCACGTTGCCCAGCGACTTCGACATCTTCCGGCCCTCGCCGTCCACCACGAACCCGTGGGTCAGCACCGACCGGTAAGGCGCCCGGCCGCGCGTCGCCACCGACGTTAAGAGCGACGACTGGAACCAACCGCGATGCTGGTCGCTCCCCTCCAGATACATCGACGTCGGCCACTCCAGCTCCGGCCGCACCTCGGCCACCGCCGCCCAGCTCGACCCGCTGTCGAACCACACGTCCATGATATCCGTCTCCTTGCGGAACTCGCCGTGGCCGCAGTGCGGGCACTTGAAGCCGGCCGGCAGGATCTCGGCCGCGTCGTACTTCCACCACGCGTCCGACCCCTCGCGGGCGAAAAGCTCCTGCACCGCTTCGATCGTCGTATCGTTGACCACATGCTCGCCGCATCCCTTGCAGTAGAAAATCGGGATCGGCACGCCCCACACCCGCTGACGGGAAATGCACCAGTCCTGGCGGTCGGCCACCATATTGTGCATCCGTTCCTCGCCCCACGGCGGGATCCACTGTACATCGGCGATCGCCGCCAGCGCCGCCTCGCGGAAGCCCTCCACCGACGCGAACCACTGCTCGGTCGCCCGGTAGATGACCGGGCTCTTGCACCGCCAGCAATGCGCGTACTGGTGGCGGAGCGACCCCTTGCCCAGCAGCAGGCCCCAACCGGCCACCTCCTTGAGGATCGGCACGTTCGCGTCCTCCACGAACATCCCCTTGAACATGCCGCCCTCGGCCGTGAACTTGCCGGCGTGGTCCACCGGATTGATGATCGGCAGGCCGAACTTGACCCCCGTCTCGAAGTCCTCCACCCCGTGCCCGGGAGCGGTGTGCACGCAGCCCGTGCCGGCGTCCAGCGTCACGTAATCGCCGGTGACCACCCGCGACTCGCGGTCGATGAACGGGTGGGCGAACAGCATCCCCGTCAGCATCTCGCCCTTCATCGGCTCGCCCAGCAGAGTATACTCGCCGAGGTTGTTCGCCGCGGCCACCGTCTTCACCAGTTCGGCCGCCATCAGATACACCTCGCTGCCGAACTGGGCCCACACATACTCGAACTCCGGATGGACCGCGATCCCCGTGTTCGCCGGCAGCGTCCACGGCGTCGTCGTCCAGATCACGCAATACACATTGGCGGCATCCACCCCCACCGGCAGATTGCCCTTATCGTCCACCAGCGGGAACTTCACGTAAATCGAATGCGACTTCTTCTCCGCATACTCGATCTCCGCCTCGGCCAGCGCCGTCTCGCACGTCGTGCACCAGTAGACCGACTTCAAACCCTTGTAAATATAACCCTTCTTCGCCATCGCCCCGAAAACGCCGATCTGCTTGGCCTCGAACTCCGGGCGGAGCGTCACGTACGGGTTGTCCCAGTCCCCCTGCACCCCCAGGCGCTTGAAATCCTCCCGCTGCATATCCAGGCACTTCAGCGCGTACTGCCTGCACTCGCGGCGGAGGTCAAGAGCCTTCAGCTCATGGCGGTTAAGGCCGAGAATCTTGATCGCCGCGTGCTCGATCGGCATCCCGTGCGTATCCCAGCCCGGCACGTACGGCGCGTCGTAGCCCCTGAGCGACTTATACTTGATGATGATATCCTTCAGCACCTTATTCAGCGCCGTGCCGATATGGATGCTGCCGTTCGCGTAAGGAGGCCCGTCGTGGAGGATGAACTTCGTCTTGCCCTTCGAAGCCGCCAGCTTCTTACGGTAAATATCGTTCTTCTCCCAGTACGCCAAAAGCTCCGGCTCACGCTCCGGCAGCCCCGCCCGCATCGGGAACTCCGTCTGCGGTAAATTCAACGTCTTGCTGTAATCCAATCCAGCCACCTCCGTTTAATATAAAACACTAAAAGATAAATCCCCGGCGCTCTTCGTCCTCTTGCTACTATCATTCGCTGCGGCCGTTCAGAAGTGCCCAGATGCGCGGCGCACCGGAGGATGGCCCGCGAAGGCGTACTTGGGTGCGTACGTCGAGTGGGCCATCCGAGGAGCAACAAAGCAGATGGGCGCTGCTGGGCGGCCGCCCAAATAAAAAGAGCCTCGCCCTAAAAGGGACGAGGTTAAACCCGTGGTACCACCCTACTTGCTCACGCCACTCCAAACGTCTAACGCCCGTCACGCGGCGGAGCCTACTGCCTTCGGTCCGCAGCTTGGGAGGGATCTTCGCCCCATCAGTCCTGCCGGGCTTCCACCGCCCCCGACTCGCTGCAAGGACACAGATAGGCTACTCTCTCCGTCATCGCTCTTAACTCTATGCGAATACTGTATGCACAATATTATATACGACCGCGTCGCAATTAGTCAAACTTTACCGCCGCCAGCGCGTCAAAAAGAGCCGCCTTGCCCAAGCCGGCCACCCGCACCGTCTTATCGCGGCTCTTCAGTCCGGCCACGATGCTCACCCGACCCTTCGCCACCTTCAGCAAAGCGGCGAAAAACGCCGTACAGGCCGCGTTGGCCGCGCCCTCAACCGGCGGCGACGTCAAGGCCACCCGGACGGCATCCCCCGCCAGGCCCGTGACGGCAGAGCGCGACGCGCGCGGCTGCACCCGCACCCTGAAGGTCACGCCCTCCGGCCCCTCTCTCACATCCAGCGCCGAAAAATCCACCGCTAGTTATCGTCCTCTTCCGCTTTTTGCAGCATCTCCAGCTGGGCCTGCAGCAGCGTGCGCATCCGAGTCCGGTAAATCTGGTACTGCTTCTGCAGTTCCTCATACTCGCCGTGTAGGCGGCGGACCTTCGACATCGCCTCCTCCACCAGCTTCTGGCCGCGGATCTCGGCCTCCTTGATCTGCAGCTCGCTCTCCTTGCGGGCGTTCAGCTTGACCTCCTCGGCCGTCTCCTGGGCGATCACCAGCGTGCTGTGGAGCGTGTTCTCCATGTGCTGGTAATGCTCCAGCTTGCTGTTAACCCGGTCGAGCGTCTCCTTCAGCTCGATGTTCTCGCGGTACAGCTTCTCGTAATCCTTGACAACCTCATCGAGGAAAGCGTCCACCTCTTCCTCGACGTAGCCGCGGAAGCCGCGCTTGAATTCTTTGTTGTGGATGTCCAGCGGTGTCAGCATTACTCCACTCCTTTTTCTAGGGCGGCGTCTAAAAAGTCCATCTGCGTTGTTGTTGCTCCTGCGGGCGCTTGCTAGCGTACATCCGAGTACGCGTCGCTGCGCGTCCTCGGTGCGCCTAGCATCTGGAGCTTTTTAGCCTGCCGCCGGCATCACAGGGGGATTACGAAGGCCACTCCCTTATATAAACCTTTTCAAATACACGCTCGTGCGGCCTTTCTTCGTCTGGCCGAGAATCTCCACCACCTCGACCCGGCCGCGGCCGCGCATCGAGATGACGTCCCCCGCCTTGATCGTCTGCGCGGGGCCCTTGGCATCCTGCCAGTTCACC
This sequence comes from Sporomusaceae bacterium, assembly GCA_022839045.1. Next base: position 14,827 of record JALHDI010000133.1, read on the forward strand.
TTCACCTTTGCGGCCTCGATCTCCTCCGTCATCTGGCTGCGCGAAGTCCCGTAGCCGGCCGCCGCGATCGTATCCAGCCTGAGCGACGCCACCGTCGCCCGGATCTCC
>JALHDI010000311.1 GCA_022839045.1 Sporomusaceae bacterium
GGTGCCCCGGGTAGGCGCGGACTTTGTGGCGGAGGCCGACGAGGTCGAGGACGTGGTGGACCCTTTTCTGGATCTCGCGCCGCGGCGATTCGATGACTTCCATGGCGAAGGCGACGTTATCGTAGACGGTTTTGTTGGGGAGCAGCCGGAAGTCCTGGAAGACGATGCCCAGGCCGCGCCTGAGGTAGGGGACCTCGGCCGGCTCCAGTTCGGCGACGTTGCGGCCGTTGACGTACAGCGAGCCGCTGGTGGGCAGTTCTTCGCGGAAGAGAAGCTTTATGAAGCTAGATTTGCCGGCGCCGCTGGGACCGACGATAAATACGAAGTCGCCTTTTTCGATGTCGACGGTGATGTCGGAGAGGGCAACAGAACCGTTGCTGTAGATCTTCGAGATTCCAGCCATATGAATCACGGATACCATTCCCCCTTTGTGAGAATCGTGCTGCGGATTGTGCTTGGACTGTTAAGTCATGTCCATCCAACTAACTATTTTTCGACTTTTTTGCCGAAAAACCTTCTTACTTGCGCAAAATTGTCCGGTCAGTCGATTTGTGTCGGGAGGAATTTTTACGTTCCCCTGGAATGCGCCACGGCCGTTCAGAACCCCCAGATGCAAGGTGCACCGGATAAGCAGGCGCACAACGCTTTAGCGTTGATGTGATCGCTTATGCCCGGAGGGCGAAGCGCTCTAGAGCTGCGGCCTGCCCCTTGCGGGTACACAGCAGATGGGGGTTTATCAACGGCCGCAAAATAATCAGCGCAACAATTCGACGAGGTATACGGTGGTAACACCGAGAACCCCCAGGAGGCCGAAGTACCAGAGCGCGACCTTGATCCGCTGGCCGAGGCCGAGGTGGTAGTAGCGGGCGCTGGGGTCCACCCCCTCCCCTCTCCACAGCTGGCTGAGGGAGAAGGCGAAGATGATGAGGATGAGGAGGTTGTGGGTGTAAAAAAACAGCGTCCCGGCGGCGAGGCTGCCGAGCCACCACATGCGGGGCGAGATGGCGGCGGCGATCTTGCCGCCGTCGAGGGGGACGCAGGGGATGAGGTTGAAGAGGTTGAGGAGGCAGGCGGTGTAGGCGAGGACGAGCATGAGGGCGCTGTCGGTCCAGAGGTAGAAGACGAGGCAGACGA